>NZ_CP017560.1:2499329-2811745 GCF_001753205.1 Sporosarcina ureilytica | reverse complement strand
TGCGTGAGTTAGCAGTGCAATCTGCGAACGATACGAACATGAGTACAATTGACCGTGAGTCAATGCAAGAAGAGTTGGACGCATTAATTGCAGAAATTGATGATATTACAAAGAGGACAGAATTCAACAAGCAAACATTGTTAAGTGGTGGATTTACGGGGAAAAAATTCCATATCGGTGCAAATACTAATCAGTCAATTAATATACAGATTAGCGGTATGGCAGCAAGTGATCTGTCCATTGGCACTTTGAAAATCTCAGGACAAACATCAGCCGATGGTGCGATTGCAACACTCGATACTGCAATTAACGCGGTATCAACAACACGTTCAAAACTTGGGGCAATCCAAAACCGCCTAGAGCACACAATTAACAACCTTGCTGCATCTTCAGAAAACTTAACGGCAGCAGAATCACGTATCCGTGACGTTGATATGGCGAAAGAAATGATGGAGTTCACAAAGAACAACATTTTAACACAAGCATCACAAGCAATGTTAGCTCAAGCACAACAAACACCTCAAGGAGTATTGCAACTTCTAGGGTAATGTTGTAACCGGGCGTCTATATTAGTAATAATATAGAGCATCACTGGGTGAATTGCTGGAATATCCTTATAGCTCTTCTACCACAGCGGAATCGGAAACGGTAAACGTGATGGTTTGAAAAATGGAGAGATTGGACAATCAGCAGCGAAGCCTCTGTCGAGAAATCGTGGGGAACGTTCAACGACTAGGATATACCGTCTAAGGCAAAAGCTATGGCGATGAAATCCGTAGGGTGTTATGCATTTTAACATTCGAAGCGCCCAGCATCCTGAAGTAACGGGATGAAGATATAGTCTATACTGTGTTCGAAAGATACAGATTGCTAGCAAGCAAATCAACAGCCACAGGGAGTTTTACAACTACTTGGCTAATACGGCTAATAAAAACACGGTCCGAGCAATCGGCCGTGTTTTTATGATTTTTTATCAAATGATTTTGGTGAAGGATTTTAGCTGACATAATAATTTACCATAAGGACTTATCGGAAAGTTAGTAATACTGATTCTGGTAAGTCCATTCTTATATGGTTATCCCATCAGCTAACTCTTTTCATCAAAGAAATTTCACTTAGGATCATTATAGTTATTGTAAAAGTCTTTTAATGAAATGTGTTGCCAATGCTCAATATACGCCCCTCCCTCTGTACAGTTGTATAACTGTAATCCATGATGTTGTTTGGCATATCGTTCAAACCATTTACGATACAGTGATAAATTACGATTTGTTTCTACTTTACCTGTCCGAAAATAATTAATCGTTTTTTGTGCACCTTGTATATTAATCTGAGCATATGCTGCATTTGCGTGACTTTTTCCGTCTGTATAGGCTAAATCTTGGCCAATTAAAGCGATGTTTTCTCCACCCAAATAAACCATCAAATCCAGTAAGGTAGTTGCGACAGATCCACCTGTTTGAATAAGGGGAGAATTCGTAGCGTTCGCTTGTGTTTCGGCAGCTTCATATCCTCGTTGATAGACAATCCGTTTAGGGCCAGTGTGCAACATAACCGTATCATGATAAGCAGTGCTCAAATAATATAAAGGCGTTTCAGGTAGACTTACATTCGTTAATTGTCCAAAGGTCGCTTCATTTGGATCGATAATCATGAAAAAATCTGGTGTAATTTTAGCTTTAATAAGTGGTTTCACGGCTGTTCCAACTGCACCGATTACGAAATGTTTTTCATCATGTATTTTCTTTAATAAAGGCAGTTGCTTATCAAGAGAAGGCCCTGCAGATACTAAAATTATCGGTTTTCCGCTATACAGATTTTTTAAATCACAAATACTTTTATCATTCAATGCATTGTTTTTTTCAAAATTAGAATGTAAATTCCCAAGTTGTTTTCGTAAGGAATTTTTTTGCAAAATGATATCTTCTAGTGCAATTTTGACGCCTTCAAATTCAGTAGGTAATAAATCAAGACCGCTTTTATGAATCAGTAAATTAGTTAAACTGATGGAAGAGAAAATTTGGTTTTTTTCAGTAGGTGATAAAGCACTAAACTGTTTCATTGAAATCGCATCATTTTGAGATAATGATGCATTAAATGGACTCTGTTTGAACCATTTAAAAAAAGGATCATTAAATTCGATAACGGTAATTTTATGAGTAGGATAACGATTTGCAAGTTGTTGAATATGATAACCTGCACCAAGTCCAATAACGATAATCTCTTCATCCTCTTTAATTTCATCTGCTTCTTTATCACACCAAATATTAACTTCTTTTAACGGATTGTATTTACTATGTAAAATCATGCGCCTGCTATTCGATAGTACTTGAATGGTTGGTACTGTTTTTGTTTCAATAATCGTGAATGTCATCCTCATCCCTCCTATTCTATTGTAATACAGAATCCCCTTAGATTAAATGAAGGATTCGTTTGAACTTTGAACATTATGGTCGATATAATAGATGGTGAGATATATTTATACATACTACTACTTTGGAGGAAAAACATGAAACTCCTTTTTCAAGAACAAATTATTGAAGTTGAACAAAATTCAACGATGGAAGATATTATAGAAAAAGTTAATGTATTACTAGGAAATCAATTTTACTTTAGTCATCTCGTAGCGGACGGACAAGAAATCACGGAAGCACCTGAGGAGTATTTATTGCGTCATTTAACAGACATTACTGAGCTAGAGATTATCGCAATCGGGGCGAAGCAGTTCGTTAATGATTTACTATTATCGGCTGAAGAATATGTAGCGCGTGCAATTCCGCATCTAACAGATCTAACGGATGCCTTTTATCATAATCCCTCAAAAGAAAATTGGATGGGGTTAATCGAATTATTTGAAGGCGTACAGTGGTTAGCCTCGATGATAACAGCAGTGGATCAGTCAATCGTACGTCCAACAAACTGGGATGCAGTGATGGAACCAGCTATTGAATTGCAAAATGAATTAGGGACTTTGGAAGAAGCATTGGAAAATACAGACACAGTACTCGTAGCAGATATATTACAATATGAAATATTACCTGTATTTGAAACGTTTGCTGAAGAAATTAAAATAGCAATTGATACTGAGGGAATGCGTCATGATCTTAATTGATAATCGAAATGCACTGCGGACGAAAAATCGAGAGCTTTTGAAGCGAATGATAGCACTAGAAGAAAATGCGCCATCAAAAAATGTTGTTATCGAGGAATCTAGAAGAGGAAAACTTACATTAAAAGTAGCTGTTGGCGATAAAATGCAATATGTTCATAGTAAATATGACCCAGAAAAAGATGCGGAACGTTTAGTTGATAAATTTGATGGAAATACTAATCAACACGTACTTTTTGTCGGAATAGGAATAGGCTATCATCTCCAAACGTTTATTGAACGATATCCCAATATGAAATTTTCAATCTATGAACCGAATGAAGAAGTAATGCTTGCTTATCTATCTACAAGTAAACTTCCATTAGAGAACTTAGAGCAGATTTTCGTAGGAACTGAATCTGAACGATTAAGTAAAGAGATAGAAGAGCTTCTTGCGATATCAAAAGGAAAGATACAACTCCTCACTTTACCTATTTATGAAAAAATCTACGGTAGGGAAATAGCAACAATACAAAAAAAAGCTGTTGAAACTTTAAGAAATAAAAAAAATGCATTAGCTGTTAATGTCTCATTCCAAAAGCGATGGACCATTAATGCGATCAAAAACTTCCCAACGGTTTTGAAAACACCAAATATCTTACATGATGTAGATAAAGATGTGTTTAAAGGAAAGCCTGCAATTATCGTTGCGGCAGGTCCATCGTTGAATGAGGAATTTGAAAGCTTACGTTTTATTAAAGAAAATGGCCTTGCGTATATTTTCTCTGTTGGATCAGCGATTAATGCGTTGATTGAACATGGGATTTATCCAGATGCGGCTTGTACATATGATCCTAGCGAGAGGAATCAATTTGTAATTGAAAAGATTAAAGAAAAAAATATTGTAGACATACCTCTGATATTCGGGAGTTCTGTAGGTTTCGAAACTTTGGAGGATTATCCTGGTGAAATGTTTCATATGATTACGAGTCAAGATACTGTATCACCGCAGTTATTGGATACAACACAATCAATTGATATTATATTAGATGCACCTTCAATTGCGGTAGTGACATTTCAATTACTGACCCAACTTGAATGTAACCCCGTGATGTTGGTAGGGCAGAATTTAGGTTATCAAAATAATCAACTTTATGCATCTGGTATTCAGTACGATTTTATTGACAATGAATTAAGTGAAGAAGAAAAAATAAAAACCTTAATTGTTAAAGATGTTTACGGTCATGATATTAAAACCGATGAAGGATTCAATGCGATGCGCCAACAACTTGAAATGCATATTGAGGCTAATCGAAATATCGAAGTGATAAATACGACAAAAGGCGGGGCGCAAATTGAAGGTACCTCGTTTGTTGAATTAGATGATTTAATTAAAGGAAGGTTAAATTTTCAAGTTGTTAAGAAAATGGGTGGAGCTACCTTAAATGCTTATGATTTTTCCTATGTGGAAAAAAGAATAAGGGAAATTTCACGGGATGCCAACAATTGTGACTTATTATTGAAAGAAATAGTTGGACAATTAGAAGTTATTCATGGTGCATTAAAAAATAGAAGAACAAATAATATGGAACAGCGATTTGTTTTATTCGATAAAGAATTCAACAGGTTAAAGAGAAATTCATTTTATAGTGGTTTTGTCGAACCAATGTTGAAAGTCCAAAATGAACGATTGTCAGAAGAGAGTCAATTGATTCGCTATGAAAATAATTTATTGAAAAAAGCAGAAATTGTTGTTGAATCATTTGGTAGTTTTATTCAAGAGGTAAGTTTGCATGTAGAATTTGTAAAACCTTATTTTGAGGAAATGAAAAAACGAATAGAAAATAGGAGTAATGAACTTGATGAATAAAAAAATTTTAGTAACAGGTGCAGATGGTTTTATCGGGTCTCATTTAACCGAAGAGCTTGTTCGACAGGGATATGACGTTCGTGCTTTTGTTTATTATAATTCATTCAATTCATGGGGATGGTTGGACCATACTTCTAAAGAAGTGAAAGAAAATCTAGATGTGTTTTCCGGTGATATTCGTGATCCATATGGTGTAAAAGAAGCGATGAAAAGTTGTACACATGTTTTAAATTTAGCAGCGTTAATTGCGATACCCTATTCCTATCATTCACCTGGTACGTATGTGGATACGAATATTAAAGGGACTTTAAATGTTGTTCAAGCAGCACGTGAGCTAGGTGTTGAAAAGGTTATCCATACATCCACGAGCGAAGTATATGGAACAGCTCAATATGTGCCAATTGATGAAAATCATCCACTACAAGGACAGTCACCTTATTCAGCTACCAAGATTGGTGCAGATCAACTGGCAATGTCTTTTTATAAATCATTTGATACACCAGTTTCGATTATTCGTCCATTCAATACATATGGACCACGCCAATCAGCACGTGCTGTCATACCAACGATTATTGGGCAACTTGCTTCAGGACAGTCAACAATTAAGTTAGGAGATATCCATCCAACACGGGATTTTAATTATGTGAAAGATACTGTCAATGGTTTTATTTCAGTTATGAATCATGACGAATCCACTGGTGAAGTGATTAATATCGGCTCAAATTATGAAGTGTCCATCGGTGAAACAGCGCATATGATTGCTGAAGTTATGGGTGTAGATTTAACTATTGAAACTGATGAACAACGACTTAGACCAGCTAAAAGTGAAGTAGAGCGTTTGTGGGCAGATAATAAAAAAGCGAAAGATTTATTAGGATGGACACCGAATTATGGTGGAAAAGATGGGTTTAAGCGAGGACTGGAAGAAACAATCGAGTGGTTTACAAATCCTGAAAACTTGGCATCGTACAAAACGGATGTGTATAACATATGAATGAGCAATGGGATAATTTTGCGAATGAAATAAAAGGTTTATACAAAAAAGATTTTGTGCCACTTCATGAACCAACCTTTAATGAACTAGAAATTGATTATGTAACAGATTGCGTAAAATCGGGATGGGTTTCATCAGTTGGGAAATACGTAGATCGTTTTGAACAGGAGTTAGCAGAGTTTACAGGAGTGAAACGTGCAGTTGCTGTTGTCAACGGTACTGCGGCGCTTCAAGTCGCTTTAAAAGTTGCAGGTGTACAAGCAGGAGATGAAGTATTTATGCCTTCACTGACCTTTATTGCAACGGCGAATGCGGCATCTTATTTACAGGCGATTCCACATTTTGTAGATGTTGGCGAAGAAACACTTGGCTTAGATCCCATAAAATTAGAAGAGCATATTCAACAGATTGGTGAAATAAGAAATGGAAAGCTTGTCAATAAAGAAACAGGACGGATTATTAGTGCAGTTGTTCCGATGCATACATTTGGACATCCAGTAGACCTAGATCCATTAGTTGAGTTGTGTGAGAGGTATAATCTTACACTTGTAGAAGACGCTGCGGAATCGCTAGGATCATATTATAAAGGAAAGCATACAGGTAGTTTTGGACTTGTTAGTGCTCTTAGTTTTAATGGAAATAAAATTATGACAACAGGCGGCGGCGGGGCAATTTTAACTAACGATGACAATCTTGCTGATTATGCTAAACATATTACGACGACGGCTAAAGTACCGCATAAATGGGCATATAAGCATGATGAGATAGGATATAATTATCGAATGCCGAACCTAAATGCGGCATTGGGATGTGCGCAGTTGGAAAAAATGCCGCTATTTATTGAACAAAAAAGACGGCTTACAAAAATATATGAAGCGTTAGTAAATAATGTAGATGGTGTGTCATTGTTTAAGGAACCTGTTCATACGAAAGGTAATTATTGGCTACAAACATTGGTGTTAGAAGAGCAGCATCATCGTGATACAGTACTAGATTTTTTGAATAATCATGGTGTGATGTCGAGACCGATTTGGACGCCTCTTCATAAGTTGGCATCATATAAGACTATGCCGAAAGGGAATTTAGATTATATGACTAGTTTGGAAAATAGAATAATTAATATCCCAAGTACGCCATTGAAAGCGAAGTGAGTTTTATTGCGTAGAAAAATATGCGTTGTGACTGGCACAAGGGCTGAGTATGGCTTATTGTACTGGCTTATGAAAAAAATAAAAGAAGATGAAGAACTTGACTTGCAATTAGTCGTTACAGGTATGCATCTATCCCCGGAATTTGGATTAACTTATAAACAAATTGAAGAAGATGGTTTTGTGATTGATGAAAAAGTCGAGATGTTATTGTCATCGGATACAGCGGTTGGCGTTGCAAAATCGATGGGACTTGCAATAATTGGTTTTGCAGAGGCATTTGAACGATTACAACCCGATTTACTAATTGTATTAGGAGATCGTTTCGAAATGTTAGCCGTTGCACAAACGGCCCTTATCATGCAATTACCGATTGCCCATATTCATGGGGGCGAATTAACTTTTGGCGCCTATGACGATGCGATTCGCCATTCCATCAGTAAAATGGCAACATGGCATTTCACTAGTACAGAATCTCATCGAGAGCGTGTGATTCAGCTGGGAGAACATCCGGAGCGGGTCTGGAATGTTGGTGCACTCGGAATAGAAAATATTTTGAAGATCCCATTGTTATCAAAGGATGAACTATACGATGATTTAAAAATCGATAAGGAGAAACCACTTTTCCTAATTACTCATCACCCTGAAACGAATGGTACTAGAAATGGAATTCACCCTCTCCTAGCTGCTTTAGCCAATTACAAAGAGAATAATCTCGTTTTTACAAAGTCAAATGCAGATAATGGTGGAAGAGAGATAAATGAAGAGATTGAACGCTTTGTATCAAAGAATAAAAATGCTTATTTATTTGATTCATTGGGACAATTGCGTTATTTGAGTGCAGTGAAGCACGCCGATGTTGTTATTGGGAATTCTTCGAGTGGTCTTATAGAGGTACCTTATTTGGAAACGCCTACTGTTAATTGTGGGGATCGCCAAAAGGGAAGGGAATATCCTTCGTCAGTTATTTCCGTTAGTCTTGATGAAAATTCTATTCATTTTGGAATTCAACAAGCCTTAAAATACCAAATGCCGTATGAGAAAATTTTTGGGAATGGCCAATCCTCTGAAAAAATCATTAGAAATCTTAAAAGTATACATACTTACCTTGTTCAAAAGGAGTTTTATGGCTTATGAATCATCACACGTATATCATCGCTGAGGCTGGCGTTAATCATAACGGTTCATTTGAAATGGCAAAGCAATTAATTGAAGCTGCAAAGAAGTCGGGAGTGGACGCAGTAAAGTTTCAAACTTTTAAAACCGAAAATCTAGTAACGCCTGATGCACAGCAAGCAAACTATCAAGTAAATAATCTGGGCGGAGCAACATCCCAGTTTGAGATGTTGAAAAAACTTGAGTTGTCCTATGAAGAATTTATTGAGCTGAAAAGATATTGCGATACACTTGAAATCGAATTTTTATCGACGCCTTTTGATTTTGAAAGTGTCGATTTTTTATTAGATGATATTGGAATGAGTACGTTCAAAATCCCATCAGGAGAGCTAACGAATAGTCCTTTTATACATTATATTGCAACGAAAAGAAAGCCAATGATAATTTCGACTGGCATGGCAACAATGGATGATATCCATGAAGCCTTGTCATTCTTGGCCTATGGATTAGCTTTTCCAAATCAACTTGTTAATCTGGAAAAAGTACAGGCATTTTATCATACAGACGAAGCAAAATTATTATTAAGAGAGTATGTGACTGTTTTACATTGTACAACAGAGTATCCCGCACCCTTTGAAACGATCAATTTAACTGCTATAAATCAGATGAAAAACGAGTTACAATTGCCGATTGGTTTTTCAGATCATTCGGAAGGAATCACAGTTCCGATTGCGGCCGTGGCACTAGGTGCAGTTGTCCTTGAGAAACATATTACGTTAAATCGCCAACTACCAGGACCCGATCACCGGGCTTCATTGGAACCGAAAGAGTTAGAGCAAATGGTCAATGGAATTCGAGTGATTGAGCAATCTCTTGGTACAGGAATTAAGAAGCCGACAACGATTGAATTTGAGAATCGCCAAGCAGCGCGAAAAAGTGTGGTCGCAAAAGTTCCCATCGCTATTGGAGAAACAATCACAGAAAATCATTTAGTAATTAAACGGCCCGGAAACGGGATGCCGCCATATACTTATTGGTCGCTTATTGGAAAAACAGCCAAAAAATCTTATGAAACGGATGAATTACTCGATGAATAAACCTGTAATTATTATAGGAAACGGTGGACATGCTTCAGTTTTAGCTGAGATATTGATTGCACAGGAACGGGAAATCATTGGATATACTGATTTAAAAAAGAAACAAGATCTTAGTCATTTGAATTATTTGGGAACTGATGATGTTATTACAGAAAGTTACAGTCCGGAAGATATAGAACTAGTCTTAGGCCTTGGGACTGTCAAGGCAGATGCTATTAGAAAAAATCTCTTTGAATATTTTAAATCAAAGGGATTTAAATTTACGAGCGTTGTTCATCCAACTGCAATTCTTTCGCCTTCAGTACGATTTGGACAAGGTGCTCAAATTATGGCAGGTTCGATACTGCAATCAAATTCTAGTATAGGGGATAATTCAATCGTTAACACAGGAGCGATTATTGATCATGATTGTCAAATTGGAAAACATGTCCACATAGCACCAGGAGCTACTTTATCAGGAGGTGTCCAAATAGGAGATTGTTGTCATATAGGTACAGGGTCTTCTATTATTCAAGGGATTATAATTGGTAAAGAAACAACAATTGGAGCAGGTGCAACTGTTGTAAAAAATTTTGGCATTGGGAAAACTGCCTATGGGATTCCCGCAAAAGAGGTGTAAATTATGAGGAATTGGCAAGACGTCCTAATAAAACCTGATACGTCAATTATAGATGCGATGAAAATCATAGATGAAACCACTATGCAATTCACAGCTGTTATCAATGATGAAATGAATTTACTTGGTACGGTTACAGATGGCGATATTCGTCGTGGGATATTAAGAGGACTAGATTTAGAAACGCAAATTAGTGAAGTTATGAACCCAAATCCATTTTGTGGACGAGTAGGAAAGCAGACATACTACTATCAAAAGCAGATGCGAGAGCGTAAATTAAAACAACTCCCTATTGTTTCGAAAACTAATGTACTACAATATATTTTATTTGCTGATGATTTAGAAGTAATGGCTAAAAAAACAAATAAAGTCATTTTGATGATAGGCGGGCTTGGTACAAGACTTCATCCACTGACTAAAACAATACCAAAACCAATGTTGAATGTTGGGAGTAAGCCTATACTCGAAACAATTATTGAGAGTTTCAAAAGTTTTGGTTTTATAAATTTTGTTTTATGTGTTAACTATAAAAAAGATATGATTATGGATTATTTTCAGGATGGTTCACATCTTGGTGTCAATATCGAATATATTGAAGAAACGAAAAGACTTGGTACAGCTGGTGCTCTGTCGCTATTATCAGAAACGCCGAATGAACCTTTCTTTGTAATGAACGGTGATCTATTGACAAAAATAAATTTTGAACAATTACTTGATTTTCATAATGAAACAAACTCTGTGGCAACGATGTGTGTACGTGAATATGAATATCAGATACCGTATGGTGTTATTGAAACCGATAATGATAAGCTACTGTCGATAGTTGAGAAACCTGTACATAAAAGCTTTGTGAATGCTGGTATCTATGTGCTGGACCCTAGTGCGTTAGACCATGTCCCCAGCGATGATTTTTATGATATGCCTGAACTTTTTAAGAAGTTGATGAGTGAGGAAAAGAAAGTTTTGGCGTTTCCATTGAGAGAATATTGGTTGGATATTGGTCAGCTAGATGATTATGAGCAGGCGAATGGTGATTATCGTGAAAACTTTAGTATGGGTGTAAACAACGATGGATAAACAAAAATGTGTAGTGATTGGGTATGGATCAATTGGTCAACGGCATACAAGGATTTTAAATGAGTTGGGCCATAGAGTGGCTGTTGTATCGAGAAGAAAAGTAGATTATCCTTATCTTTATTCAGATATAAAAAATGCCTTATTAAAAGAAGAACCCAAATATATTGTGATTGCGAATGAAACAAGTGAACACGAAGTTGTTTTAAATCGATTAGCAGACCTTGGCTATAAAAATAAAATATTAGTCGAAAAACCATTATATCCTGGAAATAATAATCAATTAGATTTCGCCTCACTATTTGTCGGATATAATTTAAGGTTTCATCCTTTAGTACAAAAACTTGCTGAAAAGATAAGAAAGTTACAAATTGTATCTGTACAATGTTATGTTGGTCAGTATTTACCAACTTGGCGTCCTGGAACTGATTATACAAAGTCTTATTCAGCCAGTAGGTCAAAAGGGGGGGGAGTCCTTCGTGATCTAAGTCATGAGTTGGATTATTTACAGTTTTTATTTGGTGAATGGCAGGAAATGACCGCTTTAGGCGGTAAGTTCAGTGATTTAAACATTGAATCTGAGGATCATTTTACTTTTATATATAAAACAAAAAACGTTCCAATTGTCACATTACAAATGAATTACTTGGATCACTTGACGCAGCGTTCGCTGATTATTAATACAAATACAGAAACATATAAAGTAGATTTTAATAATAATACTTTGCAAATTAATGGTGAAATCCTTCAATTTGAAACTGGACGGGATGATACTTATAGGAATCAGCACATGGCTGTTTTAAACGGTAAGAATGAATTTTTATGTACTTATGAGGAAGGTTTAAATATAGTGAAAATGATTGAGATGGCAGAACTTGCTTCACGAGAGAAAGTGTGGGTGTCTAATGAATAGAATTTGTACAATTTGTGCCAGAGGTGGCTCAAAAGGCGTGAAGAATAAAAATATTAAACTATTATTGGGGAAACCTTTAATTGCTCATACTATTTTACAAGCGAAAAAAAGTGGATTGTTTGATGTAATTGCAGTCAGTAGCGATAGCAAAGAGATCTTAGCCGCCGCTAACCAATATGGCGCGGACATATTGGTTGAAAGACCGCCTGAACTTGCAACTGATCAAGCGGCGAAATTACCTGTGATTCAGCATTGCCTAAGTTTAGCAGAAAAAAAGACAGGCAGAAGCTTTGATGTAATTGTTGATATGGATGCTACTTCGCCACTTCGATTGATAGATGATATTGCACAATCAGTTCAATTATTTGAAGAAAGTCCGGATGCTGATAATTTAATTACCGGTGCTCCCTCAAGAAGAAGTCCATATTTTAATTTAGTTGAAATAAATCATGAGGGTTACGCTAGTTTATCAAAGAAGCTTGATAAAGTAATCGTACGCAGACAAGATGCACCGGAGTGTTATGATATGAACGCCTCGATTTATATTTGGCGAAGAGAAACATTGCTAAACTCGACAACTGTATTTCAGGAAAAAACATTATTGTATGAAATGTCCGAAGAACGATCAATTGATATCGATTCTGAACTTGATTTTGAATTTGTTTCTTTTTTAGCTACGAAAAGAGGAGGATTATCATGACAGTATCTTATCTAGAAAAATTCAAGTTAGAAGGAAAAACGGCAATTGTTACAGGTGGTGCTGGTATATTGGGTAGCCATTTTTGCTCTGGATTAGCCGAGGCAGGTGCCAATGTTGCAGTAGTAGATATAAATATTAAAGAAGCACAAAACGTAGCGACTTCAATTAAGACAAAATATGATGTAAGTGCTGTAGCTTTTGAATGTGATGTTACATCTGAGTTGTCCGTAAAAGGGATGACTGAATCGGTTCTCGCTGAATTTGGCGAAATTAATATTTTACATAATAATGCAGCCGGAAAGTCAAGCAATTTAGATGCTTTTTTTGCCGATTTCGAAGATTACGAACTCAATCAATGGAAAGAAATTATGGGGACAAACTTAGATGGTATGTTCCTCGTTGCCAAGTATATTGGAAAAATAATGAAGGACCAACAAAAAGGAGGTTCTATTATTCAAACCTCTTCAATATATGGCGTGATGGCACCGGACCAACGAATATATGAGGGTTCTTATTATTTAGATCGTCAAATTAATTCCCCAGCAATTTATTCTGCTTCAAAAGCCGGTGTTATTGGACTGACAAAGTATCTTGCGACTTACTGGGCACAAGAAGGTATTCGAGTGAATGCCATTACACCTGGTGGGGTAGAAAGTGGACAAAATGATACGTTTAAGATGAATTATAGCAATCGTATTCCATTAGGACGAATGTCACAACCTGAAGAAATGGTAGGTGCGCTAATTTACTTAGCATCTGATGCATCGAGTTATGTGACTGGCCAGAATATTATTGTGGATGGTGGATTGAATGCTTGGTAAGGAATATAAAATTATAATTATATGAGGTGAATGAAAAATGAAGTTTTGTAAAAAATGTGTTATGCCAGATACACGCCCAGGTATTTACTTTAATGAAAAAGGAATATGTCAGGCCTGCGTAGCAGAAGAACAGAAGGAACAGACAGATTGGGACGCGCGTTTGAAAGAACTCAAGCAATTATGTGACAAATATCGAAGGAAAGACGAGACCAAATTTGACTGTATTATTCCGGTCAGTGGAGGAAAAGATAGCCACTATCAAGTATATTTTATGAAGGAAGTTATGGGAATGAATCCTCTACTTGTCTCGGTAGAGGATAATCTAGAAATGACAGATGCCGGAAAGAATAATATTAGGAATATATCTGAAAGATTTGGCTGTCATATTATTTCCTTGAAGCCTAATTTGAAGGCACAAAAATATATAATGAAAAAAACATTTGAAAAGTATGGTAAGCCTGTTTGGTTTACAGAACGCTTAATTTATACATATCCACTTCACATAGCAATACAACTCAACATTCCTTTAATTGTTTACGGAGAAAATATAAGTTATGAGTATGGCGGAACAGATCGACTTGAGGTCTATTCGGCGAGAAATCAAATAAACAACGGTGTAGCATCTGATATTGATTATAATGAATTGATAGATGAGAACATTACTTTAGCTGATTTAAGCCTATGTACGCCGCCTACGGAAGATAAAGTTGCCAAGTTAGAACCAATCTATTTAAGTTATTTTGTAAGATGGAATAGTTATAAAAATTATATTTTTTCAAAGAGAAATGGTTTTATGGATTTAACACATGAATGGCAAAGAGAACATACTTTTGAAACGTTCGATCAGATCGAAACTCCGGCCTACTTGATTCATCCATGGTTGAAATATCCAAAGTTTGGACATGCGACAGCAACTGATTATGCATCAAAGTATATTAGGTATGGTTTAATTAGTAGAGAAGAAGGTATTGAGCTAGTAAGAAAACATGACCATAAACTTGATCAAAAGTCTGTAGAATCGTTTATTGACTTTTTAGGATATTCAACGACTGAGTTTTACAGTATTATTGATGAGTTTTATAATGAAGAATTATTTATGAAAAATCAGTTTGAAGAATGGGTGCTGAAAAAACCAATTTGGAATTGTAATTAAGGAGATATTTAGATTGGATAGAAAAAATAATGCCGAAACTAAAGTTTTGTACGTATAATATTAGTTACAGCATTATTTTTAGCTTCAAATGGAACTGGTTATAACATAGTCTTAGAACTCCAAAAAAGAAACAGTTTTCAGGAGATAATTTTAAGATAGAATAATTAGCATTGGGATCTATTTTGCTCGTAAAATATTAAAAAAAACGACGAGAAATATACGATGAAATTCGTGCCTTGAAGATTGGTGTGCATATACATTATATGTTCAGTCTTTTTGCAGACTTATTACAAGAAATTAGGGTTTGAGAAAGTCTTATGTCCAGTAGTGATGAGCAATCTTTGGCGTTGTCGATTTATCCTGGGATGACGGACGATGATGTTGTTGGGGATTTGTCTAGCGTATTAACCATTTAATAATCAATAGAGTTACTTTAAATTAATAAACCGGAGTTGCTAATAATGGAGTCTTTAAATTCAAAAATGGAGTATTATTCTTCGCTTGCACGAAAAATCGAACTAAATATAGAAGAAAACAACCTCGAGCAAGCCCGAGAAAAACTGGAAGAGTATTCAAGTGTAATTAATAATAGTGCAAAATATTGCTATAAAGCAATTTTATTGTTTCAAGCTAATGATGTGGAAGGTGCTATTCAAGAGTTGAAAGCAGGTGCAATAGAGCATCCATTTAACTTTAATATTTATTACAATTTAGGCTTTATGTACAATGCTATTCAAGAAGTAGAGCAATCTTTGAATAGTTTTTTCTACGCTATAAAATATGGTTTCACAGATGAAAATAAAGAACTAGCATTAAGTGCATTAGAAAATGTAATAAAAGAGAATCCGAAGGCAAATGTTACACATGAAAAAATGAATGAAATGAAGAAAGTCTTAGATCAAGAAGATGCAAGGGTTTATCCTATTGATAAGAATAGGGAGAGTTTAATTCGAAAACCGCAACACGTAGGTACAGAGCACGAGTATATGGTCAATATGTATAAAATATTGAATATTGCGGATGTAGATTTAAATACGAGAATGTTTTTTAAAAGTGAATTAATAAAAGGAAAAAAAAGTAGGAACTTAAGGAAATATCAAACTAAGGGTCCTGTTGTTATTCCAATTTCCAAATTAAAAATTTCTACTAATATTGAAATAAAGGTAAACGGAAAGAAGTTTGATTTTTCAAGAGATAAATTAAGGATTAATCAATTTCATTATATAAGAATTACTGAACCCGGAGAAATAGAAATCTCATCGGATTCTGAAATATTTATTGGTGATATTATTGAATTAGAACCCCAAGTGAAACCAGAAAAGTTAGTATTAAAAATATTTATAGATGGACTTTCCTATCAGTTTCTGGAGAAAAATGGTTTGAAGGAAATGATGCCTCACACACACAAATTCTTCAAGAAAGGATTTATGGCGAAAAATTGTTATACCGTTAGCGAATGGACATTACCAAGTAAAAGTAGTATCAATACTGGCGTCTATGCTACGAAACATAAAATACTGCAACCTGAACATTTATTTACTTTTAAAGAATCCCACAAGTTATTGGCTGAGTATTTTCAAGAACAAGGCTATTATTGTACGAATATCTCGCCAAACTGGAGAACAACTCCAACATTAGGATATAATAAAGGATTTAACAGAATGATTTATCAAAACTTTCTAGGAGGAATGGACAGTAAAGAGATTGTTATGGAGACGATTGAACATCTTATGTCGTTTAATAAAACAAATAACTTTCTCGCAATATCTCTACTAGATTTACATAATGTTCCTGATGAAATTGAAAATCACTTGTTTAGTCAAGTAAATACAGATATTAAAAATCGATTATATAAAAATAAGATTGGAACGACCTCGGTTCAGACTAAATTTGATGAAAGCAAAGTTGCTAAATACGCTGAGGAAATCAGAAGAGTAGATGGTATATTAAGTGTTTTATATAACTATATTTTAAAAAACTATGGTGAAGACGAATTTGTCGTTACTTTACATTCAGATCATGGACAAACATTTTTAGAAGAAGGGTTTAATTTATTAAGTGATAATCGACTAAAAGTACCGTTTATGATGCGTGGGAAAAATGTACCGACCATAGAAAGTGAAGAGCTAATTCAAACGGTCGATATTTTGCCGACGATTTTAAAAAGCTGTGGACTTGAATCTATTCAAGAGATAGATGGACGGATTCCAAAGGCTTTTGGAGAAAACGAAGAAAGAGAATTTACTTTTTCGCAAATTATTCATCCAAACCAGACATATAAAGTTCGTATTAATGAGGGAGATATAAGTTATTATTTTGAAACAAAGCATCTTGTTTTAGCTGATTTGTCAATTAATTTAGAGGGGTATCAATCTCGACTAGTTGAAAATCAAACAGAAATAGACATTACGCAGCAAAATAGTGATAAAAAGAAAAAATATGATGAATATGTATTTCAGCAAGTAAAAGATATGTTGAGATGGTCGAAATAAATGATAAGTTTTTTAATAAGAGGAGATATTTAGATTGAAAAAAACAACGCAATTAAAAAACATGATTCAATCAGATCAATTAGGTTTTCTGATGGAGGCTCACAATGGATTATCTGCAAAGATTGTTCAAAATACAGGTTTTAAAGGAATATGGGCGAGTGGATTATCTATTTCTGCTGCTTTAGGTGTACGTGATAATAATGAAGCATCTTGGACTCAAGTTTTAGAAGTCATCGAGTTTATGAGCGATGCAACTGATATACCTATTTTATTGGATGGAGATACCGGTTATGGTAACTTCAATAATATGCGACGTCTTGTAAGAAAATTGGAGCAACGCGGAATTGCAGGAGTTTGTATTGAGGATAAGTTGTTTCCGAAAACAAATTCATTTATAGATGGAGAAGCACAGCCCCTTGCAGATATGAATGAGTTTTGCGGGAAAATAAAGGCGGCGAAAGATGCACAGACGGATCCTGACTTTGTTGTAGTTGCACGTGTCGAAGCGTTTATTGCAGGTTGGGGATTAGAAGAAGCATTGCGGAGAGCAGAAGCATATAGACTAGCTGGTGCTGATGCAATCTTAATGCATAGTAAAAAATCGAATGCATTAGAAATTAAGGCATTTATGGAAGCTTGGGGAAATCGACACCCAGTTATTATTGTACCAACAAAGTATTATTCTACGCCAACAGAACAATTTCGTGAATGGGGCGTAAGCACAGTCATTTGGGCAAACCATAATGTAAGGTCTGCAATAACTGCAATGGAAAAAATATCAGAGAGAATTTTCGAAGATGAAAGTTTAGTGAATGTAGAAGGCACAGTTGCAAGTGTGAGTCACATCTTTGAATTACAAGGTGCAAGTGAATTAAAAGAAGCAGAAAAGAAATATTTGCCAACGTATGGACAGGAAATAAACGCAATTATTTTAGCTGCTTCAAGAGGAGCTAAGTTTGGTGAATTAACGAAAGAAATCCCTAAAGCGTTGTTGAAGGTAAATGGAAGTCCTATTTTACATACATTAGTAGATGAATTTAATCAAATGGGGATTAAAGATATTTCAGTAGTGCGTGGATACGGTAAAGAGTATATTAATTTAGAGAATATAAATGTCATCGATAATGATGAGTTCGACAAGACAAAGGAATTGTATTCATTATCTTTAGCATTAGAACAGATTCAAGGGGATACGGTTATTTCATTCGGGGATATTTTATTTAAGAAATATGTTCTAAATGAGTTATTAAATGCAGACGAGGATATCGTTTTAATTGTAGACAGTGATGTTGAAGAAAAAGAAGGATATATAGATTACGTTCAGACTGATCAGGCATATAATCGTAGGCAATTTAATCAAGTTGTTAATCTTGAGAAAATGTCTACAAATCTTGAAGATAATGAAGCTGTGGGCGAATTTATTGGTCTTTGGAAGGTAAATGAGAAGGGCGCAGAAATTGTTAGGAATGCAATTGATGAGTTAATGCAAAATTCTTCTTTTGAACAATTACGTCTAAGTGATTTATTTAATCATCTTGTTAAAGCTAATAAAGTATCAGTTAATTACATTCGTGGTTCATGGCTAGATGTAGATAACATGGTCGATTTGCAAAAAGCAGGTGAATTATAAATTGTTAGATATGCATGATTTAGGCAAAGAGCTGGATACACTTGGTTTTAATTTTTATAGTGGTGTACCTTGTTCTTTCTTAAAAAGTATGATTAATTATGCAATTAATAAAGAACAATTTGTTATGAGTGCCAATGAAGGAGATGCTGTTGCAATTTGTGCAGGAGCCCACTTAGGAGGAAAGAAAACAGTTTTCCTTTGTCAAAACTCTGGCATAACAAATGCAGTTTCTCCCCTAACTTCTTTAAATCAGATTTTTGAAATACCTGTTTTAGGCTTCGTAAGCTTGCGTGGTGAAGAAGGAATTTCTGACGAACCACAACACGAATTAATGGGAAAGATAACGAAAGAGTTATTAGACACTATGCAGATTGCGAATGAGCAATTATCATCAGATATTGATGAAGCGAAGCAACAATTAAAAAGAGCAGATGCTTTAATAGAACAGGGCGAATCCTTTTTCTTTATAGTGAAAAAGAAAACGTTAGGCCCTGTTCAATTAACATCAACAATTAAAGAGAACGAAACGCTACCTAAAACTATATGCAACAAGTCAGCCTTAGCATTTCCTAAGCGAATTGAAGCTTTAAGAGAAATTCAGAACACCTCAGATTCAGATACAATTCTTCTTGCGACAACAGGTGTGACTGGTAGAGAGTTGTATGAACTAGAAGATAAAAAAAATCAGTTGTACATGGTAGGATCGATGGGGTGTGTAAGTTCATTAGGTTTAGGATTAGCCTTAGCTCGTCCTGATAAAAAAGTGATAGCCATTGATGGAGATGGAGCATTTTTGATGCGCATGGGTGCGATAACGACGAATGCATACTACGCACCTAATAATTTTTATCATTTGCTATTGGATAATGGGATGCATGAATCTACAGGGGGACAAGCAACAGTTTCTTCAAATGTAGATTTCATAAAAATTGTTGAAGGCGCTCGCTACCCTCAAATAGTTAGGTTAAGTAATTTGAATGATTTACAAAAATCTCTTAAACAGTGGCATCGAAATCTTGGATTGACATTTGGTTATCTTAAAACAAGTCCAGGTGTAAAAGAAGATTTAGCACGCCCAAAAGTGAAGCCATTTGAAGTGAAGAATAGACTTATTAAATATATAAGCGGTGATAAAAATTGATAAAAAAAGCAGTGATTGTTGCAGCAGGTCTATCAAGTAGATTATACCCATTGACTTTAGACACGCCTAAAACTTTGTTGAAAGTAAATAATGAAGAAATCTTGTTAAGAAATATATCTTTATTAAAAGCACATGGCGTAGAAGAAGTTTTTATAGTTGTAGGGTATCGTAAAGAAAATATTATGAGTAAAGCAAAAGGTCAAGCAGAATTTATTTTCAATCCGTTTTATAAATATTGCAATAATATGGGGTCATTATGGTTTGCTAAAACCGCTGTTGGTCAAGAACCATTTTATTATTTACATGGCGATGTGATTTTTTCGGAAACATTATTGTCGAACTTCATCGAGAGTACAAAAGATGCTTCAACTGCAATGGATTTATCCGTTGATTTTAAAGAGACGAATGAAGAAGCGATGAAAGTATCTGTAACAGATCAACATTATTTAATTGAATCTAATAAGGAAATTACACCGAATAAAAGTGATGGAGAATGGATTGGCCTTGCAGCAATTCATAATCCGGAAGCTGTATTTACTTATATTGAAAATGCTTTAACCGGAGAGCATTATAATGATTATGATACATTTGCTTTTACAAATATGGCACAAGATGGATTAAAGATACTTTGCTATCCTACAAGTCAAGAACCATGGATAGAAGTTGATTTTCTTGAAGATTATGAGAGGGCGAAGGAGATGTTTCGTTGAATTTCAAATATTATAATCCCGTTAAAATTGACTTTGGTATTGGTTCATTAGAAAGGTTACCTTTATGGATTGGTGATCGGAAAGCGCTTTTAATTACTTCTAAAGGATTTCAAACACGTGGTTTCGTTAATTTAATAGTAGAGAAGAATCCATTGATTACCCAAATCATTAACGATATACAGCCAAATCCAACACTTAAACAATTGGAAGTTTTATATAAAGAACTTAATTTTGATTCGTTTGATGTAATTGTTGCGTTAGGAGGCGGAAGTGTAATCGATATTGCTAAGGCTCTTTCGATTTATAAAGAAAGTTCATATGTAGAGCCGTTTAAATTAATTCGAGAAATGTTAACGAATGGTCATCAGTCTAATGATATTCTATATAAACCGATTATTGCAATCCCCACAACAGCTGGGACAGGTAGTGAGGTAACGCCATGGGGAACAATTTGGGATGATGTCAACAAGAAGAAATATTCTATTCATACGGATCAACTATGGTGTGAAGTTGCTCTATGTGATCCAAACTTGACATTGACATTACCGATGGATTTAACAATACAAACGGGTTTAGATGCATTGTCGCATAGTCTTGAGTCCATATGGAATGTGAATTCTAGTCCCTTATCGTTAAGTTATGCAACTAGTGCAATACCTAAAATAATAGATATCTTACCAAAGCTAGTGAACAATTTAGATGATGTAAGTCTGCGGGCAGAAATGATGTTAGCCACTTTGCAAGCAGGTCTAGCATTTTCAAATACGCAAACGGCAATTGCCCATGCTATGTCTTATTATATGACGTTACATAAAGACATTCCGCATGGCATTGCAGCAAGTATAACACTTCCAGATATAGTAAAAGTCGCTTTATCAAACGATGAATTAAGACTATATTTACAAAATAGTCTAGGGCAAAACCCAGTAGGGAGTCTAGAAGAATTATTCGGAAAATTATATGTTAGCACGGATTATAACGAATATAATCTTTCAAAAAATGATTTTAGTTTAATAGAGAATTCGTTATCTCAAACGAGTCGTGCAGGTAATAGTTTGATAGATAGTGATAAGTTGTTTGAAATTGTTACGGGCAAGATTAAGAGCATATGACAAAACAGATTATGTCCAAAAGTATTGTCGTGACTGAGCGAACAAAACGTGTTTTTAACTCTAAGTAATTCCCCATGCATCTCATAATGCAAATGATGATAACTTTGAAGCGTTTAATGCAATGTTGGATGGTTTTGTTCGGGATATTTTAGAAAAAACTTATCTATAGGTCGCTGTTTTCTTATTGATTGAGAAATTTGGTAGTCGTTAATTACATATGGAAAATGTATTAGAGAAGGTAGACCGCCTTCATATTTCGAAAAACACCTTAAAAAGTTAACGTTGAGAAACGAACTTTTGGGGTGTTTTTTCTTTGGAGAAATAGTAAAAGGATAGGGGTCATTCAGTTTACTACATTATATAAACTAGGTGATTTATATCATTGATTGATGTTGATTACGGTACAATAGTCTTATAAAAGCGTGTGTTAATTCTCTAATACATTATTTAGATAACAGATGAAGATAGAAAGAGTGTGTGTCTATGAATGATTTTAAGGAAGATGTTTCTGTATTTTTAGGAAGGTTAACAAAAAAGGTGCGATATGTATTTCACAATTTTGAAATACTGCCAATCACACGATTAGTAAAGTATCGCTTTTTTTACATGAAAAGAAGCGTCAGTTAGGCGAGTATTTGGTAGATTGTAAAGAACTTCTTTCAAAAATATCAGATGCAGAGCATGAAGTTGATTGACTTCAAGATCAAATCGGGAAAGCTGTAACCGTCAAGTAGAATTGGACACATTATGCTAATTAACTTTGAACACTTTCGCTTTCAAACAAACTTACTCGATGTTTCATGCGATAACTATCGTTATATAAATTAATGACCTCAACGCGATGCAGTAGACGATCTAATATTGCAGTTGTGATACCTTCATCTCCCATTAATTCAGTCCATTGGTCTGGACTTTTATTCGAAGTTAAAATAATTGAACTACGTTCATAAAGATGATTAATTAAATGAAAAAACAAATTTGCTTCTCGCTGATCCATTGCCATGTACATTAAATCATCAATAATAACTAAATCTGACTTCCTGATTCGATTTAATTGTACTTGGGATTTTCGAATATACTCTTCTGTTTTGAGTAGGTTAACAAGTTCACCCATCGTAACGAACATAACTTGAAAACCTTTTTGGATTGCTTCTATCCCAATGCCAATTGAGATATGTGTTTTTCCCACCCCAGGTGGGCCTAATAGAATGATATTGTATTGTTCCTCTAGCCAATGCAACTCTTCTAGCTGCGTCAATTGGCGACTACTAAGCGATTCTTGTTCAGTCAAATCAAATTCCTTCAACGTTTTAATATAGGGGAATTTCGCCCAGTTCATTCGCCTCTCAATACTCTTTTCTTCACGTTTCTTTAACTCATAACTTACAATTTCTTGAATGAATTCCCGATATGTCCAGGAGGCCTGTTCGGCCTGCCTGAGAATTGTCGGAAGCTCAGTTGCTGTTTCGGATAGACGAAGTTGCTTAAACTGATCTTGGAGTGTTCTTATCGTCTCACTCATAAAGAAACACCTCCTAATATAGCGGTATAGGTACTGATTGGTCGCGTCTCCACTTCAATATTCACATGATTTTTACGCTTGTACTTTTTAATAGGACCTTCACTAGAATGCTGTAGATTTAAACTCAAAAACTTAGACACATCTCTAAAATCATTTGCACTTATCAGCTTCTCCCTAACACATTTCAGAAGCGCTTCATCAATTACAGTAGAGTAATCTATAGTTGCTTTTTGCAGGGTAGTTAGTTGATCCCTGCGATACCTTGGATAAAGATTTAGGAGTTGTCCTATGTAAACTGATGCAAGTTCTGTGTCTTGAAACTGTCGGACAACAGTTTCTTTAAATGCTTCGATTCCTTTAGAACGGTCTCTTTGGTGATTTCTATTTTTGATTAATTGGCCTTTACCGATAGATAATTCGTGTCTGGCTAGGACTTCACTAGCGTTATCTGTCCTAATTACCAGAGTGTTTTTATCATCTTTTTCTTCTTGAATATCAATTACAACGGTATTCAGACACCTTTAGGTCTGTAGGTGCCGATTGGGACAGAATAACGATTTGACTTATAAGTGATTGTATTGTCCTTATTTACAACTCTTGTTATACTAGGTTTATGGATACTCTCTTTCGAGAGTAGGTAAGAGACTGGTTGTAAGTGTTGCTTTTCTAGGAGAAACACTTCTTCCGGTCTTTTTTTAATTGTCTGATGGACATTGTGATTTCCAGTTCTTTTCAACCAAGCCAGGCAACGCTCATTCCAATTATCAATATTTGTGAATATACGACTATCCGCGAAATTGTACTTTACATATTTAACGACGTTTTCTATTTTTCCTTTTGACTCGGGATCAGACTTTCTACAAAGATACATACGAAAGCCACGTTGCTCTTTATAAGCCTGGAATTCTCCAGTTAAAATAATATCCCCTGCATTCTCACTTACAGTTATTAAGTGATCCTGGTCATAAACGATTTCCTCTGGCATTCCACCATAATATTGAAAAGCATTTTCATGACATCGAATTGTATCCCTCGTTGTAAAAGGGCGGTCTTGCCATTCGATATATTTGTAGCGGGAGTGTGATAAAACAAAGGAAATAAAATGAAGCTTTTTCTCTTTTTTATCTTCAGTTTTTTGTTTTGTTTCTCCCCAATCCACTTGCATTTGCTTACCCATTGGTTGTTCTTCAACGGCCTCGTATTGTCGCACTTTTTTCGTCTTGGCTATTTGGTATTCTTCACGAACTTCGTTAACATAAAGCCTCGTCGTACTATCAGCGACTTCAAGATCAGGAAACCTCTCTAATAACCAATCTTTGATTTGAGCAGCGCTCAAATGTGGGTATTCTCGCAACCATGCTATAATCCATTCTTTATATGGATCAAGTTTTTTCTTCCTTGTACTCAATGAATTAGCCCATTCAGTTGCCTCTTCAAAGGACATATCTAAATATTTATATACAGTTGTTCGAGAGATTTTTAATTGCCTGGAAATCTCTAGTATTGAAAACTTTTGTGCAGCCATTTGTTGAATTTCAACATATAACATTAATTTTTTCACCTTTCGATCCCCCTCATCCATACTAAAAATTATAGATTACTAGGGTTATTTTGTATCGAAAAGTGTCCAATCTTGTTTGGCGATAACTGTCTATTCTAGTTTAGCGTTTACAAAAGCTTATCAAAAACAGACAGAAGACCTTTTACGACACAACCGGTTGCTTTTTTTATCAAATGATAAAGATGCTAGAATTATTGCACGTAATGTTGGAATGCCGATTGCTGAAATATGAAGCAGTTGAATTATGAAGGATGTATATTTTGCTTGAAGAAAATGTTTGCAGTAATGAATAGTTTATTTGAAATAAGTATAGCATCCAATCCCACCCTCCTTTAATTAGGTATGGGTGGGATTTTAGAGAAATTCGTCAACTATTGTATTAGTATCATTCATAAAAAAACGCAATAACCAAAGGCTTTGTTTCTATTTATTTAGACATGTATTTCTTCAATTCAAAAATACCAAAGTTGAACTCATGGTCACTTGAAATAATTATGTCTACTAACTCTGAGTTTTTGACGTTAACCTTAAACTCCTCTACTTGATGGATATCTGTGAATGTTTTTTCAAAGATTATTTTTTCTTGTTCCATTTCCCGACCGGTTTTAATTTGAACGCTTAGTGGGTTGTTTTTATCCACCTGCATAGACTCCACAAAAGCCCCAATAAACAATATTTCATCCACTTTCTTATGTAAATTCAAACTAACCAAAGTCCAATAACCAGGTTCTTCTGAGTTAGGTTTTGTTCCAGATGTAACTATCATATAATCATCGTATTCTGTACCATTGATATCTTCTTTTATTTTTTTATTGAAAATCTTACTATGGTTAGTATCAATCGTTGCATCTGAATGATTCGCGTAAAAACCGCTTTCACGTTTTACATATTCAACCTTTTCTGATTTGAACAAGTGAAAGTCGTCAATCCCCACAAGTGCAATATAGATTGATAATCCAATGTACAGGGGAAGTCGAAAAGCTAGAATAGCTAAATTGGAGCCAATCCATATCTTTCCGATTGTTTTAACAACGCCGGGTTGGATACGTTTTTTCCAAACTCTGTAAAATATGAAGAACAAGATAGCTAGACCAGCTATAAAGAATACAGATTTTTGGGGTGATTTATCCCATACGCCAATCCAATGATCTAATTCCGCAAAATAAAACCAAAATTTTAATGGTAGCAGACCTTCTAAAAAGAAGTATACAAAAAGATCTACAGCAACCCAAAGGGCAAAAAATAAGGTAAGCACAAAGGAAACAATTCCAATGCCCAATAAAACCAAAATGACATAAACAAGCCCTCTGCTAGCAGTCTCTATTTCACCGACACCATATACCATCGTTGGCTTTCCATTTTGGTCAAAACCATAATTCATATAAATCCTCCTAGCTATCAACCTAAACAATTTTAACCATAGTCATTAGTATGCATCCTTATCATATCTTCCTATTTATGGAATTGTCAATTCAACCCTTGTTCCTTATAACACACAGAGATGGGCATCTGCTATTTATTTTCAGGGAAACTATTATGGTTATAGATGAAAGAGCCAAAGCAGTTAATCTACTCGGAATGTGAATAGACTTCATTGCCTAGGCTCTCTAAAATACTCCGAAATCTGTACAACCCTCACATTTCGCGTATTCAACTCATGATAAATGCCACGACTATCAGTAAACGAAATATATCGGTCACGTTCACTTTGTATTAGTACCTCTGCTTTCTCTTGAGACTCTATGTGAATAAACCGTCGAATATAATGTTCTTCATCGAAAAAGTAAGTCACTTTAAATTCTTTCATGCCAACCAACTCCTTATATTGTATTGACAGTATTCCTTATTTAACGACATTTAAAACGGTGACTACACGTGAAAAATCCCGCCTACAATTTTTAGGCGGGATTAAAAATATTATTAAACTGTAAATCGATTCACGGCATTCGTCAGTTCTTCACTTAATTCAGTAAGCTGTTCAGCAGCATCTGTTACCGATTGAATCGCACGCAATTGCTCGTCAGTTGAAGCACTTACTTCTTCACAAGCCGCGGCTGTTTCCTGGGATGTTGCCGCCATTGTTTGAATTGTTTCCGCTACATCGTCTTTTAAAGCATCGACGCGTGTGATTTCATTCGCAACTGAATCAATCGCACTTTGCATATCGGACATTAATCCCGAAATTTCGCTGAAAGTCATTTCTGTTTCATTGACGACAGCTCCTTGGCTTTGGAAATTTTCACGTGTGTTTTCAAGTTGTGCTGAGACAAGTTGAGATTCTTCTTGAAGTTCACGCACTGTTACTTGTACTTCGTCGGTTGCTCTTGCGGATTGTTCAGCAAGCTTTCGTACTTCTTCTGCAACGACTGCGAAACCTTTTCCATGTTCGCCGGCACGGGCGGCTTCAATACTCGCGTTGAGTGCAAGTAGATTGGTCTGAGATGAAATCTGGGTAATCGTGTTCATAACATTCCCGATAGCACCCACTTTTTCTTCCAATGCGCCAATCACTTCTGCCATTGCCTGAAGAGTCGTTTCAAATTCGGAAAATGACGAATTCAGTTCGTTCATTTGTGCCTGTCCATTCACGTTCATTGTATCAGCCTTAATGGCAATTTCAGTCATCGCTGCTGCTTTACCAGTAATATCGTTAATTTGTGTACTCAGGGAATTGGAATAATCAGATGCAGTTTCAGCATCTTCAGCTGATCTTGACGCCCCGTAAGCAATTTCATTCACAGCATAAGCTACTTCTTGACTGGAAGCACTAGTTTCCTCAGAAACTGCGCTTAAACTTTCAGAACTAGCCCGAACGTTAAGTGCTGAATCATTCACAACGCGAATAATATCATTCATATTTTCAATCATTATATTAAAATTCGTGGATAATTGTCCGAATTCATCATTTGCCAGAATATTTGACCTGACAGTTAAATCACCGTTTGAAACATCGTCCATTAAAGTATTTAGCTGTGCAAGCGGACGAATGGAACGACTAATTAAGAAATATAAAGCAATACAAAATAGAACTAATGTGATGATAGCTATAATTGTCATCATGATTTGTGTTTCAGTCGCTACTTGATTTATGTTTTTAATATCATAAACTGTAGCAACTTTCCAATTGTAGTTCGGGATTGTTGTATAAACAAGAACACGTTCGACTTGATCTTCATTGAAATAAATCACGCCATTATCTTCAGTTGAATTATACATTTCTTCAATATAAGGTCTATTGATTAATGATTCGCCGCGCATTTCCGGGTGTACAATTGCAACTCCGTCTTGGTCTAACATGATCGCATGTCCATCATAGCCAATCTGCCTTTTTTCAAATTCACCGGTTAACGCAGATAGTTGAATGTCCAGCCCAATAATCCCGTTCGTTTGACTGCTTTCACGTACTGCTTTTGAGGCAGTTACAACCATTTCACCGGTCGCAGCATCAACATATGGAGCGGACCATTGAACAGTGTCGGGAGAGTTTTCAGCTTTAATAAACCAATCGCGGTCACGAGCATCGAAATCTCCTAGGTCAACGTAAGGTCTAATAATTACTTTTCCGTCCATCTGTGAGTGATACACAGATGATGCATCCTTAAATAAATCGATAAATGCAGTAAATTCATTTTCTAATGTAACAAGTAGTCTTGCGGCTTCCTTATTGTCAACATCCCCGCCTTCTTCTTGAAAATCACGCACAATCGATGTCGTTGACAGTTGATAAATTCCTTTATTAAATTGCTCAAGAAAGTTTGAAGTTGAATGACTCATTTCTTCTATAAGAACAGAACTTTGTGCTATGACACTATCCTCTGTTTTGGTTTTTACCTGTAATCCACTCATGAAAGTCATAACCCCTACGCCTAACAGGAATAGTGTAATTACCGTAAAGATAATTTTCGTTTTAATTGATTTAAACATTTCTTGCCCCACCTATCTTCCTATAAAATAACTACTATGTAGTACTTCGGCCTATTTAATCAAATGTTTATAAAGTTCACAAAGATTTCATTTATAATTACATTAAACATTTAGGTGGGTTTGCCGATATAAAGAATAATAATGCGTACCGAATGTTGGGGAGGTTGGGTATGTTGGTGAATCGAATGGAAGGTACTCAGACTGCAATACAAATTGAGAATCTAGTGAAGGTTCAATCCGAAAAAATAGATGTAGATGAAAATAAAACGAATGATTTAGAGTTATCTATACCAAATGCAAAAACAATGACCGAAAGTATCAATAAGTTTTTAACGAGTACAGATTCTCATTTAAAGTTTGAACTTCATGAGGAATTGAATGAGTACTATGTGACGATTGTGAATACAGAAACCGATGAAGTTATAAAAGAAATTCCAGCTAAGAAATTAATGGATATTCATGCGGCAATGAAAGAATTTCTCAGTGTGTTCATAGACAGAAAGATTTAAGAAAGGCGTGAAAAATGATGCGAATAAGCGGATTAGCATCAGGAATTGATACAGAATCGATTATTAACGATATGATGAGGGCGCATCGTTTTCCCCTCAATAAAATTACACAGAAAAAACAATTTGTAGAATGGCAAGTAGATGATTATAGAAGTGTAAATAAAGACGTTCGCTCTATGTGGGACAATCTGTTTAAAATGACGCAATCAAGTACCTATATGGCGAAAACGGTAAATGTTTCGAATGAAAATGCGGTGGGGATACGTGCCTTAAGTGCTTCATCGGAGTTTTCAGGAACGATTGAAGTCGAACGGCTTGCTAAAGCGGCTACTTGGCAAACGGAAGCTGCAAATAAGGACTTAAAAGAAAAGTCAAATTTTCGAGAACTAATTGAAAGCGATACAATAGCCATCAAAACGCCAGACGGTGAAACGAAAGTGTTTGAAATTGGTGAGCAAGAATCAATTAAATCAGTCGTTGATAGACTTAATAAAGACTCAAATGTGAACGTTTTTTTTGATGAACGTAGCGGAAGACTTGGGATGACTGCTAAAAACACAGGTGCAGGGGAAATTGAAGTTTTTATTCCCGCAGACCCAGAGAAGCCAGGAGAACCTGGTGATCCGGATAACACATGGGTCGAAAAATCGGGAGGTCAACCAGGTCAAGATGCAAAGTTTACGTTAAATGGAATGGATAACATGGAACGTTCTTCCAACACATTCGAGATTAACGGCTTTGAAATTACGTTAAAAGAAGTAACGAATTCCCCCGTAACATTTAACTCAGCAGCAGATGTTGATAAGGTATTCGATACCGTGAAAAAGTTTGTCGATGATTATAACGACTTAATTAAAAATTTAAACTCAAAAGTGAGAGAAACGAGGTATCGTGACTATCATCCTCTTTCTACGGAAGAAAAAGCAGACATGAAAGAAAAAGAAATTGAGTTATGGGAAGAAAAAGCGAAGAGTGGTACCCTTCGAAATGACTCAATTATTCAAAGTATGCTGCAAAATATGCGGCTAGCGTTAAGTAGTAGCGTCAAGGAACCCAAAGATAGCAAAAGTGGAATCATATTGGCTGACATCGGAATTACGACGTCTAACGACCATTTAGCAAATGGAATGCTTGAAATAGATGAAAAGAAACTTCGTGAGGTTATTTCAACAGATCCCAATAAAGTTTATGAATTATTAGGTAGGTCCGGGTCAGATACGAATGATCCAGGACTTATTCATAGTGTTCGTACAGCGTTGAAAAAAGGGAATGATGCAATTTCAAATCGAGCGGGAAGTTCTGGTGCAGCTAATGAAAGCTTTCCTATAGGTCGTAATATTAAACAGATGGATGAGCAAATTGAACGTTTCGAAAATCGTCTAAAAAAAATGGAAGAGCGTTATTATAAGCAGTTTACAGCTATGGAACAAGCTATGCAACGCGCCAATTCGCAAGCAGAACAGTTAATGAATGCTCTTGGCGGTCTGATGATGTAATTAAGGCAGACAAGGAATTATACGATAAAGAAAAAAGGAGAAATGTAATGGCTATTCACAACCCATATGCAGCATATCGGAATAACTCGGTGAACACTTCAACGCCAGGAGAATTAACGTTAATGCTTTACAATGGCTGTTTGAAATTTATTGAACAAGCAAAACGAGCGCTAGAAAACGGAAATATTGAAGAGAAGAATACGGCTATTCAAAAGGCACAAGCCATTATTTCAGAATTGATGGTGACGTTAGATACATCCGTGCCAGTCGCTGAAAATATGATGATTCTTTATGAATTTGCAAATAGTAGATTGATTGACGGAAATATTGCAAATGACGCTGCTTTATTAGAAGAAGCGGCGGGAATTATTAAAGAATTCCGTGATACATGGAAAGAAGTCATCCAAATTAACCGCCAAAAACAGTATGCCAATGTGGACGAAATATGATTAGAAAAGCGCTCATTGATTGGCAGAGAGCAACAGATAGTCTTTTAAGCGTTTCAGAAAATGTCGGTGACGAGAAGCGTGATGAAGCAATTGAAAGAATCGAGAAACTTTTAGACGTTCGCGACCAGCTTCAACCTGAAATAAAGGCGCCTTTTACAAAAGAGGAAGAAGTTTTAGGTAAAGAGCTTACTAAGTTAGAAGCTAAGTTACAAACGCAGTTAGCTATCTTTACAAAAGGAATTCGCAAAGATATTTCTGTCGCCCAATCGAAGAAGACGAATATGAAAAATTACGTGAATCCCTATGGAAATATGGCCCAAGACGGCGCCTATTATGATACAAAGCAATAACTACTTACCCAAAGAGAATGAGACTCTTTGGGTTTTTTTGTTGAAAACTACCATGAACTACCAATCGTTTTTAACAAGTCTATTTTCCAACGTACTCTAAGAATGAAACGTATAGGTGTTTAGGTCCATATGAATGACCGTTCATTAATGATACGTTATAGATAGCGGCTACTTGTATTGGAATTGATTGACAGGGAGGTATTTGTAATGAATATTGAACAATTAAAATGGGATGATTGGATACGGAAAAACAGAATTTTCATGTCTGGGTTTGCACTTGCCGCGGGGTTAGGATTACTTGCACAGCTTATTCAACGCTCTTCAATAATTATTATTTTATCTGTTGCCATTCCATTCGCGCTCGCACTTATTGCCTATTCTATAAGCACCAAGATGATTGTTGTTGCTCGCATTCTTCCTTACCTATTACTGACTTTGAATTTTGTGATTGCATTAAGTGTCATTTTCCTATCCGAAGCAAACCTCGGAACGATAGGAATTATTATCCTTTTACTAGTTCTAGGTGCTATCCACGGTCAAATGAAAATAATGGCTTTTGGTTTTATTTTAAGTTTTATTGCATTATATATAAACAATTCAATGTTTGTTGATCCTGAACTTGTTATAGCTAGTGGTAGAAATTTGCTCATTTTGCATGTACTGGGTGGAATCGTTCTATTACTTCTTGTTCGTCAAAATGGACAAATGTTTGAACATATAGAAGAACTCGTTGAAGAGACTTCCAGGAAAGCAATGGAAGAGGAAGCACTTGCCATAAAATTGGACAGCGCAGTCGTTACGATCACTTCAAATTTAGAGCGAATTCGCACCAACACAAATACTGCTCATCAATCACAGTTGGAGATGCTCGGAGCGATTGATGAAGTAAGTGCCGGTAGTCAACAACAGGCAGATTATATTAGTGGGATTGCGGAAAACATTGAGGATACCGATTTGATTATGGATGAAGTCGCTGCTGGGATAGAACGAGTGATTCAGCAAGCCAATCAAGCTGGAGAAATGGCCAATGAAGGAACGACAAAGGTAACACAATTAGAAGAAAGCTTTACAGCGTTTACCGTTTTCTTTAAGGAATTAATTGCAACGTTTAACCATCTTACCCAGAAGATTGATGAAACGAATAGTTTTACGACTGCGATAAAAGAGATAACTGAACAAACAAATTTACTATCTCTAAATGCTTCGATTGAAGCGGCACGGGCAGGAGAACACGGCAGAGGTTTTGCAATTGTGGCAGATGAAATTAGGAAACTTTCGAGTCTTACTGCAGAAACTTTATCAAAGATTGAAGGGAACCTATCAGAAGTAAATGAATCCAATGCTTTTATGGTGCGCCAACTAAACGACGGTGGAAAGCGAGTGGCGAGTCAATCTGAAATTGTAAGTCAATCGACGAATTCGTTTACACAATTGTTTACAATGATGTCCGGATTAACAATTGAGTTATCTGATTTTGTGACTAAATTCGAAGGTGCGAATGAAAACAGTCGTGATATTCAAAATCGGACATCAGAGTTCGCTTCAATTATCCAACAAAGTACTGCGACAATTGAAGAATTGAATGCAACACTAACAGAATTAACTAAAGAACAAGAACAAATTGCGCATTATATTCACGAAACTTATGAGGAAGCAGTTCAGCTTCGGAATGAGTGAATAAAAGTAATTAAATTCCCAACACCCGAAATGTAAAATGAAAATGCTGGAATTCATAATTATAGTGAGTTTTTGCATACTAAACGAACATGATTTATTCAACCGCTGAATACAATAGAAAAGTTGTGACAACTTTAACAAGGATAAATTTCAAAACACGAAATTTGTCGAAACTTCGCACTAAATGATTGGGAACTATGGTATAATACAGGTAATGAAAGGATGTCCTTCACTTTCATCAGACGTCTTGATTAAGAAGAATCCTATTCATTTTAGAAAGACTGTCAAGAATACTTCTTTTAATTTCGACAAAATGGTAAAAGTTTTTTAAAGGTTTTAGAAGGACTTTTTGGGGAACACATAGAAGTATACTATTGAGAGTTATTTTAAAGGAGGAGTTTTTATGCTAGACTTTAACATCCGTGGCGAGAACATAGAGGTGACTCCAGCAATTCGTGACCATGTGGAGAGCAAAGTAAGTAAACTTGAGAGATACTTTACAGATGGTTCGAATGCAACAGCTAATGTCAATTTAAAAGTATATAATGATAAACAGACGAAAGTTGAAATAACAATTCCTATGAAGAACTTAACGCTTCGAGCGGAAGAACGTCATGACGATATGTATGCGGCAGTTGATTTAATTGTAGATAAATTAGAACGTCAAATCCGTAAATACAAAACGAGAGTGAATCGTAAATTCCGTGAACGTGAAGGCGTTGCAGCATTTTTTGCATCTGTCAGTAAAAATGCAGAATCACCGCAAGAGCAAGAAAACGAAGAAGAATTTTCAGTCGTTCGAACAAAGCGCTTTGATTTAAAACCAATGGACGAAGAAGAAGCAATTCTTCAAATGAATATGCTAGGTCATAACTTCTTCGTTTATACAGACGCTGATTCAGAAGATACAAACATTGTTTATAAACGAAGAGACGGTAAGTACGGTTTAATTGAAACGAATTGATTGTATAAAGGGATTCTCCGTGTGTGAGACTACACGGAGAATCTTTTTTTCGTTTAAAGATGATTACTAAAGAGATTGTTTTTCGATTGTACAATTTAATATTTTACAAATAGCTATAAAAGAAAAAAAGGTGCTATACTGCACTTTTATCTAGTTTGTTTATATGTGTGGATTTCGTTGATTGTAGTGGAAGGCGCCGACTCCTGTGGGATTAGCGGGACAGGTGAGACCCCACAGGAGTGAAGCGACGAGGAGGCTCACCGCCCGCCCCACGGAAAGCGTGCGCCTGGAACGGAAATCAACATTGCTCGGATTTTCATTTACACAAAACTACACAGTTGTGACATTTGCACCTCGCATTTTGCAGTGTTAAAATAAAGGGTGAATTAAATGAGGATGTGACTTAAATGCTGAATGTATTAAGTAGAATATTCGATTCAAATAAAAGAGATTTAAAACGATTAGAACGAGTGGCAGATAAGGTAGAAGCCCTTGCTGAAGAAATGCAGCAACTTTCAGATGAAGCGCTCTCCAGTAAAACAGAAGAGTTTAAAGAGCGTTTGCAAAATGGTGAAACTTTAGATGATCTTCAAGTAGAAGCGTTTGCGGTCGTTCGTGAAGCCTCCAGACGTGCATTAGATATGTATCCTTTCCGAGTGCAACTTATCGGTGCGGCGGCATTACATGAAGGAAATATTGCAGAGATGAAGACCGGTGAAGGAAAAACGCTAACTTCTACTCTTGCCGTTTATTTAAATGCGTTAGCTGGTAAAGGTGTGCACGTTATTACAGTAAACGAATACTTAGCAAGTCGTGATGCCGAGGAAATGGGGGTTCTTTATGAATTCCTAGGACTGACGGTTGGTTTGAACTTAAATAGTATGACGAAAGAAGAAAAACGTGAAGCATATGAAGCGGACATCACATATAGTACAAATAATGAACTTGGTTTTGACTATTTAAGAGATAATATGGTCCTCTATAGCCATGAAAAAGTTCAACGTCCTCTGTATTTCGCGGTCATTGATGAAGTTGACTCCATTTTAATTGACGAGGCAAGAACACCGCTTATTATTTCTGGTCAAGCGGCTAAAGCGGCAAATCTGTATCGATTGGCCAATACTTTTGTCACGACATTAAAGGTTGAAGAGGATTACTCGTATGACGAATCAACAAAAGGTGTTGTGTTAACGGAAAAAGGCGTTGAAAAAGCTGAGAAAGCATTTAAAATCGATAATTTATTCGACCTAGACCATGTGGTGCTTTTACACGGCATTAACCAAGCTTTGAAAGCGCATGTCAGTATGCATATCGACATTGACTATGTTGTTGAGGATGGCGATGTGGTAATTGTTGACTCCTTCACAGGCCGTCTCATGAAAGGCCGTCGTTATAGTGACGGATTGCACCAGGCGATTGAGGCGAAGGAAGGTCTAGAAGTCCAGAATGAATCCATGACACTTGCAACGATTACTTTCCAGAACTATTTCCGTATGTATGAAAAGTTATCAGGGATGACAGGTACAGCGAAAACAGAGGAAGAAGAATTCCGTAATATTTACAATATGCAAGTTATCGAAATCCCTACAAATCGTCCAATCATCCGTGATGACCGTGCGGATCTTATTTATTCGACGATGGATGGGAAGTTTAAGGCAGTTGCTGAGGACATTAAAGAACGACATGAAAAAGGTCAGCCTGTTCTTGTAGGTACTGTAGCAATTGAAACGTCTGAAATTATTTCGGATTACTTGAAAAAATTTGGCGTTAAGCACGAAGTTTTGAACGCTAAGCAACATGAACGCGAAGCCGAAATTATTTTAAATGCCGGTCAACAAGGCGCGGTAACAATCGCGACAAACATGGCGGGCCGTGGTACAGATATTAAACTTGGCGAAGGTGTCATTGAAGCTGGTGGCTTAGCGGTCATCGGTACAGAAAGACATGAATCTCGCCGTATCGATAACCAGTTACGTGGACGTTCGGGACGTCAAGGAGACCCAGGCGTTACACAGTTTTATTTATCTTTAGAAGATGATTTAATGCGCCGATTTGGTTCGGACCAAATGAAATCTATGATGACAAGACTTGGGATGGATGATTCTACGCCAATTCAGTCAAAAATGGTCTCTCGTTCAGTTGAATCTGCACAGCGCCGTGTTGAGGGGAATAACTTTGATGCACGTAAACGTCTTCTACAATATGATGATGTGTTACGTCAGCAACGTGAAATCATTTATGAAGAACGAAATGAAGTACTTGAATCTGAAAATATAAGTGAAATTGTTGAAAATATGATTTCGGGGGTCATTGACCGAACGGTATCTGCCCATACAGCAAGTGAAAGTCGTTCTGAATGGAACTTAAAAGGGCTTGAAGATTTTATCGCAGCAAATCTTCTTCCTGAAGGTCGAGTAACGGCAGCAGATTTTGAAGGGAAATCCCCTGAAGAAATCAAAGAAATCATTCAAGAGAACGTGACAGCACGTTATCATGAAAAAGAAGAAGAAATGACAGAAGAACGCATGCGCGAATTCGAAAAGGTCATCTTACTTCGTGCGATTGATATGAAATGGACAGACCATATCGATGCGATGGACCAGTTGCGTCACGGTATTCATTTACGTGCTTATGGTCAAACAGATCCACTTCGTGAGTATCAGAGCGAAGGATTTACAATGTTTGAAGATATGGTGTTGGCCATTGAAAATGATGCGGCCCGTTTTGCAATGAAAGCAGAAATCCGCGATAATCTTGAACGTGAAGAAGTTGCCAAAGGTCAGGCAGTGAATCCTGAAGAAGGCAACGAACAAAAGAAGAGACAGCCGGTTCGTCGCTCAGTGAACGTTGGACGAAACGATCCATGTCCTTGCGGCAGCGGTAAGAAGTTTAAACATTGCCATGGCAGAAACTAATTAGAAGGCAATCGATTTTGGGAGGAATTTTTATGATGGTATTATCAGATGTACGGAACGAGCTTGACACTACAGCTAAGAAATTAGTGGACTTTAGGGGGTCTCTTTGACTTAGAAAACAAAGAGGCACGCATCCAAGAGTTAGATGAGGTTATGACTGAACCCGGGTTTTGGGATGATCAAGAAGCCGCTCAAAAAGTGATTAATGAGTCTAATGCTTTAAAAGATGTTGTTGGAGATTTTACGGAATTAAATGAGACGCAAGAAAACCTAGAAATGACACTCGAGTTATTACGTGAAGAATCTGATGATGAATTGCAGGAAGAGCTTATTGCAGAACTTAAAACGTTTATGCAAAAACTAGAAGATTTCGAGCTTCATTTATTACTTAGTGGGGAGTTCGACAAACATAATGCAGTACTCGAACTACATTCCGGAGCAGGTGGTACAGAATCGCAAGACTGGGCTTCTATGCTACTTCGTATGTACACACGTTGGGCGGAACAACATAAGTTTTCAGTTGAAACAATCGATTATCAAGCAGGCGATGAGGCTGGCATAAAATCAGTCACATTATCGATTAAAGGACATAATGCATTCGGTTATTTGAAGGCTGAAAAAGGTGTCCATCGTCTTGTCCGTATTTCACCGTTTGATTCTTCAGGCCGTCGCCACACATCTTTCGTATCGTGTGAAGTAATGCCTGAATTTGATGGAGATATTGATATTGAAATCCGTACAGAAGATTTAAAAATTGACACATATCGTTCAAGTGGTGCAGGTGGTCAGCACGTTAACGTAACAGATTCAGCTGTTCGAATTACTCATGAGCCGACAGGAACGGTTGTAACGTGTCAAACTGAGCGTTCTCAGATTAAAAACCGTGAGCGAGCCATGAATCTATTGAAATCGAAGTTATATCAGTTGAAAGTTGAAGAAGAAGAGGCACGTTTAAGAGAAATTCGTGGTGAACAAAAAGAAATTGGCTGGGGAAGTCAAATTCGTTCCTACGTATTCCACCCGTATTCAATGGTTAAAGACCATAGAACGGACGCGGAAACAGGGAATGTTGGTGCTGTGATGGATGGCGAATTAGATATGTTCATCAATGCCTATTTACGTTCGCAAATCAATTAATATGTTTTGAAATGGATTAGAAGGTGTATATATCAATTATGACAATCAGACTTTCTATCGTCCGACAGAATACAGTTAATAAAAAACGTTCAAAAAGATTTAACAATTACTGTAAAAGCTACAGGTATCGTATTTTCGGTGTTTTATGTAAAGTTGAACGATGCATAGAAAGGTTCAATTGAACTCATTATTGGTATACTAATCTATAAGGAACAATGTTTTCCTGAAAACATTTAATTGAAGGAGGGAACAGTGTGAAGAAAAAGTTATTAGCAGCTATTTTCGGAGCGACACTTGTTCTCGGGGCGTGTGGCGGAGGAAATGACACGAGCAACGAGACAGATACAGGAACGTCAGGTGGCGATACTGCAGAAGTTGATGCAGAAGCGGTCGTGCAACAAAAATGTATCGCATGTCATGGTGGCAATCTAGAAGGCGCTAGCGCCCCAGCAATTAGTACAGCTGGAGCTAATTATAGCGAAGATGAAATTCGTGATATCATCCAGAATGGTAAAGGCGGAATGCCAGCCATTAAAATGGCAGAAGCAGAAGCTGACGCAGTAGCAGCTTGGCTAGCAGAAAAGAAATAATACTTAAAAAAACCGTTAACAGACATTTTACCTGTTAACGGTTTTTTTGCGTTCTTTTTCAAATGACGTTGGTGAAGAATTTTAGTTGACCATTTTTTTGCATAAATTAACATTAAATGCATGTAGTCGTAACTAAATACTGTAAGTGTAGTCGGTTTAAACAAGTTTCGCCAAGATTTACAACTAAGTTTGATATAAATGAAATATAACTGTAATAATTTTTGACAAGAAAACATGTTATACTCGATATGGTTTAAAAATAGAGGCGAAAAATGATTCAGGTGGTTTTAATTTGATAAAAATGAAAAATGTATATAAGAAATACGCGAATGGTGTCGTTGCCTCAAACGGGATCAATATCGAAATTGATCGAGGCGAATTCGTATACGTAGTCGGGCCAAGTGGAGCTGGAAAATCAACATTTATTAAGATGATATTCAGAGAAGAAACGCCAACGAGCGGCGAAATATTTTTTAATGATATAAACATTACCACGTTAAAACAAAAGCAAATTCCGCAATTGAGACGTCGTATGGGTGTTGTCTTTCAGGACTTTAAACTATTGCCTATGCTGAATGTCTATGAAAATGTTGCGTTTGCACTAGAAGTGATTGAGGAATCACCTACAAATATTAGAAAAAAAGTAAATGAGGTTTTAGCCCTTGTCGGACTAACCCAAAAAGCTAGAATGTTTCCAAACGAGTTATCGGGCGGAGAACAGCAACGGGTATCCATTGCTAGGTCTATTGTCAATCATCCAGAAGTTGTGATTGCGGATGAACCGACCGGAAACTTAGATCCAGAGACGTCTTGGGAAATTATGGACGTATTCAAGAAGATCAATGCACGTGGAACAACAATTATTATGGCAACCCATAATAAAGAAATTGTAAATACGATTAGACATCGTGTTGTTGCAATCGAAGGCGGTTTAATCACCCGTGATGAAATTGGAGGTGATTACGGCTATGAAAGGTAGAACATTTAAAAGACATTTACGAGAAAGTTTAAAAAGTGTTGGTCGTAATCGATGGATGACATTTGCATCGATTAGTGCAGTGACAGTTACATTATTACTTGTTGGTGTATTCCTTGTTTTAATGATGAACTTAAATAAAATTGCCACAAATTTAGAAGAAGATGTCGAAATTAAGATTATTGTCGATTTAGCAGCAGATGAGGAAGCAATCGCAGGACTTGAAGAGAAATTGAAAGCAAATCCACGTCTCACCGACATCAGATTTTCTTCCAACGAAGAAGAACTTGAAATCATGATTAAAGGGTACGGTGAAGAACTGGGTTTATATAAACAAAGTAACCCGCTTCGACATGTTTTTTATGTTAGAGCGACAGACCCACAGGAAACTGTAAAAGTTGCAAAAGAGATTGGTACATATGAATACGCGTTTGAAGTGATTTACGGTGAAGGCAAAGTTGAAAAACTATTTAATATCTTAAATACAGGTCGTAATATCGGTATTGTACTAATAATTGCTTTACTATTTACAGCGATGTTCTTAATTTCCAACACAATTCGCGTGACGATTGTAGCACGTAGAAAAGAAATTGAAATTATGAAACTTGTAGGTGCAACAAATAATTTTGTCCGTATTCCATTTTTATTAGAAGGAATATGGCTCGGAATCCTTGGTGCATTATTACCGATGATATTCCTAACTGTTGCCTACATTAATCTTTTTGATTATATTCAACCGAAATTGGAAGGCGAATTATTCCAACCGCTTTCTAAAACACCGTTTATTTATCAATTAAACGGATTACTTCTTTTCACCGGGATTTTTATCGGTGTTTGGGGTAGTTTTATGTCTGTTCGAAAGTTTTTGAAAGTCTAATAGAAAAAAAGTGATAGCTGAGAGGGGAAAGTCTACATTGAGAATGCAAAAATGGATGCTATCTATTCTGATAGCTATTCTTGTGCTGTCTTCAGGAATAGGAAATCCGCAAGTTTTAGCAGCTTCATTGAAAGATATGAAAGATGAAAAGAATGCAATTGAGTTAAAGAAGAATACGATTAATCAAGATATTCAATCGAAAAAAAATGAAATTACTACGAATCAATCAAAAATCGAGTCAATTCAAGCACAAATTGCTAAATTAGATGCAGAAGTTAAAGAAACAAATGCACAAATTACAAAACTTGAAAATGAAATTACGCAAACTACTGAAGAAGTTGAAGCATTAAGAGCGTCTATCGAGGATTTAGAAAAGAAAATTCAAGAGCGTGATGAAGTATTGCGCGAACGTGTACGTGCGATGCAAGTGAACGGCGGTTCTGTTAACTATTTAGACGTATTACTTGGCGCGAATAGTTTCACAGACTTTATTGACCGTGTTTCTACTGTTGCTACATTAATGGATGCAGATCGCACAATTATGAAAGAACAAGCCGAAGATCAGAAGCAATTGGAAGAAGAGAAAAAGCTTGTTGAACAAAAACTTGAAGAATTACAGTCTAATAAAAGTAAGCTAGAAGGATTGAAGGCTTCACTTCAGTCTCAAAAAGCTGAACAAGATAGATTGGCTGCTGAACTAAAGAAAGAACAAGAAAAGTTAAATTCAGAAAAAGCGAATTTAGAAACAGAATTACATGAAGCGCATGAATTAAGTGCGGCTTTAGAGCGTGAAATTAGAGCTGAAGAAAATCGTTTAGCTGAACTTGCACGTCAAGCAGAAATTGAACGCAAAAAACGAGAGCAAGCCGAAGCTGAAGCACGAGCAAATGCCAATAAAGGAAGCTCATCCAATGCCAATACGTCTAATGCTTCCCAATCCTCAGCAGGAAGCGCACCCGCCGTTTCAAGCGGGACTTGGACAAGACCGGCAGCAGGAAGAATTAGCTCTGAGTTCGGCTATAGAAATATTTCTTTCGCCTCAAGCAATCATAGAGGGATAGATGTTGCAAACTCAATTGGTACACCAATCGTTGCGGCTGGGGATGGTGTTGTTGGTAGAACTGGCGTCATCGGGACGTATGGTAATGTCATCATGATTACACACTCAGTAAACGGAAAAATTTATACAACATTGTATGCGCATCTATCTGGTATCAATGTAAGTCCTGGACAAGTCGTTTCGAAAGGACAAGTCATTGGTAGCATGGGGAATACAGGAAGATCTTCTGGTCCACATTTACATTTTGAATTTCACGTTGGTGGATGGACGGGTTATGGTCCTTCTGCAGTGAACCCAAGAAGTTACGTACCATTTTAATAATGCATAAAAAAGCTCACCTTTCGGGGTGAGTTTTTTAGTTAAACCAGTTGTGATTAAATAGAAAGGCAACAAATTCTATTATCTATAGCTCAAACATCCAAAATAGGCAGAAATCTAGATGTGATACATTAAATTCTTTAGAATACATATTGAGCATGAAATTGGAGGTGCCTAAAAGATAGGAGTTTCAAAGTATTATCTTATTGGAAATATATCTGTTCCCTCTACATGGATCGCCATTGTGCTGGCCTTTTTTATTGCATCTGGGGCGGTTAGACTAAAATACGGGAAACAACCTACTTTGTTATTGGCAGACGCGATTTTTTATTTTGTCATTGTATGGAAGTTGTCCGTTGTTGTAACCGATTGGAAAACAGTCATCCAGTTTCCATTATCGATTCTTTATTTTAACGGCGGGAAAATTGGCGTTTATCTTGGATTAATTGCGGCGAGTATTACAGTAATTGTAGAAATGAAAAAAGGACAATTCATGCGAGAAACTTTGATGGGCTTGTTAATTGGCAGTATGCTTATCCAATCAGGTTATCAGGTTTTTATGGCCATCTTAAATGATGGAACGATATTCAAGCAGATATTGACAATTAGTATCATTGGGGGATTTGTACTGTTTATTACGTTTTTCATTGAGCAGTTTAAAGATTTGCCTTACCAAATCATACTCCTATTTATTAGTGTTCATCTATTCGTAGGCGTCCTTCAACCAGGGGGGCTATTACAAACATCTGTGATCGCTACTGTATATATCGGGGTATTTATGAGTGTGCTGTTGAAATTTTATTTAAAAAACGAAGAGGGTGAGGGGTTAATCATTGAGGAAAAATAGTATTGGTTTAATTGTGGCCATTTTATTAGTTGGAACGATGGTTGTACTGATGATTAAGTCGAATATAGATGAGAAAAAACCGCTTGAGTCATTTGAAGAGGTAGAAGAGTATAGGAAAAGTTTAGAGGCGCAAGGAGTGAATTCCGTAGATATAACGGAAGGGTTGGAACAAGGCGATACACCTCCAGATTTTGAATTAACTACGTTAACGGGAGAAGTCGTTACATTATCCGAATTAAAAGGACAAAAAGTCATCCTAAATTTCTGGGCCTCTTGGTGTGGACCATGTAAAGCGGAAATGCCACATATGCAAAATTACTATGAGAATTATAAAGATTTAGCGAATGTGGAAATTGTTGCGGTTAATATGACGACACAGGAGAGAAAAGGGGTAGAAGGAATTGAGAATTTTATCGAGGAGTATGGACTTACATTTCCAATTCCTTTGGATGAGGATGGAGAGGTAATTGATGCTTATCGTGTGATGACAATTCCGACCACCTATATGATTGGAACGGATGGAACGATTGCACATAGATTTATTGGGCCAATGGATGAAAAGACGATTCATAGCTTAGTTGAAAATTTAGATTAAGAGTTGCCGGCTTACTGTGTCGTATTCTCTTCTTGCAGTTCATATAGTGAACGGAGGAGGGTTAAGATGCGGAAAAGCCGGTTTTTGTTAATTATGTTGTTTGTCGCTGTCCTTGCTGGAAGTTCCTTTTTTCTATTAAAGAATACGCAAGGAAAGAAGGAAAATGTAGGAGTAATGCCGCCAGATACTTTCGAAGTGATTGATGAAGCGTATACGATTATTCAAAATGAAGGAATCCATCCAGTAGAAGGTAGGGCGTTAATTGAAGGGGCACTTCGAGGAATGGCAGATGTAATTGACGACCCTTATAGTACCTATTTGACCGAGGAAGAGGCTGCCGCCCATCGTGAATCGTTGGCAAGTGAGCGAATTGGCATCGGCGCGGAAATTACAAGGTCGAATGGAAAATTTCTCATCGTCGCACCAATCAAGTCATCGCCAGCTGATAAAGCAGGCTTGCAACCTTATGATGAAATTATTCGGATTGACGGGGAAAATATAGCTGGCAGTTCTTTAGAAGAAGTTGTTAAGAAAATCCGTGGTAAGCAAGGAACGACTTTGAACATGACAATTTATAGGCCAGACATGAACAAACACCTAGAAGTATCCATCGTACGCGATGCGATTCCTGTAGCGACCGTTTCCAATGGAGTACTTGAGGAGAAAAAACGCAAAGTCGGTTACATATCGATTACAACGTTTGGAGAGGAAACAGCACAGGAATGGAAAGTAGCGACAGATGCTGTGTTAGGTGGAAGAGCAGAAGCGCTGATTATTGATGTACGTGGCAATCCGGGCGGATATTTACACAGTGTTTCACAAATTGTAAGCAGTTTATTAGAAGTAGATACAGTATTTGCATATATGGAAGATCCAAAAGGTGCATTAACGCCATTGTTGGCCGAGAACTCAGAGGAAATTCAGTACAGTGAGAAGTTAAAAAGAATACCAGTTGTTTTATTACAAGATAAAGGCAGTGCATCGGCAAGTGAAGTATTAAGTGGGGCGTTAAAAGATTCTAAACGGTCAATCATTATTGGGACAGAAAGTTTTGGCAAAGGAACCGTTCAAGATACGTTTGACTTGTCTAATGGAGGAGAAGTTAAGTTATCTACACACAAATGGCTCACGCCGAAAGAAAAGTGGATCCATGGAAAAGGAATTCCTCCACATTTGGAAGTGAAGCAAGATGGATTATTTAGCGAGCATATTCGTTTAATCGGGGTGGATTATAAAGAAGGCGATTATCATGATGAAATTGCATATGCCCAAAGGCTACTTGCAGGGTTAGGGTATAAAATTAACAAAGCAGATGGCTATTTTGATAAAGAAACTGTAAGAGCCGTAATGGCGTTTCAGAAAGACAAGACGTTAGAAGCGAACGGTGAGATGAATCGAGAATTTTATATGGCATTGAAAGAGGAAGTAGAAGCTTTTCGGGCGAATAAGGAAAACGATCAGCAATTGCAAATGGCCCTTGACTATTTGATGCATGAACTAAAAGGGAAGTAATAAAAAATGGTTTGATATTGATAGAAGTCTTTCGTAAAGGCCAGTTATATTAAACTGGCTTATCGAATAGGCTTCTTTTTTTAATGATAATACTAAGTTTGAAGTATATGATTAAGAAAATAGCTCTCTACTCGTCATGTGACGTTATTATTTGATACAATAGAGTCAACTTGTTTTTTAGATATAGGACGGTGATGGATGATGGGAAAAGAAGTATTCAGTGACGTGTTATTATCCGTTTCACTTTTTTTACTTAATCCTCTTTTAATTATCGCGTTAATTGTCGCGGTATTGTTAGGATACTTTCGTGTGAAAAGAGAGAGACGTAGTTTTAGAGTGCGTATGTTGCCAGGTTTAACTGAATTGCGTCGAATTATATCTGAGTCTTGGCTTCACGCCATTGTCCTTTCCATTCTTATTTCAGGAATTGGACTTGTGGTGGATGCGGGTTGGTTAGTGCTTTTTTGTATACTGTCAATACTTGCGCTCCTAACTTTTAATTATAAATTAACTTCCCCTGTTTATTTTGCTACAATCGCATTTTTTAGTTTATATGCAATAAACTATTTCGCCAAGGATTTCGGATTCCGCGGTTGGGAAGTAGCAGCAATCGATTTCTTTGGAGAGTTAACAATTACGATTTCTGTGATTACAGGGATGTTGCTTGTTGCCGAAGGATTGCTTATTTATAAGTATGGACATCGGGATAATTCATCTCATTTAATTCAGACGAAACGAGGGCTTCAGGCTGGCGTGTTTAAAGCGAAGAGGCTTTGGTTGCTTCCTGTTTTATTTCTTGTACCTGGTGAGATGATCGGCACTTATCTGCCATATTGGCCTCAGTTTACAGTTGGAGAAAGTGCATTTACGTTTGTACCGGTGCCGCTAGTTATTGGGTTTTCTCAAATTGCACGTGCTAGCTTTCCGGAGAATGTATTTCCTCAAATTGGACGAGCGATTGCTTTTATTGGTGTAGTCGTAATTGCGGCTGGAGTCGCAGCGATGTGGATGCCGGTTTTAGGTTGGGCTGCCTTGTTGGCAGGTGTCGCGGGAAGAATGATTGTTTCTGTTGTCGCCTCAATTCGGGAGCGAAGAGGCGGTTATGTTTTAGCGCCTCAGTCTAAAGGCGTCGTGATTGCTGGTGTGATTCCCGATTCTCCCGGTGAGAAAATGGGACTACTGCCAGGGGAACGTATTCAGTCTGTAAATGGCCTGCCTGTCCATAATGAAAAAGAACTTTATGATGCGATTCAAGTAAATGCCGCGCATTGTCGATTACAAGTTGTGGATAAGGATGGAGAAGTAAGGCTTATGCAACAGGTCGTCTATCGACATGATCATCATCGACTCGGAATTTTAGTCGTTCAGTAAATAAAATGGATGAATGAGAGGTAAGGTTAATTGATAGATTTATTCATTACTAAATTACTATTGGCAATTTTTGCGCCTGCACTTCTCGTCGTTTTTTTTACACGTGTGACTTTTCATCATGTCGTTGGGTTAGTTTTAACGCTAAGTCTCGTTGCCGCTTCTGTTTATGCAGGTTATACGCATAATTGGGTACTTTACGCGGCCGATGCATTATCGTTAACGGTTGGGTTTTGGTATGCGAAACGGATGGTTGAGCGAACGCGTGAGAATATGGAAGAAGAACATCAAGTCAACTAAGCCTTATAATTCCACCGTGAAATTTAATAAAAAGACCGCTTTTAGGAACTGCTAGTCAATTGGAGAGTGCGCTTCAATTGAAAGCATGGTTCTTCGAAAGCGGTCCTTTTCATGTGAATAAACTATAAATCGCAAGTACGCCAATTGTACCGAGGACGACGGACATAACACTGCCGCCTAAGAATGCGATTAAAAATGCCACTACCATCCCAATGATCCCAAACACGAGATTGCCTTCTTGGACGAATAAAATTGCTGGAAAAATCAGTGCACCTAAAACGGCATAAGGAATATTACGCAGTACGCCAGAAACAATTGGGGGTAATTCTTTCCCTTCCAAAAATGTGAGAGGGATCATTCGGGGAATATAAGTGGCAAGCGCCATGCCTAAAAGCATCCACCAATAGATTGCACCCATTAAACACCCTCCTCCCTGACATATGTCGATTTCGTTCTTTTCTCGTGATTGACATAGACCATTTCAATGGCAATTGACGCAACTAGTGTCGAAACGAGAATTGCCCATCCAGTCGACAATAACCCAGTGAAATAAAAGAAACTTTGTATCGTCGCAGCTAGTCCTGCAAGCATAACAACTTTTCGATTTCCTTTCATTGAGGGAACGAGTAGTCCTACAAACATCGCATAGAGCGCGATGGACATAGCGGCTTGTAAGAAAAGTGGTAAATTTGCGCCGATGATATGGCCAACAGTGGTAAAGATCACCCAACTGCCGTAAGCAATCAGTGCCACACCGAATGCATAGGCTGTCGTAATTTTTTCTTTTTTACTCGTCGCAAGGACTGAAAATGTTTCGTCTGTGATGCCAAAAGAATAAACGGCTTTCACCCATCGTTTTTCGGGGACCATTTTTTCACTTAAAGACGCGGTCATTAAAAAATGTCGAATATTGACGATGAATGTGTTCGTAACAATTAATAAAGGATGCACTGATGCGGCAATTAAGCTAAGTGCTATGTATTGGGAGGCACCTGCATATACAAACATGCTCATTGCAGTCGCTTCAATAATTGAGAGTCCCGCTGTTTTTGCGAGCAGTCCAAAAGTGAGTGCAACAGGGAAATATCCAATTGCGATACTCAGTCCAGCTTTTAAGCCAGCATAAAAGTCTTTGTTCTCCATATTTTCACAACTTTCGTATATGATTAACTTGATTATACTATACTTTCTAAACGTTTCGTGAAATAATTATTAAAATAGCAATAAAAGAACAAAATTGGGTATGCTTACCCTATATGTTTTTAGGAGGGAATGTGATGAATGAATGGTTAGATGTTGATAAAGTAATTGAACTATCCGGACATTACCGGGCATTGGGTCCATTTATCGGCTTATTCTTTCCATTTATTGAATCATTTCTACCGTTTTTACCGTTGTTTGTTTTCGTCTTCGCAAATGCAAGTGCGTATGGATTATGGTATGGATTTCTATTATCGTGGGTTGGAACGTCAGTCGGTTCTTATGCCGTATTTTTGCTCATTCGGAAATATGGAAAAGCTCGAGTGTTTCGTTTTTTAACGAAAAGAGCGCGCGTTCAAAAGTTGATTGAATGGGTGGAGCGAAATGGGTTTGGCCCTTTGTTTTTATTTATTTGTTTTCCATTTACACCTTCAGCACTCGTGAATTTAGTTGCGGGTTTATCAGATATTAAGAAAAAGCATTACTTTTTAACTTTATTGGCCGGGAAATTTGTGATGATATTTACAGTTAGTTTTATCGGCTCGGATTTAAAAGCATTGTTAACACAACCGATTCGAACAGCAATTGTCATCATTATCATCTTTCTACTTTGGCTTATCGGGAAGCGTTTAGAACATCGCCTAACTAAGAAAATAGAAGCTGAATTTAGAGATATTGCGAAACAAAAAAAGGAAAATCATTCTGATTAAACTACATGATAAAATAAAAGGCTGTCATAGAAAGTTGATGAAATAACTTTCATGGCAGCCTTTTGTTCTGTTTGTGATTGGGTTCGAAAGATTGGTATACTGAAGGGAGTTCACAGCTGTAAACAGTATAGGATTCTATTTACTATGTATGCCTAGATATAAGTGGTTATGAGGGATAAAAAAAAGTGGGATATAGAATCGATTCCATAATTGCATATTTAATAGTAGAAAATGAACATTAGGTTTAATATCCTGTTAATCATTTATATGTAGAGGAATCTTTGTTGATTGGAGTGGAGGGCGGCGACTCCAGTGGGATTAGCGTGACAGGTGAGACCCCGCAGGGAGCGAAGCGACTGAGGAGGCTCACCGCACGCCCCACGGAAAGCGTCCGCCCGGAACGGAAATCAACATTGTTGAGGATAGGGTTATTTACGAACTTAACTCGAAAACATTTACAAAAAAAGGGGGTATTCTCATGTCGTTGCGTTTGATTACAGGTAGGTCTGGTTCAGGGAAGACGCAGTTTATTCAGTCCGAGATTGCGGAAATGTTGAAACAAGACCCTTTAGGTACACCTATTTTCGTCATTGTACCCGATCAAATGTCTTTTTCTATGGAACATAATTTATCCGTAAACTATGGCTTAAATGGCATTATTCGTGCACAAGTTGTGACGTTTAAACGACTTGCTTGGCGCATCTTGCAAGAAACCGGGGGCATTACGCGTAAAGAGGTCGATGGGTTTGGCTATCGGATGCTCGTAAGAAGTGTGTTAGAAGAAAATCAAAGTGAATTTAAAGTTTTTAAGCAAGCTGCTAGTAAAAGAGGTTTTACGGAACAAATTGGCGACTTGATGAAAGAGTTTAGTAGATATTGTCTGGATTTTGAGACGATGAATGAGCTAGTCAATGAATTAGAATCAGCAGGTTCGCCGCAAATATTACTAGATAAAGCAAATGATTTATCGTTATTGCTTACTAAAATCGAAGAAAAATTAGGCACATCATATGTGGATAGTGAAGGCCATTTAGCATTGCTTGCTTCGCAGATTAAACATGCGGACATCGTTAAAGGGGCGCATATTTATATTGACGGTTTTGAAAATTTCACGACACGTGAATATGAAATCATTACGGAACTTATGAAATATAGCGGTCGAGTTACGGTTGTCCTGCCAATGGAAGCAGATTTGTCGGGACACGCCGATCATGATTTGTTTTTCAATTCAGTTCGAACGTATGAACAAATTAGAGGCTTAGCCCGGGCAGAATCAGTAGAAGTAGAGGATATCGTTCATTTTACAGAGGCAAAGCGATTTAAAACAGATGACCTCAAACATTTAGAAGCAACATTCGAACAGTACCCTGCAATTGCAAGGAAAGCAGAGGGGGATGTTTCAATTATTGAAGCATCAGATCCACGTGCTGAAATCCATTCTGTGGCAAGAACAATCCGTCGGCTAACGATGGAAGGGAAACGATATAAAGATATTGCCATCTTGTATCGTGAACCGGAAAAATATGACGTTTTACTAGAAACGATTTTTCCTCATTATGACATCCCTGTATTTATTAGCAGGAAAAAGCCGATGTTGCATCATCCGTTAATCGAATTTTCTCGTTCGGTATTGGAAGCAATAACTTCAGGTTGGTCATTTGAGTCGATTTTTCGAGCTGTGAAAACAGATTTATTTTTCCCACATGGCGAACATGTAGAACTTTGGAGAGAACGAGCGGATCGACTTGAAAACTATGTGTTGGCGCATGGAATCATGGGGTCTAGATGGTTTGATGAAAAACGTTGGCGTGTGAAACGATATCGCGGACTTGAATTACACACGGACGTTCAGACCGATAAAGAGTTAGCTTTAGAAAAAGAAATTCATCTCATTCGTGATGTCATTCGGACACCACTCAAAAAGTTTGAGAAACGACTGCGACGTGCGAAACAGGGTCAAGCAGTTGCCGAAGCGTTGTTTGCTTTAGTGGAAGAACTTCGTGTCTATGATAAAATTATCGATTTACGAGCGGAAGAAGAACGCGCTGGACGACTTTTAGGTGCAACAGAACACGAACAGGCATGGAATGAATGGATTCAAGTATTGGACCAGTTTGTGCTCATGTTTGGCGATAAGGAAATGCGCCTCACAGAAGCCGCAAAGATATTAGATGAAGGATTTGATTCGTTAGAATTTACGCGAATTCCACCGTCACTTGATCAAGTAACCGTTTCAACGATTGAACTATCTAATTTAATGAATACAGATGCGGTGTTTGTGCTTGGTGTGAATGAAGGCGTCCTGCCTCAAAGGGTGGATAATGAAGGGATCTTATCAGATGCAGACCGTGAATGGTTTGCCGGAATTGGTTTCGAGTTAGCACCTACATCGAAAATGAAATTGATGGATGAAACCTATATGGCTTACCGTGCATTTACTTCAGCACGTGAAAAATTATACGTGTCTTATCCGATTGCAGACGAGGAAGGAAAAGCACTCATTCCATCGTTATATATTGCAAGAATCGAACAAATATTGACGGATTGCACGGTTGTGCAAGCAACATTGGACCCATTTGACGTATCAGCAGAGGGAGACAATTTCCAATACATTAGTCATCCGCGTGCAACATTGCCTTTTGCAGCAATTAAGCTCAAAGAAGCAATGCGTCATATTGATATTACGAAAGAGTGGCAAGCAGTACTCGCTTATTATAAAAAAGATATGTTATGGAACCCTGTCATCGGTCGTATTAGCCGTCCAATGGTAAAAGGCAATCAAACGGACCGATTGCAACCAGAAATGACCGCTGGTTTATACGGCGAATCATTTGTGACAAGTGTTTCTCGTATTGAATCTTATTATAGTTGTCCGTTTCAACATTATGCTTCGTTTGGGCTGAAACTCGAAGAACGATCCGAATATACGTTAGAAGCCCCGGCGATTGGCGATTTATTCCACGCGGCCTTAAAGTGGATTTCTGATGAAGTGATGCGTCTAGGCAAGTCATGGGATGAATTAACAAAAGAAGAATGTTGGCAAATAGCAAGACAGGCAGTTGAGGAAATTACACCGTATTTCTTCAATCGCATTTTATTGTCGACGAGCCGATATATGTACATTCAGCGGAAGCTCGTTCAAATTATTCAACGTACGATTTATTCATTAAGTACACAATCAAAATCGACAGTATTTAAACCGGTAGCCATTGAAGCTGGGTTTGGGCCCGGTGAACAATTACCATCACTGGAAATCCCTCTTCGAAGCGGTCAATCAATGAAGTTACGTGGCCGAATTGATCGCATCGATACGACTGAAATAAAAGGTAGAAATTATTTACGTGTGGTTGATTATAAATCATCGGCAAGGGATTTAGAACTTGCTGAAGTATATTATGGATTATCCTTACAAATGTTGACCTATTTAGATGTTGCACTGGAATATGCAGATGAACTACTAGGGTTCGATGCAGACCCAGCTGGAATTTTATATATGCACGTCCATAATCCAATGATTCGACCAGGAGAAGAATTATCTCGTGAACGATTAGAAGCGGAAATCGCAAAGTCTTATAAAATGCGTGGCTATTTATTAGAACATCCGGAAGTTGTCGAAGGGATGGACATCAATATAGGGAATTCATCTACAATTGTGCCTGCTGCTTTTCGAAAGGATGGTTCATTTACAAAACGATCGAAAGTCTTGGCACCAGAAGATTTACAAATGATGCGCACGTATGTGAAGTCAAGGCATCAAAAAGCTGGCAATGCAATGTTACTTGGCGATACACGTGTGTATCCATATAAATTAAAAGATCGTATGCCTTGTCAATTTTGTTCGTATCGTTCGGTTTGTCAGTTCGATCCAACTGATCCGAACCAAACATATCGACAATATGAGCTACTCGATGCTGAAACGTCGTTAGAAAAAATGCGTGAGGAGGTGGCGGCTGATGAACATACCGATTAAGCCAGAAAATGTTACGTTTACAGATGATCAATGGAAGGCGATTTGGGCAAAAGGACAAGATATTCTCGTCTCAGCTGCGGCAGGTTCGGGGAAAACAAAAGTACTCATAACACGGATGATTGAGAAAGTAATCGATGAAGAAAATCCGATTGACGTGGACCAATTACTTGTCGTTACGTTTACAAATGCGGCAGCTGCGGAGATGAGACAGCGAATGGGGGAAGCATTAGAGGAAGAGATTGCCAAAAATCCTGAAGCGGTACATTTAAGAAGACAGTTAAACTTGTTAAATAAAGCGCAAATTTCTACGCTGCATTCATTTTGTCAAAATGTTGTACGTCAATATGCTTATTTATTAGATATCGATCCAGGTTTCAGAGTGGCAGATAGTTCAGAAGCTGCTTTACTACGTGACGATGCGTTAAGTGATGTGTTGGAACAAGCATACAGCGCGGCAGAACCGGAAGCGATGTACCGGTTGGCAGATAGTTTTACAACCGATCGTGATGATCAATTAATCGAGACATTAATTAGTCGATTATATGACTATTCTCGTGTCCATCCACAGCCAGAAGAGTGGTTGTATCGTGTACCTGCCCAATATGAAATTGAGGATATTCAAGCTGTTGACGACTTATCGTTTATTGACCCATTGAAAATGACGATTCGTTATTCGCTTGAAGAAGCGGCCGCACTTATCGGCGAAATGAGGCGCATTGCCGAGATGCCGGACGGTCCGGAGCCGTTAATTAAAACTGCGGAAGCTGATTTACAGTGGATCGATGAAGCGATTCGCCGAACTAGAACGGGCACGTGGGAAGAAACCTATGAATTTTTTGGTACATTGAAATGGGTGCGTGCGGGTGCGATTCGAAAAGGGACGTGCGATGAAGCGTTGGCTACACGCGCTAGGTCGATTCGAGACGATGTGAAAAAAATCGTAACGGATGTAAGAGAAGCTTACTTTTTACGTCCACCGCAAAGATTACTTGATGAAATTACATTGATGGCGCCGTCTATGCATAAGTTAGTTGCGCTTGTCATTGAATTTGGCAAGCGGTATGAACAATTGAAAATAGAACGTGGCATTGTCGATTTTTCTGATTTAGAACACTATGCGCTACGCATTTTATCGGAAGAGCAAGAGGGCCAGTTAGTGCCATCAGAAATTGCAATGGGGTACCGACAGAAATTTGCTGAAGTATTGGTCGATGAATATCAGGATACGAATACATTACAAGAAACAATTATTAGCCTTGTAAAAAGTGGCGGGGAAGCAGATGGAAACTTATTTATGGTTGGGGATGTTAAACAATCCATTTACGGTTTCCGATTAGCAGAACCGAATCTCTTTCTGGAGAAATATAGCCGCTTTACGAATGAAGTAAGTGATGCGGGCCTTAAAATAGATTTAAATGCAAACTTTAGAAGTCGGAAAGAAGTGCTCGATGCGACGAACTATATATTTTCACAAGTCATGGGGATGCGTGTCGGAGGAATTGAATACGATGATGCGGCTGCACTTAAATATGGCGCCCAGTATCCAGAAAAAGAAGTGCCAGTTCACTTGAAGGTGCTTTACGAAGAAATGGAAGATGAACAAAGTGAATTTGAAGCAGAATTAACAGGGCAAAGTTTGAAAAGTTCACAAGTAGAAGCCCGGATGATTATTCAAGAAATTAAGAAGTTAATGGAATCTGGCGCCGAAGTAACGGATGCATTTTCGAATGAACGAAGACCGCTTGAATACCGGGACATAGTCATATTAATGCGTTCGATGACGTGGTCGAGCGAAATCGTGGAAGAGTTTAAGCTTGCAGGAATCCCAATCTACGCGGAATTATCGAAAGGCTATTTTGATGCACTTGAAGTGATGATTATGTTAAATACATTACGTGTCATTGATAATCCCTATCAAGATATCCCGCTAGCCTCTGTACTCCGTTCACCATTTATTGGGTTGACGGAAAATGAACTGGCAAAAGTGCGGTTAGCGGCACCGAATGAACCGTTTTTTGAAGCGTTAAAACGATTTGTCGCAACGGGCGGTTCTGGAATTGAACCGGCAACACAAGAAAAGCTGCAACGCTTTTTCACACAATTTAATGACTGGCGTGATTTAGCACGCAGAGGTTCATTATCGGATCTGATTTGGCAAGTGTATACAGATACGTATTATTATGAAATGGTCGGGGCAATGCCGAATGGAAGGCAGCGACAAGCGAATCTTCGAGCACTGCATGACCGTGCAATTGACTATGAGAAAACATCATTCCGAGGACTATTTCGTTTTCTTCGTTTTATCGACAGAATGAAAAAACGTGGGGATGATTTTGGAGAAGCGCGTGCGCTTACTGAACAGGAAGACGTTGTACGGTTAATGACGATTCATTCATCTAAAGGATTAGAGTTTCCGTATGTCTTTATTGCTGGTGTCGGTCGCCAATTTAATAAAATGGATTTGAGGGAAGCGTATTTATTCGACCAGCATTTTGGGTTGGCGGTAAAAGCTGTGGATCCAGATAATCGAATTACGTATACATCCCTTCCGTTTTTGGCAATCAAGGAAAAGAAAGAACTCGAAATGCGTGCGGAAGAAATGCGTATTTTATATGTTGCGATGACGAGAGCGAAGGAGTATTTATCGTTAATCGCCTCCGTGAAAGATATTGAAAAAGAAATGGGGAAATGGCAAGATGCCCAGTTAACTGACCCAATGCTGATGCTTCCAGAGTATACACGTTCTCGGGCGAATCGTTATTTAGATTGGATTGGACCTGCAATCGCGAGACATCCGGCTTTTGATAAATTTGATCTATTGCCAGGTGGACGATTTATGACAGATGAATCGAAATGGCAAATTGATATGTTGCCATCCCAAGGTTTGGAAGTGACCGAAGCCGAAGAAGATGCTTTGGCAGAAGTAGATGAGTCCCTCGAAAAGCCGATGCCGCCAACCTTTGATGAAGAAGATTATAAGGAAGTCAAACACCGTTTTGAATGGGAATATCCATATCTTTCATCTACATTGAAGCGTTCTAAACAAACGGTTAGTGAACTTAAAAGATTGGCGATTTTAGCGCAACAACAAGATGATACAGCTATCTTAGCGCCGGCAAATGAAGTGAGCACGGCTTATTTACATAGCCGTCCAGCGTTTATGCAGTCTCGAACACTTTCACCAGCGGAAATTGGGACAGCGATGCATACAATGATGCAACAAGTAAACCTGAATAAACCGCAAACGATTGAAGAGATAGAGCAGTTAGTCGAAACGTTAGTCCATAAGCAATTGTTAACGAATGAAGAAGGGGCGGCAGTCGATAGGGAAGCTGTTGTACAGTTTTATGAAACAGCTATATCCGCAAGACTTATGAATGCTTCTAAAATTTATCGTGAATTGCCGTTTACGTATGCGTATGATGGCGGCGGAGATTATCAAATCTTGCAAGGAATCGCAGACTGCTTATTCCAAGAAGAAGACGGATGGGTGTTGCTCGATTATAAAACCGACCGTATTCATGGACTTTTCCAATCCGAAGAAGCAATTGATCAGGAAATGGATAATCGTTATGGGATTCAACTCAATTTATATAAACGAGCCATTGAATCGATTTTAAATATAACGATTAAAGAAATGGTGCTTTATCTGTTTGATGGGGGCAAAACGATACCAATTCAGGGGGACAAAAATCTGTGAAACTTACGCCAATAACACCAGATAACCGGATAGAAGCCCTTGATATTACGAGAGGGTTTGCATTATTAGGGATTTTTATCGCGAATATGCTACTGTTTCACACGCCTTATTTCTATTTAGACCCGTATACTTATTTTACTGCGGGGAGTGATGCCGCAACTTTTCGCTGGATAGACATTTTTGTGCAAGGAAGTTTTTATCCGATATTTGCTTTTCTTTTCGGTTACGGAATAAATATGCAATATGAGAAAGCCGTTGCGAGAAATAAATCATTTGCTCGCATGATGTCAAAGCGACTTGCGATACTATTAGCATTTGGCCTCATCCATGCATTGTTCATTTGGTCAGGCGATGTGTTATTTTCTTATGCAACGATGGGATTCTTACTTATTATTTTCGTTCGAATTCCAGCGAAATGGTTAACGCCTTTTGCGATTGTACTCTATACGATACCAGCTGGAGTTCTCTATCTCATTACAAAATTCATTGTCAAAACGAATCCGAATACTTTTGTTGAGGGGTTCGCAGATACAGAGAAAATTGAACGGTCTATTGAAGTTTTTGCAAATGGTTCATTCGGAGAAATTTTTTCTTTTCGAGCGATTGAATGGCTTTTTTATGGACTCGGAAGCACTTTACTCGGATTCTTTATAGTGTTGCCCATCATTATGTTAGGTGCTGCGATGTCTAAGTGGAAAATCATAGAGCGTGCAAATGAAATTAAAGGTAGACTCGTGATTGTGGCAGTCCTTGCAACAGCAATTGGCGTCTGGATAAAAGCACTTCCTCATATTGGTCAACCGACTTATGATTTAGTGCAATTACAAGATACGTTTGGCGGAGTTATCTTGGCTGCTGGATATATGGCGATATTGTTATTACTATGCAATTCATCTAGATTTCGGACGATTTCTAGACCTGTCGGAAAAGCAGGTAGGATGTCATTAACGACGTATCTTTCTCAGTCGGTGATTGCGACAGTTATTTTTTATTCTTACGGACTAGGTTTATACGGAAAAGTTGATGTATTGACAGGTACTTTTATTGCAATTGGTGTATTTGTCATTCAACTGATTTTCGCACAGCTTTGGCTGTCAAAATTCCGTATGGGTCCTATAGAAGCGCTATGGCGTTTTGGGACGTACGGAAAGAATTTGTCAAAATAAAAGGATTTCGGTCATGACTTGTCGTATTAGAATAAATAGAGAGAAAACTAGATGAGGGAGCTGGACCAGAAATGAAGTTATTGTCGTTCAAATACAATGGGGTAACGTTGTTTGGGCCAAAGGTGAAAAGAGAAGAAGCGGTATGGGATGTGTTGGCCCTTGCCAAGCACTATGAGCAAACTCAATTTCCGAAAACAATCATAGAAGGTATTGCTTCTGGTTTAGATTTTGTGGAGAAAATCCGTAAAATGGTTGAACGAGCAGAAAAGGAAGAAAATATCCAATATAAATACGCTTTTACAGAGATTGAATGGCTATCACCGATTCCGCGTACGCCGAAAAACATTCTTTGTGTTGGAAAGAATTACTTGGACCATGCGACTGAAATGGGAGACGAGGCGCCGCCGGAGAAATTAATGATTTTCACAAAATCACCAACGACGATTGCAGCGGATGAACAAGACTTGCCGATCCATGCCGATGTGACAGATAATCTCGATTACGAAGGAGAATTGGCTGTCGTTATTAGTAAAGAAGGAAGAAATATTCCAACTCAATTAGCGTATGACCACATTTTTGGCTATACAATTGCCAATGATGTAACCGCACGTGATATTCAAACGGCTCACGGTCAATTTTTTCTTGGTAAAAGTTTAGATGGATCTTGTCCGATGGGACCTTATCTAGTTACCAAAGATGAAATTCCGAATCCCAATGATTTAGCGATTGTGACAAAGGTAAATGACGAAGTGCGTCAAAGCAGCCAAACAGATAAGATGATCTATAAAATAGAAGATATTCTTGCGGAAGTTTCCCGTTTTGTCACATTAGAACCGGGAGATGTCATATTAACCGGAACGCCAGCAGGAGTCGGTAAAGGGATGAATCCGCCGTCCTATTTAAAAGAGGGCGACACGGTAAAAATTTCGATAGAGGGAATTGGAACCCTATCTAACCGCTTTGTCAAAGTGTAAAATCTTACGTTAATTCCCATATTTATGATACACTAATATAGGAATACATACTTGATGAGGTGAAAGTTTTGGACGTATTATCGGATTCAACACATTTGCATTTATTTTCATGGATAGTTGGCGTAGTTTTATTTGTGATTACAGCTGCAATGGCAAAAGGGTCTAAAGGTCGAAAAATCACACATATGATTGCTCGTTTATTTTATGTACTTATCTTACTATCGGGTTTCCTATTATTTATGAGATATTCAAGTCTAGACAGTGCATTGTACGGTGTGAAGTTTTTAGTTGGATTGATTGTCATTGCTTTGATGGAAATGATCATCGTGCGTGCGAATAAAGGAAGAAATGTATCTACATTATGGATTATTTTCGCCATCGTATTATTTATAACGTTATACCTAGGTTTTAAATTACCAGTTGGATTGAATTTCTTAGCGTAAAGATTTATGAAAATAAGAAACTACCTATTTGCGAAACATGCATAGGTAGTTTTTTTGTGAGAATAAAAGTATAGGTGAATGGTGCCCCACGAATCTAGTCACATATTCGCCCTAATTCATCACTGTATTCCATTATTATGCCTGAATACATGGCGGCATTCTAACGCATTTGGTAAAATGACTGAAGAATAGCTCTTTAAGGAGGCTTTTTATATGAAAAGAACTAGATGGCTAACAATTATGATGTCAATTCTATTAGTGGTATCTATCGTACATCCATCATCTGCTTTTGCGGAGAATAAACGCTCACTGCAAGATGAAAGTATTTACGATTTGCTCGTTGATCGTTTTCATGATGGGAACTTACATAATGATGAAGATGTAGATGTAAAGGACATGTATGCATTTAGCGGGGGAGACTTCGCAGGTATTAGTGAAAAGGTCGATTATATTGCGAATATGGGATTCACACTCGCTTCAATCGGACCAGTATTTAAAACAGCTACATATGACGGCAATCAAGTGCTGAATTACGAGGAGTTTGACCCTCATTTTGGAACTGAAGAAGAATTTATCGACATGATTAAAGTCTTGCATGAGAAAAACATAGGGACAATTATTGATTTTCCTATGAATGGGATAAGTGATACGCATGTCTGGATACAAGACGGCACCCTCGAATCTATCCCAACTGGGGAAGGGACTGCTAGCTGGGTCACAACAGATGATAAGGTGAAAGAAACGTTAAAAGAAGCGATTCTTTCATTCGCCAAAAAATATGATGTTGCGGGAATTCGATTAACGCATATTGGGAACTTTGACGAATCGTATTTAAATGAAATCATTACTGAGGCAAAAGAAATTAACCAAGGACTTTATATATTATCGAACGAGCCTTCAACAGCTCAGTTTGATTTAGCACCGCAAATTGAGAAAATGAATGCTTTAAAACAAGCGTATGTCCAAGTTGATCCAGATTCCGCGCCTTTAAATTTATTTGAAGATGAAAATGCAACTGATTTAATCCAACTGGACGAATTAACAGGACCTCGTTTTACATACGAAATGACGCAGCTGCGAATGTTCCCTCCGACGAGGTGGAAGATTGCAGCAACGGCTTTATTTACATTACCAGGTGTACCGATGATGCCTTATGAAAGTGAAATCGCGATCACTGGAAAAGAAGCCCCTGAAACGCATCCAATCGTTAATTTTAAAACAGATACGGAATTATATGATCATATCGCCGATTTAAATAAATTACGCAATCAGTCAGAAACGCTTCGAAATGGCGAATTTGAAATGTTACATAACGAAAATGGTTTTACGGTTTTCACACGAACATCAGACGAGGAAACTTGGCTAATCGTCATAAATAATACTTCAGAAGTTGCCAACTTGGAAATTGATGAGGAGAAAATTGGTGAAAACAAAAGGCTACGCGGCTTATTGGAGGCTGATTCGGTCCGACAGTCAAAAGACGGGAAGTATCGAGTCGTGTTAGAGAGAGAACTAGCAGAAGTTTATATTGCTGATGAAGATAAAGGGTATAATACCCCGTATTTAATCGCTTCAATTCTAGTCTACACATTGTTTTTCGCTTTATTATTTACGATTTTCCGTAGAGGAAAGAAGAATAAAGAAGCTTCAAAATAAAAAATCACCTAACTGTCACTCAAACAGTTAGGTGATTTTTTATTATAATTATTCTACAAATTTAACGTTTTGTAGTTGGTAGATTCCTGATTCGTCGATTTCGAAGCCTGTGATTTTGTTGCTAACTCCTAATAGGTACTCTTGGTGATGGATGTAAACCATTGGCGCATCTTCAATTAGGTGTTCTTGGATCTTGTTGTAGATTTCAATACGTTTTTCAGGGTCAGATTCACGACGACCTTCATCAAGTAGCTTGTCTACTTCTGGGTTTTCGTAGAATGTACGGTTTCCTGGGTTTCCTTTTTGAGATGAATGGAACAGTGCGTACATTCCGTAGTCTGCATCTCCTGTAGGGTTAGACCAGCCAAGGACAAACATATCATGTTCACCTTGAGCAGTTTTGTCTAAGTACGTTCCAAATTCCATTTGCTCAACTTTTGCATCGATATTAAGCTCTTTTAGGCTGTTTTGAAGAATGATTGCCATGTCAATACGTTGTGGGCTGTCATTCGTCCAAATTGTTGTTGAAAAGCCATCAGCATAGCCTGCTTCTTCCATTAACTTCTTTGCTTCTTCTACATTGTAATTAAGTGGTTCTAAATCTCCGTTGTAGCCGAACACGCTTGGCGCTAAAGGTCCGACAGCCGGAATTCCAATGCCTTCGTAAACACCTTGAATGATTTCTTCTTTGTTTACCATCATTGAGATTGCTTGACGTACTTTCGGATCGTTGAAAGGTTCTTTTTCAGCATTAAATCCGATGTAAGATAAGCTTGAAGATGGTTTTTGTAAAACCTTTGCATAATCTCCTGCATTAATTTCTTCAACTTCAATTGGTTGAACTGGATCTGTCACGTGTACGAATCCACGCTCAAGGTCAGCATTACGTGTTGTACTTTCAGGAATAACTTTAAATGTTACAGTATCAATGTGGACTTTCTCGCCCCAATAGTCATCGTTTTTAACGAGTTTAATTTCATTACCAGGGTTCCAACTTTCAAATTTGAAGTAACCAGTTCCAACTGGATTTTCAGAAATAACAGTACCTGGGTCTTGTCCTTCTTTCATCGCAGCGTAGTCTGCTTCAATAGATTTAGGGCTTACCATTCCGCCACCGTTATGGGAAAGGTGTGCGTACAATGGTGCGAACGGATATTCAGTCGTAATACGAACCGTATACTCATCCACAACTTCAACGTTAGCAATCATTTCAAATAGGAAGTAACGTGGTGAAGCAACTTCTTTATCAAGAATACGATCTAAGTTTGCTTTAACCGCTTCGGCATTGAAAGGCTCTCCATCATGGAATGTAACCCCTTCGCGAAGTTTGAATTCATATGTTGTTTCATCGATTGTTTCCCAATCAACCGCTAATCCTTCAACGATGTTATTTTCGTCATCACGATTAACAAGTGTTTCATAAATATTTGCCTGTACAACTGATGATGGTACATCGTTAGAACCAGCTGGATCTAATGAGGATGCATCTGATAGAACCGCAAGGACTAAATCGCCGCCCTCAACAGTACTTTCTGTTGCTTCTCCATTGTCACCATCTGTTTTGTCATTGTCTTTGTCGCCAGAATCAGATCCGCCAGCACATGCTGCAAGGACGAAAGACAACGCTAAAATCATGACGAAAAGCCATTTTAATCTACTTTTCTCTTTCATAATGTAAAATCCTCCATTCTTTTTATCGACTGTTGTAAAAATAGAAATAGTTTTATAACAGCTAAAAGAAATATAGCATAAAAAAATGATTTGTACAATTGGAAAAATAAAAAACTCGTAATACTTGACGTATTACGAGTTTTTCACCAAATAATATTATTCTTTAAAAGTAACGTCTTGTAATTTATAGTATCCTGATGGATCAATCCAATAATTTTCAACTGAATTGCTTACACCTGATAAGTAGGCTTGGTGATGAACATACATCATCGGAGCGTCTTCAATTAGAATTTCTTGAATTGTCGTATACAGTTCTTGACGTTTATTTTCGTCAATTTCTTGTCTAGCTTCTACTAATAACTTATCTACTTCCGGATTTTCATAGAAAGTACGGTTTCCAGATACGCCTTTATTTTCCGAGTGGAATAATTGTGAAAGGAAATAGTCTGCATCTCCGACTGGATTTGTTAGTCCTAGGATAAACATATCGTGCTCACCGTTAGCGGTCTTGTCTAAATAAGCACCCCACTCGACGATTTCAATATCAACCTCAATATTTGCTTGCTTTAATGCTTCTTGGATTAAGACCGCCATATCCATACGTTGTTGATTGTCATTCGTCCAAATTGTTGTTTTAAATCCATCTTCATAACCAGCTTCTTTTAGTAACTCTAATGCTTTATCTGGATCGTGAGGAAGTGGTTTAAGATTTTCAGCATGTCCGAACACACCAGGTGCTAGTGGTCCGGTTGCTGCTAAACCATGTCCTTCGTAAATACCTTCAATAATATCATTTTGACTAATCAGCATTGTTACAGCCTGACGCACTAATTTATTGTCGAAAGGTTCCTTTTCTAGGTTAAATCCAACATAGGCAAGTGAAGAAGATAGTCTTTCATCGATAAAAGCATTATCGGAGTCCTCGACTAAAACAACTTCGCTCGGCTGGACTGGTTCGATTAAATGCGCATAACCTGTTTCAAGTTCTGCTAATCTTGTACCGCCTTCAGGAATCGCTTTAAACGTTACAGAGTTAAGTTGAACTTCTTGACCCCAGTAATTATCATTTTTTACTAGTTTAACTTCTGTTCCGTGATCCCATTTGTCAAATTTGAAGAAACCAGTTCCAATTGGATGCGCATTAATGACGCTGCCAGGTTCTTTTCCTTCTTCCATTGCAGCATAGTCTTCGTCAATTGATTTCGGACTAACCATTGCACCAACTGGGTGACTTAGGTGCGCTAGCAATGGCGCAAATGGAAACTCTGTTGTAATTTGTACTTTATATTCATCAAGTACTTCAATATCAGTGATCATCTCGAAAATAAATGCACGTGGTGCAGCTATATTTTCATCTAAAATACGTTCAAAGTTTTTCTTAACAACTTCCGCATTAAACGCTTCTCCATCATGGAATGTTACGTCATCACGAAGTTCAAAAACCCATGTTGTATCGTCAATGATTTCCCAATTAGTTGCAAGGTTTTCAACGATTTGGTCGTCTTTATCTTTCTTGACGAGTCCATCAAACATGTTGATTAGGACGTTATATGACGGGACGTCGGTTGTAAGATGTGGATCAAGTTTAGCTGCATCAGATAGAGTTGCGATAACCAAGTCTGATCCATTCTCGTTTGTGGTGGTATCAGATTCATTTGAGTTTTTATCTTCCTCAGAATCACTACTTCCACCTGCACATGCTGCTAAAAACATAGATAAGACTAATGTCATAATTAGCAACAAACTCCAATTGCGTTTTCTAAGCATTGTATCTATTCCCCCTAATAATGTTAATGTTGCGAAAAAAGCAACATGGGTAGAAGTTTAACATTATTCAGATTTTCGTGCAAGTTAATTTAGTGGATATATTTCAATTATTGACATTTTTCACATGATAAACAGCAGTGACGTATTCCGACAATATTTCTTATAAATCGCGCTAATACGACAAAAATATGTATTTTTATAGATGAAAAATAACAAAAAGCACAATTAGTAAGTAAATTTTTTAAAATACTATTACGATAATTGTAATTTCATGTTATGATACTTGTTATTCGTAGAATAAATATATATTAAGTCTTAAGTCATTATGGCTTAAGGGAGGAAAGGGTGTTAAGAAACTATGACAGGAAAAACAGCTACGATGATAGAGCAATCAAAAAGAACAAGTCCTAGATTAGAGGCATATAGAGCTTTTTGGAAAAGACTACTCAAAAATAAAGCAGCAGTAGTAGGTGGGTTTTTTATTCTACTATTTGTTATCTCTTCGATAATTGTTACGTTATTTGGTCCTTCTATCATTACGTATGACCCTACTAAAGTAGATGTGTTAAATAAGTTACAATCACCTTCCAAGGAGCATTGGTTTGGAACGGATAATTTCGGAAGGGACATTTTCACAAGAATTCTCTATGGAATGCCACTTACTTTAAAGGTAGGTTTTCTTTCTGTAGCAATGGGTGGAATTGTTGGTGTTGTCTTAGGGATTGTATCCGGTTACTATGGCGGAAAAGTAGATACGATTATTATGAGGGTGATGGATGTATTGTTAGCTTTCCCAGGAATCTTACTTGCACTTGCAATTGTAAGCGTATTAGGTGGAAGCTTAACGAACGTAATTATTGCCGTCAGTATTTTCTCAGTACCTGCATTTGCCAGAATCGTCAGGGGTTCAACTTTGTCTGTCAGAAAACTTGAGTATATTGATGCTGTGAGAGCACTTGGTGCATCAGATTTTCGAATTATTTTTAAGCATATCTTACCAAACGTAATGTCGCCGATTATTGTTCAGGCTACATTGCGAATTGCAACTGCAGTCCTTACTGCGAGTGGCCTATCATTCTTAGGGCTTGGTGCTCAACCACCAGAACCAGAATGGGGTGCGATGTTAAATGATGGACGGACTTATATGAAGAGTGCGCCACATATTATTCTATTTCCAGGAATGATGATCGTTATTGTCGTACTAGCATTTAACATTTTCGGAGACGGATTAAGAGATGCACTAGATCCGAAAATGAAGAAATAATGAGGAGGGGGAGTATGAATGGGTAAATATATCATAAGAAGACTTTTGCAAACAATTCCAGTTTTATTAGGCGTATCAATATTAGTATTCTCACTCATGCATTTAATTCCTGGAGACGCTGCACAAATTATGGCGGGTGAAGGTGCATCCGAAACTACAGTTGAAAATATACGTGAAAAATTAGGCTTAAATGAACCAAAACCAGTTCAATATTATAATTATGTATCAGGCGCGATCCAGGGAGATTTAGGAAACTCTATTAGGAGTGGAAGACCTGTATTAGAAGAAATTAAAGGTCGATTTTGGGTTACGGCTGAGCTTGCCATATACGCTACAATACTAGCGGTATTTCTTGGATTAATTGCCGGGATTATATCGGCGGTGCGCCATTCGACATGGGCAGACGTCTCAATCATGATTGTTGCATTATTCGGTCTTTCGATGCCGAACTTTTGGTTAGGACTTGTACTCATTCAGTGGTTTGCAATCGGCGCGGATTGGTTGCCTGAATTCATGAAAATGAGACCTTCTGGATGGGGAGATAGTTGGCGCCAAATCTTACTACCTGTGATTTGTTTAGGTACGAGTGGTGCTGCCATTATTGCTAGAATGACTAGAGCATCCATGTTAGAAGTTATTGGACAAGACTATATTCGAACTGCTAGAGCCAAAGGTTTAAGTGAAAGAATCGTAACTTACCGCCACGCTCTAAAAAATGCATTAATTCCGGTAATTACAGTTGTCGGACTTGAATTTGGAGCATTTCTTGGTGGAGCAGTGATTACAGAAACAATCTTTGCGATTAATGGAATGGGGCGTTTAACAATTGACGCAATTAGAGAACGTGATTTCCCAATCGTACAAGGAACAATTTTAATTATTTCCTTGTTATTCGTCTTAGTTAATATGCTTGTAGATATATCTTATCGTATGTTAAATAAGCGAATTGACTTGAACTAAATCGTTTTCGTTTAAATAATCTTTGTTTTATAACATTAAGTAGAATAAATAAAATAACAAACTAGATCGCATATCGATAAATGTGTCAGGTTTTCAAGAAGAGAGGGATTGTAAAATGGAAACTGATTTATTAAAAGTTAATAATCTCCGAACGTCTTTCCAAACAGACGAGGGCGAAGTGAAGGCCGTCGATGGCGTAAGTTTCTCGTTGCCAAAAGGAAAGACTTTAGGGATTGTTGGAGAATCAGGCTCTGGAAAAAGTATTACAGCACTTTCAATCTTACAATTACTTGCCTCTAATGGGAGAATTCAAGATGGTGAAATTCTCTTTAAAGGTGAGAACTTAGTAGATTATACAAGTGAACAAATGCGCAATATTCGTGGTAACTCGATTTCAATGATATTTCAAGAACCAATGACATCATTAAATCCAGTCTTTACAGTAGGTCAACAAATTAGTGAATCGCTCATAAAACACCAAAAGTTATCTAAAAAACAAGCAATGGACCGCTCTGTTGATTTATTAAAACTTGTAGGAATTCCTTCTCCGGAAGCCCGAGTGAAAAACTATCCGTATGAACTTTCGGGCGGAATGCGTCAACGTGTTATGATTGCGATGGCATTAGCATGTGATCCTGAAATGTTAATTGCGGATGAGCCGACAACTGCGCTCGATGTAACAATTCAGGCACAAATACTCGATTTGATAAAAGAATTACAGCATCGTTTAGGGATGTCAGTAATCTTTATTACACACGACCTTGGAGTTGTTGCTGAAACATGCGATTTTGTAGCGGTCATGTATGCGGGGCAAGTTGTTGAATACTCAGATGTACATACATTATTTGCTAATCCGCAGCATCCTTATACAATTGGTCTGTTAAATTCATTGCCGAGACATGATTTAGAGCAACAAAAATTAGAACCGATTCGCGGAAACGTTCCAAGTCCGCGCGATATGCCCAAAGGGTGCAGATTTGCTCCGAGATGTCCAGCTGCAACAGACTTATGCAGGGAGAAATTACCTGAGTTAGTAGGAGACGAGCATGGCAATGACGTTCGTTGCTGGTTATATACAGATGAATGGGACGGAGAAGCGGAGGTAAACGTTTATGGCAAAAAAAGAGTTGCTCAAAGTTGAGGGGCTAAAACAACATTTTCCCATTAAAGGCGGTATGTTGGGAAGAACTGTCAACCATGTAAAAGCCGTTGATGGGATTACATTTGAAGTATATGAAGGTGAAACGGTAAGTATCGTTGGAGAATCCGGTTGTGGGAAATCGACGACGGGTCGTGCGATTTTGCGATTAGAAGATCCAACTGAAGGAACAGTTCAGTTTGATGGTGTTGATATTACAGCATTGACTAATAGGCAAATGAGAAAGAAAAGAAAAGATTTACAAATTATATTCCAAGATCCGTACGCGTCCATTAACCCGAGACAAACGGTTTCTGGTATTCTAACAGAAGCGATGACCATTCAAAATTCAGTGCCAGCAAATAAGAGAAGAGAACGTGTGTTAGAGTTACTGAGAATCGTTGGATTGAATGAACAGCAAGCTGATCGTTATCCACATGAATTCTCAGGGGGACAACGTCAAAGAATCGGAATTGCAAGGGCGCTTGCGGTCGATCCAAAACTGATTATTTGTGACGAAGCGGTTTCAGCACTGGATGTTTCCATTCAGGCGCAAGTCTTAAACTTATTGGAAGAATTGCAAGAGGAATTTAAATTAACTTATTTATTTATTTCTCATGATTTGGGAGTCGTTCGTCATATTTCAGATCGCGTAATCGTTATGTATTTAGGTAAAATCGTTGAAATCGGTGAGCGAAACGAAATTTTTGATAGTCCTAAACATCCTTATACGAAAGCGTTGCTGTCGGCTATCCCGGTGCCAGATCCAACGTATGAAAAGAAACATATTCCGCTAAAAGGAGATGTACCGTCACCTATCGATCCACCGACGGGATGCCGTTTCCATACGCGTTGTCCATTTGCTCAAGATAAGTGTAAAGAAATTGAACCAGTATTACAGACGCACGAGTCAATGGAGACAACGCATCAAGCGGCTTGTCACTTTGTAGAAGAAATTGAAGCAGGCGAATTAAAAGCAAGAGACTTTTCGATTAAACCTGTGCAAGTATAATAAAAAATCCCTTTCCAGTCCGATTGAGCGGATGGAAAGGGATTTTTTGTATGGGGAAAAGTTTTTATTTATTTAAGTTTCGCTTTATACCCAACCATATTAATTGGGTCTTTCGGCGATGAATAGGGCGGGGAATAGCTTAATTCGAGTGCGGCTAAGTCGTCCACAGTCATATTGCCCATCATGGCGGTTACGAGAATATCCAACCGTTTGTCTACCCCTTTTGTGCCCACTGCTTGAGCGCCCAGGATTTGTCTTGATTTCCGGTCAAAATGAACCCGTATTAAGATTGTGCCGTGGTCTGGATAATAACCTGCATTCGTTCGCCCTTCATGTGTAACCGTGTCAAAATCGAATCCTTCCACACGAAGATTTTGTTCTGAGAGACCAATCATCCCGGCCGTCAAAGAGAAAAGTTTCGTAATCGTAGTGCCCAAAAAAGGATTCACTTTCACAGGACGACCTGCTAGATGACTTGAAACAATAAATGCTTGTCTATGTGCGTGCCATGCAAGTTGAACTCGTTTTGGTTTCCCGGTTACCCAGTCTTGCCATTCAGCAATATCCCCAATGGCATAAATAGCTGGGTCATCTGTTTGCATGTATTCATTCACAACAACGCCATCCGTTACACCAATCGTAAGTCCAGCCTCAATAGCCAGTGATGTATTAGGAATGACGCCAATACTCGCAACGAGGAAGTCGGTGTTGATGGCGACGCCGTTTTTCATCATGAGTCGATTGCCTTCAATCCGTTCAATTTCATCATTAAAATAAAAATCTACACCATTTGCTTTCATTTCATCATATAGAACGTCCGTAATTTCTTTATCCATTGAACTCATGACACGATTGCCACGTAAAATGAGCACAGTTTGAATGCCGCGGTGAATAAAGTTTTCAACAAGTTCGATACCGATGAAACCGCCGCCCACTACGGCACAAGATTGCGGTTTTTCAGTATCGAGATAACGAACGATTTCTTCCATATCCGCATAGCTTTTCAGTGTGAAAAATGGTAAATCATCTAACCTTTTTAATGAAGGAACGCGAGAACGACAACCTGTGGATAAAATAAGTTTGTCGTAAGACGCTTGAAACGTTTCATCTGTTTCTAAATTACGGACCTCAACAGTCTTAGCCTTGCGATTTATCGAAGTGACTTGGTGTTTGACCAATGTACGAATGTTCCGGGTTTCGCTAAATCGTTCAGGATTGGGTCCTCCGATTTTCTCTTTGTCCTCGATAAGCCCACCAATGACAAAAGGCATCCCACAAGATCCATACCCAATCTTTGAGTCAGAACCGATTAGGGTAATGGAGGCATCTGGCAAAGTTCTTCTAATTTGAGCGGCAACAGTAGATCCTCCGGCAATTGCACCAACAACAACGATTTTCATCATATCCCGCCTTTTTGCTTATGGAAGTTTGTTAAGGAAATAAACAGAAAACGTTCCTGGACCAACATGCGCACCGATTACTGAACCTATCATTTGAACGTCAATGCTTTTTGGATTAAATCGTTCTTCAATCGCTGATTTTAACTCCAATGCAATGGCTTCATCATCTGCATGGTTAATGCCGATATGTTGTTCTGATAAACGATCGCCGCGCTCTTCCATCAAATCTAACATTCTTCGCACGACTTTCTTTCGACCACGGTGTTTTTCGATGGGCACAAGCTTACCGTCCTCTACGTGTAAAAGTGGTTTAATATTTAACAGTCCACCGATAAATGCGCTCGCCTTTGATACGCGACCGCCTTTTGCCATATAATCTAAATCTTCAACGGTGAAAAGGTGTTCCATATGTTGGGCCATCAAACGAATTTTTTGTTCAATTGTTAATAAATCATCGCCTTCTTTACGTAATCGGGCTGCTTCTTTTACGAGGAGCCCATAGCCTAGAGAGGCGCATTTCGAATCGATGATAATTAAATTTAATTCGGGATATTCTTCTTTCACCTGGTCACGAATCATGACGGCCGTATTATGGGTTCCCGATAATTCAGATGAGAAAGCGATATAAATTCCTTCTTCACCAGATTTGGCCAAGTTCGTCCATTCTTCCATAAAAAAATCAGGTGACGCTTGTGATGTGCTAGGTTGTTTTCCGTCGCGTATTGCATCATAAACTTCTTTTGAATTAATTTCGGTGATGTCTTTATATTCATCTTCATCAATGATAACGTGCAGTGATATTAAATCTACTTGTTCCTCATCAAAAAATGATTTAGGTAAATCAGATGCACTGTCTGCAAATATTCTCATAGTATTACCCCCTAAGGTAGATGTTCTAATCATGTAAAATTCGAAATAATGATGACTTGATTATTGGGTGGATTCAGCATATCTAAAGTATTAAATGATTATTTTTGTTCTCACTAAAATCGCTTCTTCCGCCTAACAATCATTATGAAATTCATTATGATAAGATCATAAATCTTACTATAATTTTAACCGATTGTTCAAGACTTCGGCAATCCCGTCTTCATTATTTGTGGCCGTCGTCACTTCGTCTGCGATTGACTTCAGTTCATCAATGCCATTTGCCATTGCGACACCATGACCGACATAGTCTATCATTTCAAGGTCATTGTTTTCATCGCCAAAAGCAATGATACGTTCTTTTGGAATATCCATCCATTTGGAGACGTGTGCTAGGCCAGCCGCTTTACTGAGTCCGCTGCGAAACACTTCAACGACATGGCCCCAAGGTGAATTCCAAAAACGGTGACCAACGACTTCAGCATGTACTTGGCTTAAATGTGATTGAATCGTTTTGATATCTGATTCATCAGCTTGAATCAGTATGGATGTAGGGTCATCTTTTAAATATCGTTGAATGTCACCAGTCGTCACATTCGGTTGCCCCATTTTAAAATTATCTAATACTTTTTCGTCATGATGATGTACATAAACATCGTCTTTAACTTCCGCGATAATATTTTGCCAAGGAAATTGTTGCATCGCTTCCATTACTTCCTTCACAACGGATAGAGAGAGCGTTTCATGAATCGTTTTCCAAGAGGTATCAAGTGGGTGATGCACAAAGGCTCCGTTAAAATTAACGACTGGGGTATTTAACCCTAGTTGATGATAATAATACTCCGTTGCACGATAAGGTCTTCCAGTAGCGAACATGACGTGGTGCCCAAGTTGTTTTGCTTTTTGTATCGATTGTACTGTTTTTTCTGTAATCACTTTATCATCTGTTAGTAACGTTCCGTCTAAGTCGAGAACGATTAAATGTGGTTTCAATCAAATTCCCCCTTTTACGTAGTTTACAGTTAAATCAATAGCCAAGTCAAAAATTGAAAACATTAAAAGCATGTTTTGTTTTTTTAGAAAAACTTTGTTAAGCTAACAGGAAAAGAAAAAGGTTGTGAATGCATGATTATTAAAGAAGAAATGTGGCGCAACATCCCACTTTTACATATTGTCGATAGTGAATTTGAAAATGAAAATGTGCCAGTTGCTATTTTTTTACATGGATTTACGAGTGCAAAAGAGCATAACTTACATTATGCTTATAATCTTGCGAAAAAAGGGATTCGTGTGCTGCTCCCTGATGCTCATTTACACGGCGTTCGTTCTGAAAACCTTGACGAAGCAGAACTTGCTTTGCGTTTTTGGGAAATCGTTATGACAAATATTGAAGAACTAAATATTTTATACAATGAAATAAAGGAACGTGGCCTTTCCGACTCCGAAAAAATAGGGGTAGGCGGGACTTCCATGGGAGGTATTTCTACGCTCGGTTCACTTAAAATTTACGACTGGATAGATGCATCTATCATTATGATGGGGGCGCCTGGTTTTGTAGATTTAGCCAAAGCGCAAATTCGTGAATTTGAACAAAAAGGATTTACGTTACCAATAACAATAGAAGAGAAAAAGCAATTGTTAGAACATATCTCTCTATTTGATATTACAAAACATCCTTCCGCCTTAAAGGGAAGACCAGTTTATTTTTGGCACGGTAAAAATGACCAAGTTGTCCCTTATGGACCGACCTTTAAATTTTATGAAGAAGTAAAAGAAATGTATGCAGATAAACCAGATGATTTTGTTTTTATTACCGATAAAAGCGCAGCGCATGCCGTAACACGACCAGGCATGTTAGATGCTGTCAGTTGGCTTGCATGTCATTTGAATGAATAAGGAAAGATTGATATGATGGAGATAAGTCTAGAATGGAAAGGAAGATGAGCATGAGTCAAGAGATGAAAGATAGTATGATGGGTGCAATCGAAAACGTAATTGACCCGGAACTTGGTATAGATATTGTAAACCTTGGACTTATTTATGATGTAGAATTAGACGATGAAGGTAAGGCAATCGTAACGATGACACTTACATCAATGGGATGTCCGATGGGGCCGCAAATTGTATCAAATATTAAACAAGAACTTATGGAGCTTCCAGAAGTAAAAGACGTAGAAGTGAATATCGTCTGGAATCCTCCATGGTCTAAAGATAAAATGTCACGCTATGCAAAAATGGCGTTAGGCGTTAGATAAATAATATATTGCTGTTATGTAGTTAACAGATGAGAAACTGTACAATTTTTTCTAAGTTGTACAGTTTTTTTACGTTTATTCATGAAAATGTGATAGGGCGGTTAGCTTATTTCCTAATCTAATAAACTATGCGCCCGTTATATTGAACCCCTTGCTAAGCCTTACGAATTCTGCCCCTCACTTGTTGAATTCCGCAGTCCATCGCGAACTCCGCTCCCGGCCAATCGAATTGCCCACTTGACCTGCTGAATTCCTCTCGTGGACTAGTGAACTCCGCGCCTACCCGAATTCACTATCAATCATACGAGCTATGTAAGTTTAAGCTACTTGAGAAAGTGGGATAATGAAAAATAGGCTATAAATGCAATTTTCTTTACCAAAAGGTCTGTTTCAAATTATAATTTAATTAGTCAATAAAGGTCAAAGGGTAATAGAAAGGATGAGATAAATGAGGATGCAAGGGGAACAAGAGGAGCGGACTCCGCTAGAACAATACGGACGTAATCTTGTTGAAGACGTTAAAAATGGAAAACTAGATCCCGTTATCGGACGAGATGAAGAAATTCGCAATGCGATTCGGATTTTATCGAGAAAAACGAAAAATAATCCAGTACTTATAGGCGAACCAGGTGTCGGAAAGACGGCCATTGTAGAAGGATTGGCTCAAAGAATTGTTAAAGGGGACGTACCTGAAGGATTAAAAGGGAAAGAGATATTCGAACTGGATATGAGTGCGCTAATCGCGGGTGCCAAGTATCGGGGAGAGTTTGAAGAAAGATTGAAAGCTGTTTTGAAACAAGTGAAAGATAGCGAAGGGCAAATTATCATGTTTATCGATGAAATCCATACGATTGTAGGCGCTGGAAAGTTGGACGGCGCAATGGATGCAGGCAATATGCTAAAACCGATGTTGGCACGTGGAGAGCTTTATTGTATCGGTGCCACAACACTTGATGAGTATCGGATGTACATTGAAAAAGACCCAGCGCTTGAACGCCGTTTTCAGCAAGTGATGGTGCGCGAGCCGTCTGTTGAAGATACGGTTTCTATTTTACGGGGGCTAAAGGAAATGTTCGAGCTGCATCACGGTGTACGGATTCATGACCGTGCCATTGTTGCGGCATCCACTTTATCGAATCGCTATTTAACGGAAAGATTTTTGCCCGATAAAGCAATCGATTTAATCGATGAAGCGAGTGCGATGATTCGGACGGAAATTGACTCGATGCCTCAAGAATTAGACGCGGTAACTAGAAGAATCATGCAACTTGAAATTGAAGAGCAAGCCCTCACCAAAGAGAAAGATGCGGCTAGTCAAAATCGTTTATCATCACTACGAGAAGAGTTACAGCAATTAAAAGATTCCTCGGCTGATATGCGTGCACAATGGGAAGCGGAAAAGAAAACATTGAATGATATACAAGAAAAGCGTAGCCGTTTAGACCGCTTGCGTCGTGAATTAGAAGATGCGGAAAATCGTTATGATTTAAATAAAGCGGCTGAACTTCGTCACGGAAAAATTCCTGCAGTAGAAGCCCAATTAAAAGAAATGGAAGCCTCTTTATTGGATGGGCAAGAATCTCGATTATTACGCGAAGAAGTTACGGAAGAAGAAATTGCAACGATTGTTGCAAGGTGGACGGGAATCCCTGTGACAAAGCTTGTAGAAGGTGAAAGGGAAAAGTTACTGCGGTTGAAAGAAACGCTAGAAGAACGAGTCATCGGACAAGACGACGCGGTAGGGCTCGTGACAGAAGCTGTTTGGCGTGCACGTGCCGGGATTCAAGACCCCAATAAGCCAATTGGTTCGTTTCTGTTTTTAGGGCCAACGGGTGTAGGAAAAACAGAACTTGCTAAGACACTTGCCGCTACTTTATTTGACTCTGAAGATCATTTTATTCGAATTGATATGTCCGAATATATGGAGAAACATAGTGTATCGAGGCTTGTCGGTGCACCTCCAGGATATGTTGGTTATGAGGAAGGCGGCCAGTTAACGGAAGCAGTTAGGAGAAATCCATACGCTGTTGTGTTATTAGATGAAATTGAAAAAGCACATCCCGACGTCGCGAATATTCTTTTGCAAGCCTTGGATGATGGTCGAATTACCGATAGTCAAGGTAGACTCGTTAATTTCACGAACACCGTCATTATTATGACGTCCAATATCGGGTCGGCTTATTTATTAGATGGGGTAGGGGATACTGAAGAGCATGCAGTTGAAGACCTTGTCATGTTTGAATTAAGAAAGCATTTTAAACCCGAGTTACTCAATAGAATGGATGACATTATTATTTTCCATTCATTAACCGGTGATTCATTTAAACGAATTGCACATAAAATGCTTAACGAACTTGCGGAGCGGTTGGCGGAGCAAGAAGTGACGATTACTTACGGAGAAGACGTGCTAAATTGGATTGTTGAACGAGGGACCGATGCAGAATTTGGTGCCCGGCCATTAAAAAGGTTTATCCAAAGACACGTGGAAACCATGGTCGCTAAGGAAATCATTAAAGGGGACGTAGGGCCTGGGAATGAACTTACGCTTTCTATGAAAGAGGGTCAACTTCAAATAGGAAAAACTAAATAAGTCATTCCGAAAAAAGACTTCTATTTAAGAAGTCTTTTTTTGGGCATTACAAGTTCAACCTTTGTCCGGCTATTTTTTAAGCGGTAATACGGGTTCATGCTCACTATATCTAGAATACATCCAACCGCCGATTTCCATCTCCGAACAAGATTCATCCTTACAGCCAAAGAGGTAGGATTCTTTATCTGTTTTGACGATTACATCATAATGAAACGGATACCTACCACCCTTATTGCGGTCAACGAACGTTGTAATGGCATACACTTTTTCAGTCTCAGTAAGTTTTTGATATTCTTCGCTTTCTACGACGAGTTGTACCATTTCACCTAAAATAACTTTATCTTCTTCATTAGGCGTATACAAGCCTACCCAAAAATTTTTAGCAAAATAGTAGATATTTAAGCTTAGGCTTATGATTAATAAAGTCCATACAAGCCACCTCTTCACAGCAATCGCCCCACTCTCTTTATCAGTTACACTATGGAATCCTTTATAATCAAACGTTCGTGGTTTTCAATAAGTTTCATTGCTGAGTCAATTTCATAAGTGTGAGTTTGAAGCGGAATGCGTGTGTTAGTGTGTACATATGTTTGAATTTTTGTGTACAGATGTATCTTCGTTGATTGGAGTGGAAGGCGCCGAGTGCGTGCTCTCAAACGCTTCGCTTTTTGGTCGCAAAAGCCGTTCTTCGTGACGGCTCTTCCTGTGGGATTAGCGGGACAGGTGAGACCCCACAGGAGCGAAGCGACGAGGAGGCTCACCGCCCGCCCCACGGAACGCGTGCGCCTGGAACGGAAATCAACATTGTTAGTAATTTACTGTAGCAAGGTTAATTGTGAAATTGATTATGATCAATCCCCAAAGTTCTGTTTAACGAAAAAAGGCTATTCAAAAGTTTTCACTTTTGAACAGCCTTAAAATCATGAGATTAGTTATCAGATACTTCCTGATTTGGAATTGCTTCACCTAATAGAATAACTAATACTGCCATAACTAGAGAAATCATCACTCCAGCTTGAAGATCAAATGGAACGTTTGCAATCGCCCCAACAACATAATTCAATAAAGTGACCAATAAAAATGACCACACGAATGCCATAATGAATCTCAACGGATTTCACCCCTACATAACTATTTCTTTTACGATTGTATCACAGCATGTACATTTCTGAAACATTTTATCCAACAAAATAGACGATTATTTGGCGAAATCGTGTCGGTCTGTTGTAAATTCGCTAGAAATCTTTTATAATTACTACCAGGTACTAATATTAGATGATAATGAACGGAGGAAATTGAATGAACGCTGGTCTAATAGGCGTCGGGAAATTTGTGCCGCCACATATTTTAACAAATGAAGATTTAGAGAAGCGTATGGATACTTCGGATGAATGGATTCGTACGATGACGGGAATTGAACAAAGGCATATTGCGGACGATGATACAGATACTTCGCATATGGCCTATCAGGCAGCTGCGAAAGCGATTGAGGATGCAGGTATTCAGGCGGAGGAAATTGATTTAATACTCGTTGCAACAGTTACACCAGATCGTCCATTTCCATCTGTTGCGACAATGTTACAAGAACAACTTGGCGCAAAACATGCAGCTGCAATGGATATTTCCGCGGCATGTGCTGGATTTATGTACGGAATTGTAACAGCGAAGCAGTTTATTGAAACGAATACGTATAAAAATATTCTAGTCGTTGGTGTCGAAAAACTATCGAAAATAACAGACTGGGAAGATCGAAATACAGCTGTCCTCTTTGGTGATGGGGCAGGCGCCGTTGTCGTAGGAGAAGTTAGCGAAGGCCGCGGAATTTTATCATTTGAGCTTGGTGCAGATGGTTCAGGTGGAAAACATTTATATCAAGATGAAAAGCTCATCATGAATGGCCGAGAAGTATTTAAATTTGCTGTTCGTCAAATGGGAGAATCAGCCGTTAACGTGATTGAAAAAGCGGGATTGACGAAAGAGGATGTCGATTATTTAATCCCACACCAAGCGAACATTCGAATTATGGAAGCTTCGCGTGAGAGATTAGAATTACCAATAGAAAAAATGTCGAAAACGATTCATAACTACGGGAATACTTCAGCGGCATCTATCCCAATATCGCTCGTTGATGATTTAGCGGATGGAAAAATAAAAGACGATGATGTCCTAGTTTTCGTTGGATTTGGCGGCGGCTTAACTTGGGGCGCGGTATGTATGCGTTGGGGAAAGTAAGCGAATCGACTATACTAAATAAATGGTCTATAAATTAATGAAGGGAAGTATAAACATGAATGCACGACGCGTTGTTGTAACAGGAGTTGGAGCAGTTTCACCAGTAGGGAATACTGCAGAAGAATCTTGGAAATCCGTTATTAGCGGAAAGTCTGGGATTGGTTTATTAACAAGACTCGATAGTGAACAATTTCCAGTGAAAGTTGCTGCAGAAGTAAAAGATTTTGATATTGAACAATATATTGAAAGAAAAGAAGCACGCAAAATGGACCGTTTTACGCATTATGCGCTTGCTGCTTCGATTATGGCCATGGAAGATGCAGGTCTTGAAAAGCTAGATGAAGAACTTTCTTTAAGAACAGGTGTCTGGATTGGTTCTGGAATTGGTGGAATGGAAACACATGAACAACAATTTGAGATGTTCCAAAAGAGAGGATATCGCAGAGTAAGCCCGTTTTTCGTTCCAATGATGATTCCGGATATGGCTTCTGGCCAAGTATCGATCCATTTTGGTGCGAAAGGCATTAACTCATGTTCCGTTACTGCTTGTGCATCAGGTACAAATTCTATCGGAGACGCATTTGAAGTGATTCGACGCGGCGATGCGGATGTTATGATAACAGGCGGCGCTGAAGCACCGATTACGACAATGGCTGTCGCTGGTTTTTGTGCGAATAAAGCACTGTCATTAAATCCGGATCCTTCTACGGCATCACGTCCATTCGATGCAGATAGAGATGGCTTCATAATTGGTGAAGGGGCAGGAATTCTCATTCTTGAAGAATATGATCATGCGGTGAAGCGAGGCGCAAAAATTTACGCGGAAATCGTGGGATATGGTTCAACAGGGGATGCTCATCATATTACTGCACCAGCTCCAGAAGGTGAAGGCGCTGCGAGAGCGATGCAACAAGCGCTGGACCAAAGTGGTGCGGATCTTACTAAAGTAGGGTATATTAACGCACACGGAACAAGCACACCATATAATGATGAGTTTGAAACATTGGCGGCAAAAACGGTATTTGGCGATCATGCTAAAAACTTAGCCATAAGTTCAACGAAATCGATGACTGGACATTTATTAGGCGCTGCAGGTGGACTTGAAGCAATCTTCACAGTAAAAGCACTTCAAGAAGGCATTGTTCCACCGACAATTAACTACAACACACAAGACCCAGCTTGTGATCTTGATTATGTAGCTAATGAGGCACGCGAAATGGACGTTGAATATGCCATGAGCAATTCACTAGGTTTCGGTGGTCATAATGCATCACTAGTTTTTAAGAAAATCTAATCGAGTCAATTTCATAATTACCTAAAACCGCTAAGCCATACAATATATAGTTGAGAACGGTTTAACTCAACTACGCAGCGAAAAGATTGGATTATGAAATTGACTAAGTCACATGAAAAAGGTGAACCATTGCAATTTGTAGTGGTTCACCTTTTTCGTCTAAATCTACGTTGTCCTTTCATATAGTGTACTAAAAGATAAAGGAAGGTATACGTGACAAGATTTTTTATATTTTTAATTAGTTACGGGCTACTTGTAATCAGTACAGCGCAAATTCTCATTTATTTAAATTATAGAGCACTTGGTCATACATGGGACGCAGTGCTCTATTACATTGTACGCACCCCTGATTTTGCAATTTTAGTAATATCTGCAGTCACGATAATTATTATCGTTTCCTTCCGAGGCCCATTGCGTCTTCCATTCTCTTCAGGGTAGCAGACGCAGTTTTATTCGCTTTTTCTGCGCCTTCATCTAAAATGTCGTCTAATTTGGATGATTCGATTAGGTTATAGTAATTTTCTTGGATAGGTGTTAAGTGATTAATGACTGCTTCTGCAACACCTGCTTTAAAGTCGCCGTAACGTAAACCATCATATTTCGCAACGACCTCATCAATGGTCATGTCGCTCATCGCCGCTTCAATCGCAAGTAAATTTGAAACACCTGGTTTATTATCTTCATCAAATTTGACGATGCCTTCTGAGTCAGTCACCGCACTTTTTATCTTTTTCTCGATTTCTTTTGGCGTATCAAGTAAAGAAATCGTTGCCCTTTTATTCGGGTCGGATTTACTCATTTTCTTTGTTGGTTCCTGAAGAGACTTAATCCGTGCACCTGTTTTCGGAACTCTAATTTCAGGGATCGTTAATGTATTACCGTAACGACTATTGAAACGCTCAGCTAAATTACGTGTAAGTTCTAAGTGCTGTGTTTGATCATCACCAACAGGTACGATATCTGTGTTATATAAAAGAATATCCGCGGCCATTAATGGCGGATACGTTAGAAGTGCAGCAGAAACACCTTCTTGCCCTTCGGATTTATCCTTAAATTGGGTCATACGTTCCAATTCACCAATATACGAAATACATTGCATGATCCAAGCGGCTTGCGCGTGTGCGGGTACTTCAGATTGAATGAATAAATTTGCTTTTTCCGGATCAATCCCACTTGCTACATATAAAGCGGCTAGTGAACGAATGGTTTGTTGCAATTCTTTAGGGTCTTGACGAACTGTAATAGCATGCTGGTCAACGATACAGAAATTACAGTGGTATTCATGCTGTAGTTCTGTAAATTGACGAAATGCTCCGATATAGTTTCCAATTGTTACTGTTCCTGTTGGCTGTACGCCAGAAAAGATAGTTTGCATTAAAATTTCCTCCTTAAAAGTTTCCCAATACCGACGAAGCCGATTAGGGGTCCTATCAATGAAATAAAGTAATGATGAAATTAACTTTATTCCAAAATAAAAAATCAGTCATCCCTAAAAAAGGGACGACTGATTTTTAGTTCAACCGTGATACCACCCGAATTGCCGAAAAGGCCACTCAAACTCCATAACGCGGAGACACGTAACAGACTACTGATGAGATACAAACACCCATGTTCATCTATTAAGCTCAGGAATCCACTTCATTTTATAAGGCTGTCTGTTCACACTACCCACAGACTCCCTGCCAAGCCGTTATAAAATTACTCTTTCCATCAATGCTTTTTATTTTTTATGAATTAAGCAAACTACATTTATGTTGAATTGACTGTATTATAAATCTAAACTCATGGATATGCAAGAAAGAATGTTCATTAAGACCCTTTAACTTGTATGACTTCCCTGTTAAACTGGTGAAATAGGAAGGATGTTGTCGAAATGAAGAGAATAAGTTGGTTAGCCCTACTACTATTTGCATGTATAATCGCAATTCCTACTATAGGATATGCCGAGAAAAATCAAAAAATGGCAGATTTTACAGCACGTACATACGGCTTTGAAGAAATTGATAAACGAATGATCACATCATCAACTTTATTCCGCTATGACTCGGGTCTCACGTTTGAGTATCCTGATGCAGTTCGTGGCATTTACGTAACGGGTCATTCAGCAGGGGGGGCACGTTTTCAAAAGCTTGTTGATTTAATTGATTCAACGGATTTAAATGCAATGGTGATTGATATTAAAGATGATTTTGGAAATTTAACGTATATTCCTAAGGAAGATTCTTCCTTAGCCGCTATGGATATAGGCCAACCTTATATTAATAATCCACGTGTTTTATTGGAAGAGCTAGAAGAAAAGAAGATTTATCCAATTGGTCGTATCGTCGTCTTTAAAGATACAGTGCTAGCAGAAAAGCGGCCAGACCTTTCATTTACAGAAGGGGAAACTGTTTGGAAAAATGGACGTCAGGAAGCGTTTGTTAATCCGTTTATGAAAGAGGTATGGGATCATAATGTTGAAATTGCAATTGAGGCGGCAAAAATGGGCTTCCAAGAAATTCAGTTTGACTATGTTCGATTCCCGGAAGGTTTCGAAAAGCGCTTTGAGTCATTAGAATATTCTTACGGAGGTTATGCAGAATCTGAACTTGATCCTGTCCAGAGACGTGTTGAGGCTGTAACAGATTTTGTAGCTTATGCACGTGAACAGCTAAAGCCTTACGGGGTGGAAGTATCAGTGGATATTTTTGGTTACGCGGCGACGTTGACTGAAGCGCCAGGAATTGGGCAAAACTTCTCGAAAATATCGGAAAACGTGGATGTCATCTCTTCGATGATTTATCCAAGTCATTGGACTTCCTATTTTGGAATCGCAAAACCTGATTTGGAGCCGTATAAATTAGTAGCTGAATACGCAAAAGTTGAAAATGAAGTATTAGGAAAGCTAGAAAATCAACCAGTCTCACGTCCTTGGTTGCAAGACTTTACTGCTTCTTGGCTCGGTTCGGGAAATTACTTGAAATATGGCAAAGCTGAAGTGGAAGCACAAATTAAAGCGCTTCAAGATAATGGGATTGACGAGTATCTTCTTTGGAATGCAGGGAATACGTATTCACCAGGCGTTAATTATAAACCGTAAACTGTAGTCTCTCACTGATTGATACTGAAGTGGGGGGCTATATTTTATGGTGATATCTCCAGTAAGGCGGTCGACTATGAAGCACAGTTTGTCACCTTAATGATTTGCCTAGTATTTGTCACAATTATTCGGCGGTATCGGCTTTAAATTTGGAACTTTTTTATTTTTGAAACGTTCTATTAGTGAGAAGATTGGTTTTCAATATAATGAGACTAAATGAGAATATGAGAAAACGAATAAACTGATGTTTATTTTTGATGTGAACGGGTATAACAGTTAAAGAAGAAAGAATTGATTGAAAAAGTGATAGGAAATCGACTATATTGCGAAAATGTGTCGATATGCTATTATTTTTAAAGTTATTCAAAAAAACTGTTTTAATCGTTGGTAAAATTGTGTATACTAGTAATAGGAAGTTTTAATTTACAATTATTCTAATTTGAACATAAAAATTCGCAAAACGATTTGAAAGGAAGTGTCAGTGTATGATGGTAACATTATTTACATCACCGAGCTGTACGTCATGCAGAAAAGCAAAAGCATGGCTGGAGGAACATGATATTCCGTATACAGAGCGAAATATTTTCTCCGAACCTTTGAACATCGATGAAATAAAAGAAATTCTACGAATGACTGAGGATGGGACAGATGAAATTATCTCTACTCGTTCAAAGATTTACCAAAAACTAAACGTAGATGTTGAAAGTTTACCGCTTCAACGTCTTTATGAGTTAATTCAGGAACATCCGGGACTCTTAAGAAGACCAATCATTCTTGATGAAAAGAGACTTCAAGTAGGATATAATGAAGATGAAATCCGACGGTTCCTCCCACGAAAAGTAAGGGCTTACCAGTTACTGGAAGCACGACGTATGGTTAATTAATGATATGAAATTTAAAAGCTGATAGGGGGACATTGTAAAATGCCAAATTCCTATCGGCTTTTCTCTTTCCCTTGCTTTACTGATAAATGTTATCTACAATAGCGTAAACTATTTAAAACATGAATCTGTATAGAAAGCCTTACAAAACTTGAGGAACGGTCATATAGTAATAATAAGGCATTGTAGGTTTACGACATTCATATATAACAGGAACCGAAACAAATCCTAAACATAGGGAGGGAGAGATTAGAATGGAAATAGAACGTATTAATGAGGATACAGTGAAGTTTTTTCTATCATATGTCGACATAGAAGAACGTGGCTTTACTCGTGAAGAAGTCTGGAATAATCGCGAGAAAAGTGAAGAACTGTTTTGGGATATGATGGATGAAATAAACGAGCAGTCTGAATTTGCAGTAGAAGGGCCGCTTTGGATTCAAGTTCATGCAAAAAACGATGGAATAGAAGTAACTGTAACTCGTGCTTTAGCAAACGATGGTCAAATGATAGAGTCTCCATTTTACGATGATGATCCGAATCAATTATTCCAAGAACAAGATGACGGAACATTTGAAGATATTGAAGAGATATTGAAGAGCGGGTTAAACAAAGAAAATGATAGACTTGAAAATACGTTTGTATTCAATGATTTCGAAGATGTAATTCGTATTGCAAGCCGTATGCATGACTATAAAGCGCATACGTCGTTATATGCATATGAATCTAAATACTATTTATATGTTAAGTATGACGATGAGGAAATGGACAATAAACAAAAAATGAATATGTTTAGCGTTCTTTCCGAATTCGCTAAGCCGAATCATATAACAATTCATGTTCTTCAAGAATATGGAAAAGTAATTTTTGAATCTAATGTATTTCCGCAAATTGAAAAATATTTTTAAGTAGTTAACCTGGTTCGAACGGAGGTAGAACAAGGTAAGCTACATTAAAATAAAATAGAACACTTTAAAACGTAATGATTTTTCACGCATTACGTTTTTTATTTTGAAAAAATTAAAAGAAAAATTTCCCACCGTTATCATTTGTATCGTTTTCATAAATTTTGTATAATTCTAAAAGAGGGGGTGGTTGTAATATTAATGGCCAAAATAAACGATGGAAATTATTTTACGCTTACGAGTTCTATGAAACGAAGTGAATTAAGAGAGTTGCGTAAGCACGAAAGTTTTTTCTGTCCGCAATGTAATGAAAAAGTTTTATTGAAAGTGGGGGACATCGTTATTCCTCATTTTGCCCATCAGCAAGATCGTTTATGTCGATCTATGTTTTCTGAAGGGGAATCTATGGAACATCTACTAGGTAAGCAGCAGCTATATGAATTTTTACAGCAAAGCAATCATTTAGATGTACAACTAGAGCCGTATTTCAAAAAAATAGCCCAGCGTCCAGATCTATTAGTTACCACAACGTCAGAAGTGATACCGATTGAATTTCAATGTAGCCAAATCCCGCTACGCCATATTGCCGAAAGAACGGAAGGGTACATGAATGCAGGTATGAATCCGATTTGGATTCTACGCACACCACACAAACTTCAAAAACTTCCCCAAGGGATAACGACTTATTCATTATCTCAATTTGAAGAAAAATTTCTCACTGATACTCCAACTGAAGGACTTGTTTTCCTCACTTATGAGCCTAACACTAAAAAATTCCATTATTTAAGTGCACTTCTCCATGTTTCAGGTAGACAGTTTATAGGTAAGCATCGTGTCCTTTCATTGGACAAACAATCCTTTCCTTTCGCGAGACCAAAGCCGCCGACCAGGGAGGAAATCCAACATTATTATTCTCTACATTCCTCGTTAAGAGTCAAGTTTTTGAAGTCTCGTATTTTTTATAATCGAAAAGGGATTCATGATTCTTTTCTACGAAGGTGCTATGAATTGAAGTTAATTCCAAGTGAATTGCCGAAATGGATTGGCGTTCCTATTGCTTATAAAAATGTGTTTACAGAACATGCTGCTGAGTGGCAACTTGCATTTCTACATTTTGTGGAAATGAAAAATATGAATCTCCATCAAGTAACATTAAAACATATACGTGAATTTACGCATCGATATGGGAGACAGGAAAAGGATGCCGTTGAAGTTTGCGAAAGGTACTTAACGTTTTTATTTTTAATTGGTGTAAAGTCAGTCCATGATTGCGTAAATGTAAAAGACCTAGAGTATTTTGAAATACTTTTCACACAATACTTGCAAAGAGGAATGAAAATTGAGAAAATATAAGTTGTTCGTAACTCGAAGTAATGAGGAGGATTTTTATGTCAACAGAATCAACAAACAAGCTTCTTACTCGTGATGAAGTAAAAGTAGAAGAGACTTGGCGTCTGGAGGATATTTTTGCAACGGATGCCGATTGGGAACATGAATATAGCGAAGTAGAAAAGTATTCGGAACAAGGTAATACTTATAAAGGATCATTGCATAACGGTGCAGACGCACTGTTAGAGGCGTTAACGTATCGTGATGAGCTTATGCAAAGATTACGCCGTCTGAATGTCTACGCCCATTTAAAGACAGACCAAGATACAACGAATAGTTTCTATCAAGCGATGGATGGACGTATTAAAACGCTCGTTGTGAAAGTTTCCACTACGTTGTCCTTCTTTTTGCCTGAATTACTTTCGATTGATGAAGCCACGTTAAATAGCTGGGTAGAAGAAGATGACGGACTTAAATTGTATAAGCAAGAGATTGAAGAATTGAATAAAATGCGTCCTCACGTATTACCTGCGGAGCAAGAAGCACTGCTTGCACAATTATCGGAAGTAACGGGCAATCCATCTGAGACGTTTAGTATGCTAAATAACGCAGACTTAACTTTTCCGAAAGTTAAAAATGAAGATGGAGAAGAAGTAGAATTATCACATGGTCGGTATGTAGGTTTTTTGGAAAGTAACAAGCCAAGCGTACGAGAAGAAGCTTTTAAAGCAATGTATACTAAGTATGATGAGTTTAAAAATACGTTTGCCTCTACATTATCAGGTAATGTGAAAGGGAATAATGTGAATGCACGTATTCGTAATTATTCATCCGCGCGAGAGGCAGCGATGTCAAATAACCATATTCCTGAACAGGTTTATGATAATTTAGTGTCCACAATTAATAATAACGTACATTTACTCCAACGTTATGTAGCGTTGCGCAAAAAAGTATTTGAATTAGAGGATCTTCATATGTGGGACATGTACGCACCACTTGTACAAGACGCGAATATGAAATATACGTACGAAGAAGCCACACAAACGATGTTAGAGAGCTTTCATCCACTTGGTGAGGAGTATGTATCGATTGTTAAAGAAGGACTAGATAATCGTTGGGTAGACGTGCGAGAAAATGTTGGGAAACGTTCAGGTGCTTATTCTTCCGGAACATATGGTACAAACCCATATATCTTGATGAATTGGCATGATAACGCTAGTAATTTATTTACATTGGCACATGAATTTGGTCATAGTGTGCATAGTTATTATTCTCGAAAATATCAACCGTATGTGTATAGCGGTTATTCGATATTTGTTGCTGAAGTTGCATCTACAGTGAATGAAGCTATTTTGAACGATCATTTACTAAAAACGGTAGATGATGAGCAAAAAAGAATTTACCTGTTGAACTACTGGTTGGATGGTTTCCGTGGTACGGTATTCCGTCAAACGATGTTTGCAGAGTTCGAGCATTTAATTCACCAATTGGACCAACAAGGTGTTGCTTTAACAGCGGAAAAGCTAACTGAGGAGTATTATGCCCTGAATAAGAAATACTTTGGTGATGATATTGTTGTGGATGAAGAAATCGGGTTGGAATGGGCGCGAATTCCTCATTTCTACTATAATTATTACGTTTACCAATATGCAACGGGATATAGTGCTGCAGTAGCACTAAGTAACCAAATTCTTGCAGAAGGGAAACCTGCAGTTGATCGTTATATCAATCACTTCTTAAAAGCGGGGTCTTCAAGCTATCCGATTGAAGTGTTGAAGAAAGCGGGCGTTGATATGACAACTGCCAAACCAATTGAAGAAGCTTGTCGTGTGTTTGAAGAAAAGTTAAATGAATTAGAAACACTCTTGTTGAAATAATATAAGTGGCTAAACCTTATTCCAAAGTTGAGAAACGAAGGAATAAGGTTTTTTATGCCGAAAAAACGGTGCGTAGAGTTATTTAAGTATAATTAAAAGCCGTCGTTCTAATTCGCAAATGTGACAATCATGTTAAATGTGATGTGAAGGGTTGATGTATCTGTTATTTCATGATAAAGTAAGGATGTGAAATAAATCACATACCAAACATACACCCCTTTTGTTTGAACGTGAACATTTCTCCCATTCCCTTTGAATAAGAGCATCCATATCCCCCCCAGGATTGGATGCTCTTTTCTCTTATCTAATGGTAATTCTTAGTATAAAATAGGCAATGTTAATAATAAGAAAAAGCTGTCTAAATCGTGTTTTTTTACGATTTGAACAGCTTTTTAATTATTTATTATACTTTTTTTCGCCATAATGTAATGTCCTGGACTGCTAAACGTTCAATATGTTGTTGTAGAAGTCGTTTTTTTAACTCACGTTCTGCAGATTTCTCAGTCATTCTATAAATTTCCGCTATTTCTTTTGTAGCCAGTGTATCAAACCGTTTGAACAACTCCTCAAGTGGAGGGGGAGTTTCGGGATAAATCGTTTGGCCAATTAGTTCTTCGATGATTTGTTCATAAATCTCGTATGAATATAGACCGCTCACTTTTAATCCTTCATCCTCAATATTTTCATTGAAGAACACAAAGGTTGGTGCGCTATCTACTTCCATTTCTTTAGCCATATATAAATCTATTTGTAAGGCACGATGAACATTTTTAGAAGCGAAGTCCCGAATAAACTCATCGATATCTAAATAAACCAATTCAGCAATTTCTACGAGTACAGAAAATGCGTTCACATTTCTGTCCTTTAAATGTGAATACTCAAATAGTTTCGAGATAAATCTTAATCCTGCACGCTTCCCTTGAAATTCCGCTGCTTTTATGGCGATGGATGGGAAGGCGGTGTGATTTTTATCGTAGGTATCATCTTCTTGAAAAGAGCGTACACTCGGCAAGTTCAATGATGGTAAGGATGTTCTAAGTACGACACGGAGCGTAAAATAACGTTCGTATTCTATTTGTAATCTCCGAAGGATGGGTTGAAGAAACCAACAATCATTACAAGCCGGGTCGATAAAAACATATAATTCTAGTGGTCTTGTTTCCAAAAAAGAACTTGTAGAATTTTCCAATAAAGGACGTGGTATCACTGGTTATCCTCCTTGTTTACCATATGCTTTGCTGTTAATATGAGTCGTTTAAAGAAAAAATCGCGGATATTTTCATCTAATTCGACTTCATCCATGGCTTCATCCATACATGATAACCAAGCTTCAGCACGTGTAGGTGTAATTGGAAATGGCATATGTCTAGCTTTCATCATCGGGTGCCCGTGTTCCTCGCTATATAAGTTTGGTCCTCCTAAATATTGGGTCATAAATTGTTTTTGTTTACGAGCAGTTTCTGTAAGGTCATCAGGAAAAATCGGGTATAAGTCTGGATGAACGGCTACTTTAGAATAAAATAAATCGATAAGTTCAGATAATTTTTCTGCACCGATCTCCTCATATGGAATCAAAGGTTTTCGCATTATTTTCTAGCCTCCTTTGTGCCTTTCAAGCTGCATACCTAGTATATCAAGGTCGAGTAGGTCTGCATGAAGTTCATGTAGACATTGCCAAGTTGTTTTTAGACTGTCTTCTCCTGAAGTTGAAAAGTACCTCTACAAACAGGGCAATTGTCTGGCTGTTTTGGCGCTTGCATGTTACTAACGGCAAACGCCCCGGTCGCCATATATTTAGTTATACGTTAATCGAACTTTAGGAAATAGTTAATTCATAACTGCAGGATGCCTGGATGCACCTTGAGCTAATCGCATTTAATCGAGCATATCTTAAATACTCACTGTAAAACTATTCTACCAACTACAATTTATATTCTCAAACAAACTGCATTTGATGATGAGTGTAAAACAATCATGAATTACTTGTAAAATGTATTTAAAACTTTTTTAACATAGCCTTGTGTTTCTTTAAATGGGGGGATTCCACCGTACTTTTTGACATTCCCAGGTCCAGCATTGTATGCAGCAAGTGCCAGTTCTATATTGCCGTTAAATTGGTCCAGCATTTGTCTTAAATATTTTGCACCGCCAGTAATATTTTGTTCAGGGTTAAAGCTGTCTTTAACACCTAAAAATCTTGCAGTACCAGGCATAAGTTGCATAAGTCCTTGAGCACCCGCGGCACTTACTGCCTGGCTGTTAAAATTAGATTCATGTTGAATGACTGACGAGATCAGTCGTTCAGGCAACTTAAATGTATCGGCGGCTTTCTTAATAATATGTGCATAGCCCTTTGAATCATGAGTATTATTCTTGATTGTAGAAGTAGGAGCTTGAGTTGATGTTGTTAGAAGATTTGATAATGTCGAAGGATAAAACACATGATTCATTCCTGTATAGGTTAATGGATTCGTGCTTACTGTGCTCTTCGTATTCAAACTTGAACTTGTTGATTGGTTAATCATTTCTCCAAGCATACTTGTGAATAAAGGTGATGTTGGTTGTTGCTTTGTATATGATTGTACTGCACCTAAAGATTGCAGTGAATTTATCTCCATTAAAACTTTCATCTTTTGAACATTCAACTGATTCATTCCTCTCATAAATCAAGGGTACAATATTGAGTAATTTGTTCTCTAAATATAGTATACCAATTTTAAACGAAAAACGCATTTTTCGAACTGCAAAGACATGATGCCTTGTGGTAAACTAAACGTATCGAGTGATGAAGGGATGTAGAATGATGAGCATTCAAATTCAGATTGATATCGGTATACATAAAGGTGAACAAATTCGATTTTTAGTACCAGAAACCATTGATGTATTGGAAATTGTACCAGCAGGGAAAATGATAACTGATTCAGATAAATTAAGCTTTGTTTATTTAATTGACGGAGAAGATTCATATGGACAAGTTCATTTTCCACAAGTCGTCTGGCCGTTAATGGTTGAGGTGTTAAAATCTGAAACAGATCCCCAGTTAGTACAAGGTGAGAAATCTGTCGTATTAACAGATTTTATAGAAGAGTTAACGATGCTTATTTTCAATATAGAAGGGAATAACAATTACGGAGAAGGTTTTTCTACAGCAGTTGAACAGGCATTTGAAGAAGTTTTACAAGGTACAAAGTAACGTGAGGAGGGATGAACTTGTCCCAGTGGAGTCTATTTCTTGAGCCGTATAAACAAGCGGTGGATGAATTAAAAGTAAAGTTAAAAGGCATTCGTTCGCAATATAATTTAGAAGATGTACACACGCCGGTCGAATTTGTAACAGGGCGTGTAAAGCCGCTTGCCAGTATTTATGATAAAACCTTGGAAAAGAATATTCCATTCGTCCCTTCCAAAGAGTTAGCAGCAGAACTGCCTGATATTGCAGGGCTAAGAATTATGTGTCAATTCGTTGATGATATAAGTGCTGTTGTTGAGATTTTACGTAAACGCAATGACCTTGAAATTATTGAGGAGCGGGATTATATATCAAATCGAAAAGCTAGCGGTTATCGATCTTATCACATGATTATTAGCTATCCGGTTCAAACCGTTCGTGGGGAAGTAAAAATTCTCGCAGAAATTCAAATACGTACGCTTGCGATGAATTTCTGGGCTTCCATCGAACATTCATTGAATTATAAATATGAAGGTGAGTTACCGGAGGAGATTAGTTTGCGACTTGAACGTGCAGCAGAAGCAGCTTTTCGTTTAGATGAGGAAATGTCTTTAATCCGTGATGAAATACAAGATGCGCAAAAATATTTTAGCGATTATAAAGAGACAGCTACAAGGCAGCGTGGAAAAAAGCAACAGAAAGGAGAGCGAGCGTGATGAAGTACTCTATCCAATCTAGGAATGATAAATTATCCAACCAGTTAATGGATGAAGCAATTGATTATTTAAAAGGATTTGGATTTGTATACGACAATGATGAGCCCGATATCGTATTGTCGATTGGCGGGGATGGTACGTTATTGCATGCATTTCATAAATATAGTTACCGTTTAGAAGACACAGCTTTTGTGGGAATTCATACGGGGCATCTAGGTTTCTATGCGGATTGGAAACCAGAAGAAATCGAGAAACTCGTGATTTCTTTGGCTCGAAAAGAATATGATGTAATTGAATATCCATTGCTTGATGTGACCATTAATTATCGTGAAAAAGAAGAGAGTTCGCAGTATTTAGCATTAAACGAGTCGTCGGTTAAGTCACCGGAAGTGACACTTGTGATGGATGTTGAGTTAAACGATAAACATTTTGAACGATTTCGTGGGGATGGATTATGTATGTCAACCCCATCTGGATCGACGGCTTATAGTAAGGCGTTAGGGGGAGCGATTGTACATCCTTCTTTACCGACAATGCAGTTAACTGAAATGGCCTCTATTAATAATCGAGTGTTTCGCACGGTTGGATCGCCGCTTATTTTACCTGCACACCATAAATGTGTGTTGAAACCGGTGAAAGGGCCTGATTTTATGGTGACAATTGACCATTTGCAATTATTACATAAAGATGTCAAATCGATTGAATACAGGGTTTCTAAAGAAAAAGTTCGTTTTGCAAGATTCCGTCCCTTCCCATTTTGGAGAAGAGTACGTAATTCGTTCATTGAAAACAATGGTTAAGGTGGAAGTGGAAAGGTTTCATTTAGAATTTATCGTGCAAGAAGATGGAAAGTTACTTCGTGATTTTCTTGCTGAAAAAAACATCTCAAAAAGAACGCTGACCGCCGTTAAGTACGACGGTGGTCAGTTACTCGTTAACGGATTTGAACGAGATGTAAGGGTACCCTTGTCGATTGGTGATAAGGTCGATGTGTTTTTTCCTCCTGAAAAGTTAAGTGATGGATTACTTGCAGAAGAGGGAGAACTGAACATTGTCTATGAAGACGAGGCGATTTTACTGCTTGATAAACCAGCGGGTAAAAGTACAATCCCTTCTCTAAACCATCAATTTGGCACGATGGCAAACTATGTAGCGGGAAAGTTTAGGCGGGAACAGATACCTTCTACCGTTCATATCGTTACGCGTCTTGACCATAATACTTCGGGACTCCTATGCATTGCTAAAAATCGCCATATTCATCATTTATTTGGAATACAGATGATAAATGCGACATTTAAGCGTGAATATGAAGCGATTGTTGAAGGGCATGTTGCAAAGAATGATTTTCTAATCAACGAGCCAATTGGTAGAAAAGAAGGAAGTATTATTGAAAGAATTGTTCGTGGCGATGGGCAAGAAGCTAGGACGAATGTACGAGTTATTGACCGCTTTGAAAAAAATGGGGAACCATTCACGCATGTTGCACTTCGTTTACAAACGGGAAGAACACATCAAATACGAACCCATATGAAATGGTTAGGTCACCCATTAGCTGGCGATGATTTGTATGGAGGTACTAAACATATGATTTCCCGTCAAGCACTTCACTGTACAACTCTTTCTTTCTATCATCCTGTGTCAGGTGAGGAGAAAGTGTTTGTAAGTGAAGTGCCTAAGGATATGAAACAACTTATTATGGAAAATTAGTGAAGCGGTCAGATAAGAAAGGAAGAGAAGATGGCACGGAAACAACTTCCATTTCAGGATACCGAATAGCCGTTAACTTACCACCGAAAACACAACCTGTATCGATGTTTACAGTATTGTTCATAAAACGAGCTTCCCGTACCGGTGTATGACCGTAAACTATAAACGGTTTTCCGCGGTATGTGAATGCCCAGTCTCTCCGAACAGGACGGCCGTCTGGTAATTGTTCGCCCGTGATATCGCCATATAATACAAAGGTACGGATTTTTTTACGGTTTTTACTACCGATTAAGTTTTCGCGTATTCCGGCATGGGCGATAATCAAGTTACCTTCATTTAAATTGACATATAATGGTAAGGACTCATAAAAGCTTTGATAACGATTTAAAAAATCCACTTGTTTATCTTTAGGCAAAGCATGAAGTTCTGCGACTGTTGTTTCGATGCCGTGTTGGAGCTGAACGCTATTCCCTTTAGCAAAACGGTAAAATTTATTACAATGATTTCCCGGGGAATAAATAAGTTCTCTTTTATCCTGAAGTCGATACATCAGTTCGAGTGTTTTTAAGGAATTTGGACCTCGATCCATTGCATCGCCTACAAATGCAATTTTACGTCCTTCGGGGTGAACCGGAATACCTGTGTCTAATGAATAGCCAAGTGTTTGTAAAAGTTGTACGAGTTCATCAAAACAGCCGTGTATGTCACCTATAATATCGAATTTCAATTTCATCATCCTTTAGTGTAAGTGTGATGTGTAGTATATCCTAAGACTGCTGTTTTATCGGAAAGGAAGGTGTAGTTATGACAGAAAGAAATCCAACGAATGAAGAAGTTATTTACGATGAAGAAAGTTTAATCAAGTCATTGGAAACGAACGATATTATGCATTTTCGGGAGTATTTTTTACAACTTCATCCATATGATCGAGCGACACTATATAAAAAAGTAGAACCAGAGCAAAGGAAAAAAATGTATTATTATTTATCGCCGAAAGAGCTAGCAGAAATTTTTGAGCTAAGTGAAATTGATGATAATGATTATAATGTTTTTCTGAAAGAAATGGATGCTACTTATGCGGCAGAAATGTTTGCGAATATGTTCGTGGATAACGCGGTAGACGTTTTAAATGAACTGGAAAAGTCGCAAGTCGTCAGTTATTTAACGTTAATGGATAAAGAATCGGCAACAGAAATTAAAGCGCTTTTACATTATGAAGAATTTACAGCTGGATCTATTATGACAACCGAATACGTTGTCATTCCTCAAGATTCTACGGTACGTTCAGCAATGACGATTTTAAGAAACGCTGCACCTGAGGCGGAGACGATTTATTATGTCTTTGTCGTGGATGACGATGAACGTTTAACAGGTGTTGTATCTTTACGTGATTTAATCATTGCGCATGAAGATACGTTTATCCATTCCATTATGAATGAGCGGGTCGTGAGTGTACTCGTAAGTGAAGACCAAGAAGAAGTAGCACGCACAATTAAAGACTATAATTTCTTAGCTGTACCTGTTGTTGATTTTCAACAACATATGCTTGGTATCATTACAGTCGATGATATTATTGACGTGTTAGAGGAAGAAGCATCGGATGATTATTCTAAGCTTGCTGCAGTAGCGGATATGACAACTTTCGATAAGAACTCGTTGTCCGCGGCTAAAAAACGTTTGCCATGGCTGTTAATTTTACTTGTACTCGGAATGTTAACAGCAAATTTAATTGGGGCCTTTGAAGAGACAATTGCACAAGTTGCTTTGCTAGCCGCCTTTATTCCTTTAATCGCGGGTACAGCTGGAAATAGTGGAACCCAAGCGCTTGCGGTTGCGGTGCGTGGGATTGCGACACGTGATATTGAAGACGAAAGTAAGTTTAAATTATTATTGAGAGAAGCTGGCACAGGACTATTAACAGGGCTTATTTGTGCGATTTTTGTAATAGGACTCATTTTTGTTTGGAAACAAGAATTACTTCTAGGACTACTCGTGGGCGCTGCCATTTTTGTTTCGATTTTCGTAGCAACACTCTCGGGTTCATTTATTCCGCTATTCATGCATAAAATGAAAATTGACCCAGCGGTTGCATCTGGTCCATTCATTACAACTTTGAATGACTTAGTAAGTACACTAATATATCTAGGTCTAGCAACTACATTTATTAGTGGTCTTTAAATCATTTTGTTCTATGAACAACGATAAAGTTATCGCATATACTAAAATAAAAAGGATGTGCGTATGACTACAGAAAATGAACCATTATTGTTTGTTGCCGGGCCACCTGTATTCATTAGGGTTGCTGTCACGGATGAGGAGAGCACATCAGTTTTTGTGCAAAATAAGGAAGATTATGACCATGGGAAACTTAAAGAAGTTGATCAGGAAAAAATTGAGCCTACCGCAGAGATAAATCCTTCCATATATAATAAAATTATGTATCTCAGAAGTGGGTTTCAACGCCAAGTGTATAGTCCACTCAAATTCATTATTAAAGACGAGACTATATCAGGAAAAATTGCAAAGGTTGATGGAGATAAGGTTTTTATCGATATCGACCAGAATGATGACCAGCAAGTCGCTGTCGAAATTAGCAAGATTGAAGAAATTTTGTGGCGAGGTCATCCATTTCAAGAGGATTGAAGTAGAAAGACCGTTCAGGTAAAAGCCTGTTCGGTCTTTTTTAGTTAGATTGAATAATTGATTACTAAAGGAATAAAGACTGCCCGACTAGTAAAAACTAATCAGGCAGACAGGGCATTGCGGTTTGATTTATTAGTCGTCTCTATCACAATCGATGTGTACATCTTTAATACATTGAACTCCACAGAAGCACTTCAAGTCAACTGTAATACAAGAGTCAGTAGCTTCAAATTCTTCAACATCACATAATTTGTCAAAATCTATTTTGCCATTTTTAAGAATATCGACGCGTCTTCCATTTTCATCACGTGGCTCAAGTACTTGTAATGTTGCACAGCAGTTGTCGAAAACATTTTGTACACGGAAAAAGACTGAGAAACAGCTATCACGATCACAATGCCTTTCTTTGCCTTGTTCACCGTCTCTGCTGTCCCGAATATCTCTTCTGTCTCTTCTTCTTCTAGAACGTTTGAACATCGCTTTGAATGGATCACCATCATCTGTTAATAGCATGAAGACCCGTGTGTTAATGCGGCCACGTGATGGACTTACAAGACCACCAAGTGGTGATATGAAACAGTCTGTAATGCAGTCATCACAGTCATCATTATCCCTGACACCTTGTATACGTTTAATAGCGCGAACTACTTCACATATACAGCTGTCGTGATGGCAACCTCTTTTGAAATCATCATCTCTTCCACATCCCATTCATTCCACCTCCTCTTTCATTTCTCTATACCTTATGTAATTCTCCATTAGGCGATAGGGCGAATTCCTAAGTTTTGTATAAAAAAACTTGTGTTTTCTCATACTTTTATAAAAGGAGGAGAATTCTAATCCGTAACGTCGGCCTGTATTTCATAATCATATTCATGTTAGTCGGTTGTGCGCCCCGCGAAGATGGGATCCGTATTTACAATGCTTCAGAAGTGAATACTAATGAAGCAGAGGAAGTATTTGCGAAAGAGGATCGTTTGGTCAGTACAAATATTATTTTTCATGACGAAGAGATGATTTCGGGTGTAACCGTAAAAACTTTTTCTAGATTTCATAAAGAAAAAATAGAGAAAGAATTAAAGAAGAAATTAAAAGAAGCTTATCCTGAATTCGATATTATCGTGTCTGCAGATAATAAAATTGTGCATAAGACGTCCAAGCTTATTCAAGATAAGGATGATAAGAACTTAGGGAAAGAGTTGAAGAAATTAGTTTCTCTATTAAAGGAGGAGACGTAATGGATGAGAAAAAGTATGCAAAAATAGAACAAGAAATTTCTCCAAAAACACCTATCCTTCGAAATGTAGTGGCCGCGTTCCTTACAGGTGGAACGATTTGTTTAATCGGACAAGTTATTTCCATTTTTTATATGACTTATTTTGATTTTACAGAACGAACTTCAAGCAACCCAACTGTGGCTACAATGATATTTATTGCGATGTTGCTAACAGGATTTGGCCAATACAAAAAAATTGGTCAGTTTGGAGGAGCAGGAGCAGCTGTTCCGATTACTGGATTTGGAAACGCCGTCATTTCTGCAGCAATTGAACATAAAAGCGAAGGATATGTGCTTGGTGTTGGCGGTAACATGTTTAAACTAGCAGGTTCCGTTATTTTATTTGGCGTTGCATCTGCATTTATTGTGGCACTCATTAAAACAATTCTTGTGAAACTAGGTGTAGCATCATGGTAGTAAAAGGAGTTTTAACATTTAATTCCAAACCATCGATTGCGGCTACGGGCGTAACAGTTGGACCAATGGAACGAGAAAGTCCATTTATCGATATGTTTGATAAAATATATGACGACGAACGAAGCAATCTCGTGACGAATGAACAGGGGCATGCAAAAATGATTGAAGATGCATGTATGATTGCGCTAAGCAAAATTGATAAAGTTCCAAGTGATGCAGATTTTTTATTAATAGGTGACCTCGTCAATCAAATGACGCCTTCGAATTTCTGTGCAAGTTCATTACAAATTCCATATTTAGGGCTGTTTTCAGCCTGTGCGACTTCCGTTTCTTCATTGTTAATGGCTGCTTTATTAACAGATACCAATTTATCAACCTATGCAATTGCAGGAGCTGCAAGTCAACACAATTCTGTTGAACGACAGTTTCGGTACCCAGTTGAGTATGGGGCACAAAAGCCAAAGACTGCTCAATGGACTGCCACAGCAGCCGGAGTCGCCGCAATTACAACCCACCAGGCGGGACTACCCTCAATTACAAAAGGGACGATAGGAAGAGTGATTGACTTAGGGATGACTGATCCACTCAATATGGGAGCGGCAATGGCGCCTGCAGCTATCGATACTTTGCAACGTCATTTGAAGGGGCATCAGGTAAAAGAAGATGATTATGATTTGATTATGACTGGAGATCTTGGTTTAACAGGATTTGAAATATATAAGGCATTAGCCGAAAGGCAGGAAATTACGGTTTCGGATAATTTTAGAGATGCCGGTGCAGAATTTTACGGTGGTAATTCAAACTTTCAGTCCGGAGCAAGTGGTGCGGGTTGTTCTTCTGCGGTTTATTTTACGGAAGTGTATTCGAAAATGATGGCCGGTACGTATAAGAAAGTATTATTAATTGCTACAGGGGCATTGTTATCGCCATTATCTTACCAACAAGGTGAAAATATTCCATGCATCGCGCATGCAGTTGAATTAACGATGAAATGAGTGAACGATAATATGTCAATGTTCATTACAGCATTTGTTGTCGGAGGGCTAATTTGTGTAATTGGCCAACTATTATTTGATGTAGCAAAATTAACGCCAGCGCATACACTTTGTATATTAGTTGTGAGCGGTTCAATTCTAGATGGACTAGGTTGGTATGAGCCGCTTATTGACTTTGCCGGTGCAGGAGCTACAATCCCTATTACTTCATTTGGAAATGCTTTAACTCATGGGGCAATGGCTGAGGCCGAAAAACATGGTCTTGTCGGAGTTTTAACAGGAATGTTTGAAGTAACGAGTTCTGGGATTAGTGCAGCCATATTGTTTGGTTTTATAGCTGCAATCCTGTTTAAGTCAGAAGGAAAGAATTAAAGAAATGAAAAAGGGTTTTAAAAAACAACTTCAGTAACCTGTGCAATTGCCCCGGTTTCCTCTTTCTCTTAGCATACGATATGTAGAAGGGAAGGAGGGATTTTCATGTTTGGATACAATCCTTGCGCGGGTGGATACGGAGTAGGCGGTCATGGTCATGGTGGCCATGGTTGCGGACGTGAACGAAAAGGGAACTATTATGGCGGTTCAGCATTCGTTCTAATTGTTGTTCTCTTCATCCTGCTTATTATTGTCGGCTGTAGCTTTGTATAAGAAAGGGGACTACGTATGAATGATTCATTTTTCAAGAAAATAGAGTCGAAAACGGGCGTTCCGATGGAAGAAGTTTTTGCGTTAGCAAACGCTATCCAATTTGCTGATTTCAAAGATGAGCGGCAAGTAAGAAAAATCATTCGCAATGTAGGAAAGCTTGCGAAGAAAGATATTAGTCAACAAATGGAAGACGAACTTGTTCGTTCAATTGTGAACGACGGAAAAGCTTTTAATTTTGCCGATATTGAAAATATGCTTGGCAGATAAGTTAGTAAGAGTTGTTTGATTTTTGGTTGAATAGGGTATATTACACTTGAGAGTAAAATAGATTCGTAGTGAAGGGGGGAAGCTAATGGGCTATATATTGCCAGTCAGTTCGTTTAGATCACAACAATATGCGAACAGGATAATGGCATCTGAAGAAACTGCTGAAATTCCTCGTGTGCATAGGATAGATATGAATACTGATTTTTCACAGGTACTTGAGAGAACGATCATTTCACAGCAAGTAATTAAAGAACAAATGCAACAAAAGCGTTCATTAGCTCCATTAAATTCACAATCTACTATTTACTCAAATCAAGCTAACTTATTACCAGCAAATGCTCCTATGATCGGAAAAGGCATCGCAATAAACACCTATGTTTAAAAATAAAAAAGAAGCACATAGCCAACTATGCTATATGCTTCTTTTTTTGGTAGATTGTCCTGTATATCAAAATAGCTGAGATTCATCCGCTTCAATACGAAGATAACTCAGCTATTTTTTAGTTTTTAATTATTTTCTCCATTGCACGGTGTGGAATATCTGCATCCATAAATTCAGGTGAAGTGATGGTGTATCCAATATTCTCATAAAATGGGATTGCATACGATTGAGCATTTAAAACAATCTTCTCGTAGCCTTGTTGCGACCCGTGATTTTCAAGGGCTTGCATGATTAGTTTCCCAAGATGCAACCCCCTATATTTCGGAAGGACACAAACTCGCTCGACTTTTCCAATCCGTGCACTTGTTTCGCGGATTCTTCCAGCGCCAATTGGTGAATCCCCTTTATAGACGACAAAATGACTTGCAGTATCATCAAACTCATCTAATTCGAGGCTTAACGGAACCCCTTGTTCTTCAACGAAAACTTTTCTTCTTACAAAAAATGCATCTTCTAATTCTTGTTGTGACGAGACGATTGTGACGTTATACAAAGTTTACTGTTTTCCTTCTAGACGGAATGTCTCGTATACTGTCCAAGAACCGTCTTCAAGTTGATAGAGTAGATGTAGTCGATCAATCGTTTCAGAATGATTCACACCAATCATTTTTAATTGACCAATAATATCGTCATGCTCGCCTGAAGAAAGCTTTTGCGCGATGGTAACATGAGGAACAAATGCATACTCTGGTTCATCGCCAAAAAAATTATAGTTTAATTCTTGATGCAAGTTTACAAGTTTTTCGTTAGGTTCAGCTTTAAAGTAAATAGCATTTGTAATTGGCGCAAATGTACTTACTTTTGTGACATTTAATTCAAAAGGACCGTGTTTATCGGTTACTCTTTTAATTGCTTTTGCAACTTCTTCAATTTCTTTATCATCTGCTTCAAAAACACCTTTAATTGTCATATGAGGTGTAATGAGCGCATAATGTGGGTCATATCGCTTTCGATATCCATTCGCTAAATCTTGAAGTTCTTTTGAGGGAAACGCTACAATACCGTATTTCATATCAAAAACCTCCTATCAGATTGTACAGCTTATCTTAATTATAACAGAAATAAATATTTTCTGTCATCAATCCATGATTAATACCCGAAAGTCATAGAAATTGCACGTCGAACGTCCGGTTGCCAATGTTTCCACGTATGGTCTCCTTTGAATTCTTCATAGAAATACGGAAAACCTTTCTCTTCAATTAGTTGATTTAATGAACGGTTTGGCGTTAAAAAGTCTTGAATGCCATCAACCTGTGTTTTCACTTCTGTTTCATCTTCACCAATTACATGGTAAATAGAAATAGCAGAAGGGTCTTGCACGGCATTTACTTTATTGAGGACTACATCATCTACGTAAGGGGAATGTAGAATAACTTTCCCGAATATATTTGGATATTTCGTAGCGGTAAGAAGTGAAATCGTTGCGGCTAATGAATCGCCCATTAGAACACGGCCGGCCCCAATTTGATAAGTAGGGTAATGTTCATCTATATAAGGGACGAGCTCATGGGCAAGAAAACGTGTATAAGCCTCACTCTTATCTCCGTCTGGGTGATACATGCGTCTACGTTCAGGAACACTTTTATACGGTAGTCCAATATAAATAACATCTTCAATTTCACCTTCGTCAATTAATTCATCAATGACCCGTCCAACGCGTCCATATTGAATATAATCTTTACCGTCTGAACCGATGAGTACCGCATATTTGTAAAGCGGCGTATAGTTATAAGGTAAGTGGATAAGAATTTGCATATCTTCACCGAGTGCCTCGCTAAAAAGAGAAACTTCTTCAATTCTACCTTGCTTCATGGGTTGTTGCCTCCTTGGTTATATATGTATGAAATTGTAACACATCTGTAAGTGTGGGTATAATAGTAATAACACCAATAGAATTACAAAAGGGGATGTTTATTATGGTAAGTAGAGGAAAAAAAGTACATTCAAAAATTGTTGAAAAAGCGACAGTTGACGCGCTAAAGCGAAGAGGCGTTGAACTAGATGATATTGCTGAAATTGTGTATGAAATGCAATTACCATATAATGAGAAACTTACGATGGAAAATTGCATAGAATCCATAGAAAGTGTGTTAAAAAAGCGAGAATTACAACATGCGATTCTTGTCGGAATTGAACTTGATGAGCTAGCTGAGCAAAGAAAATTATCCGAACCGTTACAACAAATTGTTGAGTCAGATGAAGGGTTGTTTGGTGTCGATGAAACCATTGCACTCGGTGCTGTTTTTACGTATGGATCCATCGCCGTTACAACATTTGGTCATTTAGATAAAAATAAAATTGGTATCATCAATGAGTTAGATACGAAAAAAGGTAGAGGCGTTCATACTTTTCTAGATGATTTAGTTGCAAGTATTGCTGCATCGGCTGCTTCTAGACTTGCACATCGTACCCGTGACGATGAAGAGGCACAGTCATCTCAACATTAATTAATTATATTTATTACGACAAAAATTCCTTTCTTAATTTTATTTAATGAAGGGAGTTTTTTTGTGAATTATTATATTATGAATATTGACATATGTAGGCGCTTTCATGTTAATATAGAATTTGAACAATAAAAGTTCTAAACTAAAAGGGAGGAATGAAATATGAAAAAGGGGAAACTCCATGTATTGGCGATTATTTCAATGATTGCTATGCTTGTGCTAGCTGCATGTAACTCGGGCGGTTCTAGTGATGGCGCAACAAAAGAAAAAGATGACTATGATAATTTAAGTATTTTAACAGGCGGAGCTCAAGGAACCTATTATCCACTTGGCGGATCGTTTGCAGATTTTATTTCAAAAGAGACTGGTATTAAAACAGATGCCGAAGTTTCACAAGCTTCTGCGGCGAATATGATTGACCTAAAAGAGGGCGCTGCTGAAATCGCATTTGTTCAAACGGACATCGCCTATTATGCAGCAAACGGTGAATTGATGTTTGAAGATGAAGTGATTGATGAAGTATCTGCAATTGGCTCACTTTATCCTGAAACTGTGCAACTCGTTACACTTGAAAAAAGTGGGATTAAATCCTTTGAAGATTTAAAAGGTAAAAAAGTTTCAGTTGGCGCAATTGGTTCAGGAACGGAAGCGAATGCAAAGCAATTGCTTGAAATTCACGGACTATCAATGGATGATATCGATGCGCAAAACTTAGACTTTGGGGAGTCACAGGAAAGTATTCAATCAGGACAAATCGACGCGGCATTCGTTACGGCAGGTACGCCAACTGGTGCGGTTGAAGGATTGAATGCAGTAGCGAAAGTATTCATCGTTCCTATTGAGGATGCTAAAGCTGAAGAGCTCATTGAGAAGTATCCTTACTATGCAAAAGAAGTCATTCCTTCAGGGACTTATGGTTCGACTGAAGATACAAATGCAGTTTCAGTAGGTGCGATGCTTGTTGTTAAGAATGAGCTTCCAGAAGATTTAGTATATGAAATTACGAAAGCAATTTACGATAATGCATCAAAATTGACACATGATAAAGGGCAGTATATTAAAGCTGAAACGGGATTAGACGGAGTCGGTATCGACATTCATCCTGGTGCACAAAAATATTTTGATGAAGCAAATGGAAAGTAAAACACATTGAAAAGTGGGGCGGCGAGGCGCAATGCTTCGACCGCTCCATTTCTATCAATTCTTAGTCATATGCATTCGTTATGAACTGCTTGCTTAGGATGTTCTGGTTAGCGTTCGGAAAGGAAAAGCGAATGAGGAATATTAAAACAAGGTTGTTATTTTTATTTTTGATACTTATTTTATCCGCCTTCTTTTTTCTGCCTATGACAGAGGCTTTGCTATTTTCTGATACCAGGTCAAATAAATTTTTTTACGTTACGATAAATGAGCGAAAAGCATTTGAAATTAGATATGTACATTCCATTCATTTAACTGATGTCATTGAATCTTACGAAATAACGCCAGAACAAAAGATTCGTTTGTTATCCATGTCATATCAAAACCTTTCCATTGGATTGCCAGGAGAAGCAGCAGAGGGTGAAACTTTGGAATTAAAGGATGGCGTTTATACGCTTACATATAATGATAGAGTAATCGACTCATTTAGGCTTCATATCGGAAGAGTAGATGCAGATTTAGCACTTCGTTATGATCACAATGAGTTAGACCTAAAGAGATATTTAGAAAAGGGAAAGACCTATGAATTTAAAGTGCAAAAATTAACTTATTATCAATTAATGAAAGGAGAGAATTTAAATGGCTAGAGATAAAAAGCAGCAAGAGCAGAAAAATGTTGATGTTCAGGAGACTGAGCTAGAAACATTATCTGAAGAAGAACAAGATGAAATCCTTCGTAAATATGACCCTGAATCGAATACAAGAGATCTCGGATCGGTTTTTAGGAAAATTGTTTTTGTCGGCCTTCTTGCATTTTCATTGTTTCAGTTGTACACGGCCATTTTTGGGCAATACACAGCATATATTCAACGTTCCATTCACTTAGGATTTGCTTTATCTTTAATATTTATTTTATTTCCAGCAAGAAAAAGATTGGGCAAAACAAAGCGAGGAAAGGTTCCATTTTACGATTTGCTCTTAGCACTGCTTTCAGTTGCGGTAGGGCTTTATTGGCCGCTCAATATTGAAAAAATTACGATGCAAGTTGGTAGATTAACAGAAATGGATATGATTATCGGGATTATTGCAATACTACTAACATTAGAAGCGGCACGGCGAGCAGTTGGAATTCCGATTACAATTATTTCAAGTGTGTTTTTAGTGTATGCATTTTTCGGACCTTATTTCCCTGGTTTTTTAAATCACCGTGGCCAAGATGTTAAAAGTATCGTGCGAACGATGTTTTTTACGACAGACGGGATATTAGGTACACCGATAAGTGTTTCCGCAACGTTTATTTTCGTATTCCTATTATTTGGGGCGTTTCTCGTGAAAACTGGCGTTGGAAATTACTTTAATGAACTTGCCGTTGTGTTGGCTGGGCGCTTAGTTGGAGGACCTGCAAAAGTTGCGATATTCTCAAGTGCTTTGCAAGGAACGATTTCAGGAAGTTCTGTCGCCAACGTAGTCGGGTCAGGATCTTATACAATTCCAATGATGAAAAAGCTTGGCTATCGTAAAGAATTTGCCGGTGGTGTCGAAGCAGCTGCTTCAACAGGTGGGCAATTAATGCCGCCGATCATGGGTGCTGCAGCCTTCCTGATGGTAGAATTTATTGGCGGAATTACGTATTGGGAAATCGCCAAAGCAGCCACAATCCCAGCAATCCTATACTTCACAGGTATATGGATTATGACACATTTTGAGGCGAAACGTGTTGGGTTAAAAGGGATGAAAGAAGATCAAATTCCAGACCGCAAAAAAGTGTTAAAGAAAATTTATTTATTGTTACCGATTTTGGGAATTATTTTCTTCTTATTAATCGGCATTCCTACGATGCAAGCCGCGCTTTACGGGATTGTATTGACAATCGTAGTAAGTGCAATTCGCAAAGAAACACGAATTGGCTTTAAAGATATGATTGAAGCACTTGTTGATGGTGCCCGGACTGCGTTGGCGGTTGCGGCGGCAACTGCATGTGCAGGAATTATTGTAGGTGTCGTATTAAAAACGGGACTTGGGTTAGGGCTTGCCAATGGCTTGATTTCCGCTGCGGGCGGTAACGTCTTCCTAACGCTAGTCTTTACAATGTTTGCTTCACTTGTTTTAGGAATGGGGTCACCAACAACGGCAAACTATGTAATTACGTCAACGATTGCTGCGCCGGCAATTATTACACTTCTTATGATTGGTTCTGAACCGGGTGCTGCTATCCCGATAGTAGTTGCATTATCTGCGCATTTATTCGTTTTCTTTTTCGGCATAGTCGCAGATATTACACCGCCAGTTGCGCTTGCAGCCTTTGCAGCTTCAGGAATTTCGGGCGGTGATCCGATTAAAACTGGCGTCACTTCATCCAAGTTGGCCATCGCAGCCTTTATCATTCCGTATATGTTTGTCTTTAACCCTGCATTATTAATGATAGGCGCATCTGTGCCTGAGATTTTATGGGTGGTCTTTACTGCGCTGATTGGTATGATAGCGATTGGTGCGGGAATGATTGGCTATTGGTACCGTAAATGTAATTGGATTGAACGAATCATTGCAGTCGGTACAGGTTTATTATTAATCTTTCCTGAAACGATTACAGATATTGTTGGGCTTGTCTTATTTGTTGGCTTGGTGGCAATCCAATATAAATCTCGAGATAGAGATGATAATGACAAGAGTGTGGCAGTTGCATAAATGAACACCAAAAACTTCCTTCGTTTGATAAAACGAAGGAAGTTTTTTTCAAATGTAGAGAAAGTGGTGGGTGGATAGATAGAGTCAACATTATAATAATAATCCGAATGCTGTTGATTTCCGTTCCAGGCGCACGCTTTCCGTGGGGCGGGCGGTGAGCCAATTGCAAAACGTAGATTGCGATTTGCCGTATTTCTGCGGTTTTTGCAGAAATTAAGGCATCCTGTTGGATATTCCTGCTCATAACGCTTCGCTTTTATTCGCAAAAGCCGTTCTTCGTTACGGCTTTTGCTTACTCCCACAGGAGTCGGCGCCTTCCACTCCAATCAACGGAGACACCATTACACGAATGATAAGCATAACATTCATATCAAACATTCGAATTTCTCCTTAAAGAAAGCTGTATGAAATTGATTAGTATAAATTTATTTTTAAAAATATGGTTTCTTATGTTTAAGAAAAAGATTTAAGGGTATACAATAAATACAAGGCTAAACGATATTGAAAATAAGCCAGTAATATGATGGCTGAACGTTCAATTTTGAAATGCACAGCCTTGGCGGAAAATTTGCTTTACTGGCGATGGAATATCTCGTCGGAACCAAAGTTTTTAGGTTTCATGAAGTAAGCTCAAGAAAAGTCGTGTAGCATAAACGAATTGAGCGAAGACAACTTAATAGTAAGCGGTAAGTTTTTTGTTAAAGTGCAATTGGCGGCGAACTGTAAATGAAAAGTTACGAAGTTAAGTAATGTAAACCCTTGCCGGATAAGGCAAAAATACAGTTCAGCTATTCAAACTGCACTGACGAGATAGGAAATGTGTCGTCAGAAAGAACAGTTTGTGAATGTGAAATGGAATGGAGAACGAACAAATTTTCCGTGTGCGCCCCTAGAAATTAGGGAGGAAAAAGGCATGGTCCAGTACAATGTGGATCATGCTTTTTTCGTGTCTTATAATCATACCCCCAAGATGCGTTTGATTTTATTAAGAAAATAAAAACTGAATTCTAACCAGATTAGGCTGTAAAAAAAAGAAAATCCAAAAATAATCGCTAAAGCGGATAGGTTAAAAGAAGATAAAGCTGGACCGAAAACAGGAAATCCTAATCCATAAAGTGGAATACATATACCAATCGTTAATAATACTCCATTCGCTATTAAAATCTCCAATCGACGATTTAAAAAATGAAACGCGAACCCTAGACCAAATCCAAGTAATCCAGTTGTAAAAGGAAAAATAAACAACTCGGTTGGTTCAATGAATAATAATAACAAAATCGTCAAAAAGTAAGACAAAACACTCGTGCGTAAAGAGACAAGCGCAACAAGTAAAATTGGTGCCGTAGTAAATGGACTAATGAGAAAGCCGACCCCAGGTAACAGGCCTCCAGCCGATTGTAATATAGCTGCTAACGCTGCCATTAAAGCGCCGAACAATAATTTTTGAGTCCCCGACCAGCGCATAAAAAAACGATGAAGATCTTTAGGATGGGAAGGGATAGGTTTCATGAAATACACAATATCACCCCTCATTTATCTTATTCAACAATGCTTAGCTTTATTATATGGATTATGTGTTACATGTGATTCCAGAGACAGGGGGGAAGGTTGTGAGAGCAGGATAAAATCATGGCGGCTTTAAGAATTTACGATAATTGTCAAGTTTAGTAAGTAAACTAGTAATAGGTTAACGGAGTAAGTGAAAGCAATAAAAAAAGCATCATCTCAAAAGAGATGATGCTTTTAAAAAGTATGGTCTCGGAGGGGCTCGAACCCCCGACTTCCACCTTGTCGAGGTGGCGCTCTCCCAACTGAGCTACGAAACCGTTTGAAAGATTATGTGTCTCATGTACTGGACAATTACTATTATACCTAACGTAGAAATTAAGTCAACCCTTTTTGGAAAGTTTTTTTAGAATGGGTTTTTGCCTTATATATTTATTTATGAAAGCATCGTCATTATGCATAAATCATATGTGCTTCAATCACGGTTTTAGTATACTAGAGATACAATTTATAAAGGCGGGTGAGGGGGATGGCAGAGATTATTACACTTCCATTTGTATATGACTTCGACGGAGCATTAGAAAAGTTAGCGGGAGATCCTGTAAATTCGGTCGATATGTTGAATCGTTCAATACGATTTCCAATGGAGGAAGGAAATATAGTGACCTTGCAAGCAATGGGCACGAAAGAATCACCTTCATTTTTACTAAAAGGAATTTTAAATGAGGCACAAAAGGATATGGTGAAAAGTATTTTCCATTTTAATGAACCTTTGGATGAGATTTACCTTCATTTCATGGATTCAGATTTGGCGCCGATATTTCAAGCACACGAAGGTACGCCACTTGTTCGCAGTTTTTCATTGTACAGTACATTAATGCGTAGTATTATTCATCAGCAATTAAATATGTCTTTTGCGAATACGTTAACGAGGCGTTTTGTTGAAGCATTTGGCAGTGAGATAGATGGGGTGTGGAGATATCCTTCTCCTGAAGTAATCGCCGACCTTGAAGTATCAACGCTACGGGATATGCAGTTTAGTTCAAGGAAGGCCGAGTATATCATCGGTTTATCGCAAGCGGTAGCAACTGGTTCTCTAGATCTTGAAAAATTACGACGATTGGAGGACAATGAAGTAATCGATATACTAACCGATTACCGAGGTGTCGGTCCATGGACTGCCCAAAACTTCCTCATGTCAGGTTTAGGACGTCCAAACTTATTTCCAGTCGCAGATATTGGTTTACAAAATGCGTTAATGAATTTATGGGAAATGGATAGAAAGCCAACGAAAGAAGAAATTATTGCGCGTTTTCCAATTTGGTCTCCATATTTAAGTTACGCCGCACTCTATTTGTGGAGAAGTATAGAAAAAAACAGCTTTTCCAAGTAATAATCGGAAAAGCTGTTAACATTATGAATGCAAATCATTGTCATCAGAATTATCCTCATTAAAATAGAGAAAATTCTCTTCTTCAAGTTCAGCAAGTCTCTCTTTATTAATTCCAAGGGCAAGGTCTCCCTCGAATATTTCTTCCCACCATGCTTCAGTAGTTGTCATTGTATTTCCTCCTCATTTGTTTATAGGGACTTAAACACTCTTTACCCATCGGTGTTATAATAAAAACCGAGTAAGGGCAAATGGAATCGGAAGGCCTACTTTTTCTTTTTCTTGATTAAATAAAAGGAGCGAGTTTATTGCATACTACATTTGCGATTGTTGGTACTGGAATTGTTGGCGAAAGAATCATCCAACAGCTTCAACAAAATGAACAAGCAAAAATCATTGCGATATTTGATGAAAACAACGTTCGTCTAACGGAAATTGCGAATAAATATGATTTACAAGCAACAACCTCATATGAGGAAGTGCTCGCTTTAAAGCCAGACTGGGTCTATATCGGGACACCGCCAGCATCCCATGCCGAATTAAGTAATCAAGCGTCCGAGGCCGGATTAAACGTGCTTTGTGAAAAGCCGCTTGCCCACGATGCAACAGATGGGTTACACATGGTCGAAGCAACTGGAAAAAGTAACACCCGAACAGCAATGCATTTCCCACTCATGTATAGCCCATCTGTCAGACATATGATGAAACTTGTCCGAAGTGGAGAAATTGGATCAGTCGTGCGTATCGAATTGAATGCACATTTTCAAGATTGGCCACGTCCTTGGCAACAAAATCCTTGGATTGGTTCTCGAGAACAAGGTGGCTTTGTTAGAGAAGTATTCCCTCATTATCTCCAACTTATGTGCAGAATGTTTGGCGAACTATCCATTCATCATCATCAAACAACCTATCCTACAGACGTAACTTTAGCTGAAACAAGCGTCTTAGCCACTGGTGCGACGGAAAATAACATCCCGTTTCTTCTGAATGGTCTTTCAGGTATTGGTCAGAAAGAAAATCTGACATATATAGTATATGGAACGAACGGTGTTTTAAAACTACGTAATTGGTCCGAACTTAGCATCGCAAGAAAAAACAGTGCTTTTGAAATATTGACTTCTTTCGATTCGGTTAGAACGCTTGTTGACGAATGTATTGCAGCGTCGAATGAAAAAGAGTCAAATCTTGTACCATTTGAAGAAGGACTTGAAGTTCAAAGGCTTATCGATTCACTTTTAGAATAAATATTCAATCAATAAAAGTGGAGATATATGGTTGATTTTCGTTTTCATCGTTCTAGTATTCTGTCTATCATTCGTAAAAGAAACGAAATGGAGGGAGCAAATTGAACTTTACTGCAGATGATGTTCAGTCAATGATTCAGGGGCAACGGAACTTTTATTTTTCAGGTGAAACAAAAAGTGTTGAATTTAGAAAAAGTATGTTGAAAAGGTTATATGATGCAATCCTCGAGCATGAAGATGCCATCACGCTTGCGCTTCAAAAAGACTTAGGAAAAAGTTCTTTTGAATCGTATGCAACCGAAATTGGTTTCGTTCTTTCAAGTATTTCATATATGCTTAAATCGATTGATGATTGGGTTAAACCAGAAAAAGTGAAGACGCCGATTCATTTACAACCGGCTAAAAGTTTTATCGTTCGCGAACCGTATGGCGTCGTGCTTATTATTGGACCATTTAATTATCCATTTCAACTTGTCATGGAACCATTAATCGGCGCAATTATTGGCGGGAATTGTGCAATTATTAAGCCCTCAGAAATGGCTGAAAATACATGTCATGTGATTCGCGATATAATAGAAAAGATATTCCCACCTCATTATATACGTGTAGTAGAAGGCGAACGTGAAGAAGTTTCAACTTTAATCCATGCGCCTTTCGACTATATTTTCTTTACAGGAAGTGTGACGGTAGGGAAAATTATTATGAAGGCTGCAGCTGAAAGGCTCACACCCATCACATTAGAGTTAGGTGGGAAAAGTCCTGTTATAGTGGATCAAACCGCAAAACTTGAACATGCGGCGGAACGTATTGTTTGGGGAAAGTTTTTAAATACTGGTCAAACTTGCGTGGCACCTGATTATTTACTCGTACACACAAGTGTTAAAGAAACATTAATTGAACGAATGATTCATGTTATAAAAAAGTTTTATAGTGGAAACCCTCTAAACAGTCTAGATTATGGTCGCATGATTAATGAACGGCATTTCAACAGAATCACTGCAATGATAGAGAGGGAGTCGTCTCAAATTATTTATGGTGGACAATTTGAACGAACAGAACTTTATATTGCGCCAACTTTACTAGCAAATGTTCATTGGGATAGTCCATCCATGGAAGATGAAATATTTGGACCTGTATTACCGATCATCGAATATGATAATTTGGGCGAAGCGATGCATCAAATTAGACGAAAACCTAAACCGTTAGCTGCTTATATGTTTACAGAAAACGAACGTGCGGCTAATTATTTTATTGAAAACTTGCCATTCGGTGGTGGGTGTATTAATGATACAATTTCCCATGTTGGGAATATCCATTTACCCTTCGGCGGTGTCGGTGCATCGGGCGTGAATGCTTATCATGGTAAAGCAAGCTTTGAATTATTCACGCATGCAAAATCGATGATGCAAAGAAATACAAAAATCCAGATGAAATTAGCCTTCCCACCTTATAAAAATAAATTAAAACTCATCAAACCGTTCATTCGGTGATAATCCTACACTCCAGTTGTTGCTTGCTAAAACAAGTGGAGTTTTTTAGTACAAACGAATTGTTTTTCGCGTCACTTTGTTTCTTTTACCTTTTTCTCAAAGGATAATCATTGTATAATTTAAGTACGGGGAAAAGAGGAGAAATTGAATGACAACTTTATTTAATCAAGAAAAAACAGTGGCTCTTTTGCAAAAACTTATTGAAACGCCAAGTCCATCTGGCTATACATCGGATGTGATGGCTATCGTTGCGGATGAATTTGATAAAATGGGCGTTACTTATAAAAAAACGAATAAAGGAGCAGTTATTGCTACAATTGAAGGTGAAGACCAAGCACGTCATCGTTTATTAACCGCCCATACAGACACATTAGGTGCCATGGTAAAAGAAGTTAAAAGCAATGGCCGTTTGAAATTGACGAATATCGGTGGCTTTAATTGGAACTCAGTTGAGGGAGAATATTGTACAATTCACACGGCATCAGGGAAAAAGTTGCGCGGAACAATCTTAATGCGCCAAACGACAGTCCATGTTTATAAAGATTCGGGGACTGCTGAGCGAAGTGCAGACAATATTGAAGTCCGTATTGATGAAAAAGTATTAAATGAGAAGGATACACGTAAACTTGGTATAGAAGTAGGCGACTTTGTATCATTCAATCCAAGATTTGAAATAACGGCTAATGGATTTATAAAGTCACGTCATCTTGACGACAAAGCAAGCACTGCACTGCTCGTTGAATTAATTCGAGTAATAAAAGACGAAAACATTATTCTGCCACATACAACGCATTTTTATATTTCTAACAACGAAGAAATTGGATATGGTGGAAATTCCAATATTCCAGCTGAGACAGTTGAGTACATAGCAGTTGATATGGGTGCTATTGGTGATGGACAAGCAACTGATGAGTATACCGTCTCCATATGTGCAAAAGATTCAAGTGGACCTTACCATTACGAATTAACTCAACATCTCGTTGAACTTGCGAAACAAAAGAAAATTGATTATAAATTGGACATTTACCCTTATTATGGATCAGATGCATCGGCTGCCATTCGTGCAGGTTTTGATGTGAAGCATGCATTATTTGGACCAGGCATCGAGTCTTCTCATGCACTTGAGCGGACACATATCGATTCTTTAGAGGCGACTGCCGGGTTACTTTTTGCTTATGTGACATCGAATATGATGGATTGAACGGAGGATTTTGATGGATACGAAAGATTTATTTTCGATATTACCTATAACACAGGTGGCGGGCGCACTACCTGAAACGGTGACAGATTTGGAGGTGGATTCTAGAGCGGTCCAGCCCGGTGGCGTCTTTGTTTGTATTGAAGGGTTTACCGTGGATGGACATCAATATGTTCAACAAGCGGTTGATAACGGGGCACGCGTCATCGTGGCTTCTAAACCGATACCTGTAGATCTAGAGAAAGTTGCAGTTGTGACTGTTGAAAATACCTCACGGGCACTTGGTTTATTAGCACCGCGATATTTTAATTATCCATCGAAAAAAATGACGATGATTGGTGTAACAGGAACGAATGGAAAGACAAGTGTAAGTGGCATTATCCAGTCAATTTTACAAGCAGCTCATGAAAAATCTGCGGCTTCCGGAACAATCGGATTTAATTTAAATGGAACGCTTTATGAAACGGAAAATACGACCGGGAATGTACTTGCTACACAGTCCATGATTGCGCAAGCTGCGAATGAAGGGTGTCAAACGATGACGATGGAAGTTTCCTCACATGGACTAGTTGAAGGTCGGTTGGCAGGTACTGAATTTGACATTGCGGTCTTTACAAATTTAACGCATGATCACCTTGATTTTCACGGAACGATGGAAAATTACGGGGATGCGAAAGGGTTATTGTTTGCGCAATTGGGACAAGACCTTTCGCAAAGAAAGTATGCCATTGTGAATATCGATGATCCTTGGTTTGAAAAATTCATTGAAAAAACAAGTTATCCAATTCTCACATATGGCGTACACAATAAAGGACATTTTCATGGGATAGATATCCAGTTAGAAGCCAATCAAACGAGGTTCACGCTCGTAACGCCTGACGGTGAATTTCATGTTCAGATGAAATTAATTGGTGAATTTAGTGTAGCGAATGCGCTTGCGGCTACGGCGGCATTGTACGCAAAAGGGATGACAATTGAAAGCATCGTCACTTATTTAAGTGAAATTGAACCGATTGCAGGTCGCATGGAAAAAGTGGAGACAGACTTGCCGCTTACGATGTATGTTGACTATGCACATACTGCTGACGCGATTCAAAAGGCGATTGAGGCGGTCATACCTTATAAGAAAAATAAAATCATTTTTCTAATCGGTACAGGTGGAAATCGTGATCGAGTGAAGCGCCCAATTATGGCCAAAGAAGCCTCTGCTGCGGATTACGTTGTGTTAACGACAGATGATCCACGTGATGAACCATATGAAACAATTTTGTCTGAGCTTGAGGCGGGAATGACGCATCAACAATATGCTTGTATCGGCGATCGGGTAGAAGCTGTTCAACATGCTGTGTCTGTAGCAGAAGAAGATGATATCATTATATTCGCTGGAAAAGGCCATGAAGACTTTCAAATTATCGGACGTGAAAAGTATCCGCATTCAGATGCCGACATTGCACTTGAAGCGGCGGAGAACAAATTTAGAGCAAGAAAAATAAATTAATAAATTAGGAAAGAGCTATCTCGATTGCTAAGCTGTTTTCGGCAAGACAGGTGGTTCTTTTTTCGTTTGTAAACTTCAAGCATAAAAAAGGAGAAAAAATTATGGAGCATTCTATAACAGATGAAATTAATGCGCGTCGAACTTTTGCGATTATCTCGCATCCAGACGCAGGAAAAACGACAATAACTGAAAAACTACTGTATTTTGGTGGTGCAATCCGGGACGCTGGGACAGTAAAAGGAAGAAAAACTGGAAAATATGCAACTTCTGATTGGATGGAAATTGAGAAGCAAAGAGGGATTTCCGTTACGTCTTCCGTGATGCAATTTGACTATGCCGGGAAAAGAATAAACATATTAGATACACCCGGTCACGAAGATTTCAGTGAAGATACGTACCGGACGCTAATGGCTGTTGATGCGGCTGTGATGATGATTGATGTGGCAAGAGGTGTCGAACCACAGACGATAAAATTATTTAAAGTTTGTCGTATGCGCGGCATTCCTATCTTCACGTTTATTAATAAAATGGATAGACAAGGGAAAGAACCACTCGATTTAATGGAAGAATTAGAAGAAGTATTAGGGATTGAATCGTATGCGATGAATTGGCCGATTGGCATGGGGAAAGAATTTCTCGGCATTTACGATCGCTTTAACAATCGAATCGAGCAGGCGCGAGTTGAAGGTGAAGACCGTTTCTTGGCATTAGATGAAGACGGCGGGCTTGCGGATACACATCCTATGATGGAAAGTTCTTATTACGAGCAAGCGTTAGAAGATATCATGCTTTTGAATGAAGCGGGGAATGAGTTCTCTGAAGAACGCGTTGCCAAAGGTGAGTTAACACCTGTATTTTTTGGAAGTGCCTTAACAAACTTTGGTGTCCAAACTTTCTTAGAAACTTTTTTACAATTTGCACCGTCGCCTCAATCCCGTTTAACGACAGAGGAAGTAGCGATAGATCCACAAACAGAAGAGTTTTCGGGTTTTATCTTTAAAATCCAAGCGAATATGAACCCTGCACACCGCGACAGAATTGCTTTTGTCCGTGTCGTATCCGGTGCATTTAACCGGGGAATGACCGTTACAGTACCGAGACTTTCTCGTTCGTTTAAATTAACCCAAACGACACAATTTCTTGCAGATGATAGAGAAACGGTGAACGAAGCGGTCGCTGGCGATATAATCGGTCTACATGATACGGGCAATTATCAAATTGGCGATACGGTCATTGGTGGAAAGTCTTCCTTCTCGTTTGCAGCGCTTCCGCAGTTTACTCCGGAACTGTTCGTCAGAGTCACTGCGAAAAACGTCATGAAATCTAAGCATTTCCATAAAGGGATTTTACAACTTGTTCAAGAAGGTGCCATCCAATATTATCGTACACTTCATACAGAAGAGGTGCTGCTAGGAGCAGTTGGACAATTACAATTCGAAGTATTTGAACATCGGATGAAAAATGAATATAACGTGGAAGTTCAGATGGAAAATATCGGGTCAAAAGTAGCGCGGTGGATTCATAATGAGGAAGACGTGAAAGAATCGATGGCTGGACAACGTGCAATGCTTGTGAAGGATCGTTATGATAAATTAGTATTTTTATTCGAAAATGAATTCGCGATGCGTTGGTTCCATGATAGAAATCCTGATATTGAATTATATAGTTTATTGTAAGAGGAAACCTAACGACATCTTTTAATTAATGTCGTTAGGTTTTTAATTTCAAGAAAAAAGACAATGCATCCTTCAATATCAGAGTCATGTAATGGAATATCTTGGTTGAACAAACGGGTGACATTCATTATGATGAAAGAAAGTGCTAGTAGAAAGGACATATCGATGAAAATAAGCGACTTTTCAATCAAAAGGCCAGTATTTACAATTGTAACGATGTTCTTAGTCATTATACTTGGAGCGGTTTCGTTTTTTCGTATTCCAATGACATTAATTCCGGAATTAAACCCGCCTGTTGCGGTCGTTGTAACGAGTTATCCTGGTGCATCTCCGATAGAAGTGAGCGAGAAACTTACAAAACCATTGGAGAAAAGTTTATCGACCTCACCAGGCTTGAAAACGATGCAGTCGTCTTCACAAGAAGGATCAAATTTTATTTTTTTGATGTTCGACTGGTCGACTAAAATTGATGATATCCAAATGGATGTCATGCAACGTATCGATCAAGTGCCTGTTCCAGATGGGGCAAATGCACCGCGATTTATGAAGTTTGACCCTTCGCAATTTCCCGTTATTCAGCTATCTTTACGTGCTGAGACAGAGCAAGTAGATATCCGTACGCTTGCCGAATCGTTAGAGCAAGAGTTGCGCCGGACAGAAGGCGTCGCAAGTGTAACGGTATCGGGTGAATATATAGAGGAAGTTCAAATTACACTCAATGAGAAAAAATTAGAAGAATACGGTCTTGTTCAGGAAGACATTGTTCAAGTCATTCAGGCGAATCATGTTTCAATGCCTGGTGAACCCATTGAAACAGGTGATAAAAAACAATTGACGACACGAATTGTCAGTATGTTAACTTCGGTGGATGATATCAAAAAATTACCAATTATGACCAATCCTATCGATGGAGAAAAAGTGTTCATGCAAGATATAGGAAAAGTTACGTTAAAAGAAGCGACATCTTCTACGATTACCCGTGCAAATGAGGAGCAAGCTGTTTTAATGTCTGTATTGCAGGAATCGGGTGCAAACACAGCGGATGTGTCAACGGCCTTTAAAGATGCGCTTGAGGACTTACTAGCAACAGAGGAGTTTCAAGATGTTACTGCCGATATCTTGTTTGACCAAGGAGATTATATCCAATTAGCAATTGGGAATATTGGCCAAACACTTCTATTAGGTGGCCTCTTTGCAATGCTTGTGTTGTTCTTTTTCTTAAAAGGCATCAAAAGTCCAATTATCATCGGAATTGCGATTCCATATTCGGTAATTGTCACATTTGTTATGATGTTCTTTGCGAATTTCTCACTTAATATTATGACGCTAGGTGCTTTAGCGTTAGGAATAGGGATGTTAGTAGATAACGCGATTGTCGTAATTGAAAATATAGAGCGTCATTTAGCAATGGGGAAAAATCCAAAACTGGCAGCATTTGAAGGAACAAAAGAAGTTGGCGGAGCAATCACAGCATCGACATTAACGACGCTCGCTGTTTTTGTACCCGTCATCTTTATCAGTGGACTAATCGGTGAAATTTTCACGGAGTTTGCGTTAACAATCTCGTTTAGTTTATTTGCTTCACTCGTTGTTGCGTTAACCGTTGTGCCAATGATGGCAGCGCATATGTTAAAAGAACCGAAAATAAATATTGAAGCGAGACGCCGCCGATCAAAGCCATTAAACAGATTTACACGTTCAGTAAAATGGGCATTACGCTATCGTTTTATTGTCTTAAGTATCACGGTTGTGATGCTTGTTTTAAGCGGTCTTGGATTGTATAAAGTTGGAACGGAGTTTTTACCGGCAACGGACGAAGGATTTGTTAGTGTTGCGGTTAAACTCCCAAATGGTTCATCACCATCCGCTACTGATGAAGTGATGAAAAAAATTGAAGCTGAATTAATAAAGCAGGATGACGTCGAAGTATATGTAAGTTTGGTAGGCGGTACGCAGGAGGGGTTAGCCCAAGGGACTTCGAATGCCTCAAGGGGAGAGGTGTATGTAAAATTACTTCCGCTAGCGGACCGTGATCGTTCTATCTTTGAATTTGTAGATGCAGTTCAACCGAAAGTCCTAGATGCGGTGGGTGACGATGCTGAAGTTAGTTTCAATTTACAGACAGCCTCTGGTTCATCACCAAATGTGCTTTCATTTTCGCTTAAAGATATAGATGAAGAACGTTTATATGATGCGGTTGTCGAATTGAGTGAGGAACTTGAAGCATTAAAATCTGTACAAGAAGTATCAAATACAATTCAAAATACGGTTGAAGAGATAAAAATTGATGTGAACCGAGTGAAAGCTGAAGAACAAGGACTTGTCCCTTATCAAATTGCCCAATCGATTAACCATATCACAAGGGGACAATTAGCCACGCAAATCATTGGTAAAAATGACGAAGTTGTAGATGTATTTGTTCAATACGATGAACGGGCTAGAAATAGTATTGAACAGTTGAAAAAGCTGAAATTACGCACACAAACTGGCGAATTTGTAACGCTCGATTCAGTTGCCAAAATCAGTATTACGGATGGTCCAGTTGCGATTCAACGAGTCGATCAAGCTCATTCGGTGACGTTCGATGTGAAATACGTTTCAACAGAATCTTTAGGAGAAATGACCAAAAAGGTGAACGACATCATCGAGCAAATTGATTTACCTGAGGAAATAGATGTTTCTTTCGGCGGTGATCGGGAGCTATTTGAAAGTGCTGTCAATGATATGATGCTAGCACTTATACTTGCCGTCATTCTTGTTTATATTGTAATGGCTGCACAATTTGAGTCATTTAAGTATCCATTTGTTATTATTTTCTCTGTACCTTTAATGGTCATAGGGGTTGCACTTGGTTTATTTGCAACGAATACGCCGATTAGTGTCACAGCAATTATTGGTATTTTAGTACTTGTCGGGATTGTCGTGAACAACGGGATTGTTTTAGTGGATTATATTAATCAACAAAAGGAAAAAGGGTTATCGTCGTATGATGCAATTATCGTGTCCGTTCGAAATCGTGTACGTCCGATTTTGATGACTGCGCTCACAACGATTCTTGGCTTATTACCGCTCGCATTAGGCATTGGAGAAGGGACAGAGATGAACCAGCCGATGGGGATAGCGGTCATTGGTGGACTCATTAGTTCAACATTGCTGACTCTCTATGTCGTTCCTGTCATGTATAGTTTATTTGACAAAGAAACGAGAAAAAAGGTAGGCAAAGGCCAGGCGTGATTCGATGTCCATCAAAACTGCACCACAATGATGACAAAAGTAGAGGATGAGTATGGCAAAATCTCGTCTTCTACTTTTTCTTGTTTACGGCTATAATTAAAATAGTTCTAAAATTCTATAATTTATAATAGGTGCATCTTTTCATCGTGAAGAGGAGGGACAATATGCGAACGCATTTTTTTACTGGCTTTCCAGGATTCATTGCTTCTGAATTAATTAAAGAAATTTTACGGCAAGGTGAAGTTAAGAAGATTTATTTATTGATTCAAAAAGAGCAGGTTGTACTTGCAAAATCAAAAATCAAATCAATTATGGAAGAAGTTCAAGTTATCGTGCCATTTGAACTGATAGTAGGGGACATTTCAAAACCTAGTCTAAGTATCGAACAGTCGGTTATTCAGCAATTGAATACAGAACATCTGACTGTTTGGCATCTTGCTGCCATCTATGACCTCGCAGTTCAAGCAGAAATCGCTTGGAAAGTTAATGTAGATGGAACTAGGTACGTCAATGAGTTCGTGAAACATCACCCTTCAATCGAACGGTATATGTATTTTAGTACCGCCTACGTGGCTGGCAAGCGGGAAGGATTATTATTAGAGACTGAATTAATCCGTCCAACCGCATTCAAAAATCATTATGAGGAAACGAAGTTTGAAGCAGAAATTTTAGTTGAGTCCCTTAAAACACATATCCCTTTAACAATTATTCGTCCTGGAATCGTGCGAGGGCATTCCATAACAGGAGAAACAATCAAATTTGACGGTCCTTACTTTTTTATGAATATGATTGATCGTTTAAAGTGGTTGCCATTTATTCCTTATGTCGGAAAAACGGAGGCGTGCATAAACGTTGTGCCGATTGACTATATTATTAATGCAACTGTCTATTTATCCAAAAGTCCGGAAGCGGTGGGGGAAACAATTCATTTAACAGATCCAGCTCCACACCCGATTGAAGATGTGTACCGGGCAATGGTAATCGAACTGACTGGAAAGAAGCCAAAAGGAAGATTGCCACGCATTCTTGCTGAAAAAGGATTGTCATCGACAAAGTTACAGCAAAAGTTAGGGGTTGAGGTAGAGACAATTGATTATTTAACATGGAATGCTACTTTTGATACGACAATCGCTCAACAGTTGCTTGCCCCTAGTGGCATAAAATGTGCTGATTTTATACAATCTATCCCAACGATGACTGCTTTTTATAATAAAAATAAGGGGAATCCTGAATTTCATATAAAAATAAATTAAATTTTTATGTACATTCATAATGAAAATGATATAATATAGGCAAAAGCATCCAATAACTTAATAACTTTTGACTAGCATGTCAAAGGGGAGTAGCATTAGGGAAACCTATTTCATAATCGTCAATACATGGCTATGCCATCGGTTATGATAGCCGAAATTTGCAGTACTGAATTCCGACTTTGCGAGACCTTTGCCTTTATTAGGTGAGGGTCTTTTTTATTTTGAATTCATAGGAGGAATCAATGGAGAGTGGAAGCAATTTTATTAGAATACGCATGGGTGCTTGTCGTTCTGATCATACTAGAAGGATTACTTGCAGCGGATAACGCAGTCGTCATGGCTGTTATGGTAAAACATTTACCGAGGGTTCAACAAAGAAAAGCATTGTTTTATGGTTTGTTAGGTGCATTTGTATTTCGCTTTGCCGCGTTATTTATGATTACTTTCTTAGTAGATATATGGCAAATCCAAGCGCTCGGCGCAGCATATTTATTGTTTATATCTATTAAAAATATTATCGACCAAAGAAAAAATAATCATAATGATGCGAAGGTGAAGAAAGGTAAACAATCAGGTTTTTGGATGACAGTTTTGAAAGTAGAGTTGGCAGATATAGCGTTTGCTCTTGATTCTATGTTAGCTGCTGTTGCACTTGCAGTTACTCTTCCAGAAATAGGGGATTTCGATATTGGCGGTATTAATGGCGGACAGTTTAGTGTTATGTTACTCGGTGGGATTATTGGTCTTATCATTATGCGGTTTGCTGCAAGGCAATTTGTTGTGTTGTTGGAAAAATACCCAACACTTGAAACGGCTGCATTTCTTATTGTAGGATGGGTAGGCGTTAAATTAGTAGTACTTACTTTATCCCATGAAAAGCTTCAGATTATTGATACAGCATTTCCGCATTCTACTCTTTGGAAATCAACGTTTTGGATTGTGTTGGTAGGAATTGCACTGCGAGGCTATTTAAGTGGTGTTAGGAAAGTCCGTAAGAAAAGAGTAGGATAAAATATTGATGGCGGAAGGAGGAAGGAAAAATGAAGTATCCACGGGAGGCAATTAAAAGATTTACATCCGTGCAAATACTTGTGTTTTACTATTTTCTTGCGATTGCCTTCTCCTTCTTTCTCCTTAATTTGCCAGGTGTTTATAAGCCTGGTATAGAAGTGAAGTTAATTGACAGTGTATTTACGGCTGTAAGTGCTGTAAGCGTCACAGGGCTAACGCCGATAAGTATTGGTGATACCTATACATCTTTCGGGATTGCGATGCTCATGGTTGTTTTGCAACTAGGTGGAATTGGAATTATGTCGCTCGGGACATTTTTTTGGTTGATGATTAAAAAACGAATCGGATTGCGTGAACGTCAGTTAATGATGGCGGATCATAATCAGTATGAACTTGCAGGAATCGTTCAACTTATTCGTCAAATTGTCCAACTAATTTTTACGATTGAGTTAGTTGGCGGCCTTATATTTACGATTTATATTCTAAATGATTTTGAAACATTTGGTGATGCTTTCCTTAACGGCTTGTTTATGGCTGTGTCTGCAACAACAAATGCTGGTTTTTCACTTGATAATGCCTCGTTACAGCCATATTTCAATGATTACTTTATTCAAATTTGTACGATGATTCTAATCGTATTCGGAGCAATTGGATTTCCAGTATTAGCTGAAGTAAGATATTATTTTTCAAGAAATAAAAGGAAGAACTTCCGTTTTTCACTATTCACGAAAATTACAACCGCGACATTCGGTATTTTACTTGTTTTTGGTACAGTCATGATTTTTATTTTAGAATCCATGAACTCGTTCAAAGGGATGGCATGGCATGAAAAACTTTTTACAGCGTTATTCCATTCGGTTTCCTCACGTTCCGCAGGGTTAACAACATTTGACGTCACACAATTTAGTAACGCGACAGATATTTTAATTAGTAGCTTAATGTTTATCGGAGCTTCGCCTAGTTCAGTTGGGGGCGGTATAAGAACGACGACGCTTGCAATCGCTGTATTGTTTCTTATTAATTTTGCACGTGGACAAGAAGTCATTCATGTTTTTCATCGACAAATAAAATTAGTGGATGTGTTTAGGTCTTATGCTGTTATTCTTTTAGCAGGCCTGATGGTGGTGATTGCAGTTGTTGTTCTTCTCGTTACTGAGCCTACATTACCGGCACATGCACTGTTATTTGAAATTACATCGGCCTTCGGGACTTGTGGCATGTCACTTGGAATTACATCTGAATTATCGGTAACCGGAAAAATAATTATTATGGTCCTTATGTTTATTGGAAGAGTAGGTTTAATTTCCTTTTTATTTACATTAGGCGGAAGAACAAAAAAACCACATTATCATTACCCTAAAGAAAGAGTAATTATTGGGTAATCATTGACTATATGCAATGAAGTATTACAAAAATCAGAATAACCTGGGTCCTAGCGAAAAAATCCTTTTGCTAGGACTTTTTGTAATGAGTAATTATTTTGGTTTTAATATTCAGTAAAATTTGGTATGATTTGAAAGAATGTAAAAATTCTGACGCACAGGAATGTCTAGTGGTTCTTTTTATCCATACACATAAGCGACAATCTGTGAAATAATTTATAATGGACATCTCTTGTACAAATTTGACCTTTCCGCATGATTTATCAATATTCCTCATATTGTTGAAAAAGGGAGTAGGAGGTTTAAAGTTGACACTAGAAAAAACACAATTAAACGAAGATATTCAATTTCTTTTAAAAGATGTAAATAAACCGTTAGCGGTTGTCGATTTAAGCGGTACTATTTATAAGGCGAATCATCGATTTATAGAGAGCTTTGGAATCGGTCAACAAAGTAATATCAGAGATGTGATTGCAGAACAATCTTTACTAACAATGAACGACATGTTAAAACAAATAAGCGATAAAAAAAGAATGACAGTTGAAATACAAATGAAATTGCATAAAGACCAATGTTGTGTGAAGGTAAGTGTTCTTTATGATGAAACGGCTAGCAAAGTTATTATGCTTTTCGATTTATCTTTAATCAATAAAAAAAGACTGGATATTCATTGGGGAAGTGCATTTATACAGTCTGATAGTTTATTTATTATCAGCGATCAAGAGGGAATTATAAAAGATATGAATGAATTATCCATTGAACTCTTTGATATTTCACATGAATATTTTATTGGGAAAACAATCGATCATGTACTAGAATTATTCTCGGAAAAAACACTGAAAATAGAGAAGTTTAAGCAACAAATAGCAGAAGAAGGACATATCGAAACGATACAGCAATATATTCATCCTTCTGAACATATCCGATATTATAAAATCGCATCTTTTAAAGATGACGAGACCAATCTAATCTTAACGAAAATAACTGATTTTACCGAAAAGACAATGCTCAAGCAACAATTGGCACATAAAGGGTCATTATTAGAAGTCGGCCAACTTGCTGCAAGTATCGCCCATGAAATTCGAAATCCGATTACAACACTCAAAGGATTTACACAATTATTAAAAGCTACCGCAAATGATGAAACATTAAAGTATTTAAATGTCATTGATGATGAAATTCAAAGAATGGAATTAATATTAAGTGAAATGCTATTTTTATCGAAACCATCCTCTTTTGAAAAAGAAATCATTTCAGTGCACACGCTTCTTTCTGATATTATCCGTGTCATTTATCCGAAAGCAACATTGGAAAGTATTATGATTGTTCAAGATTTTGAATTCGAGGGAGAACCTTCTCTCTTCGCTGAGGAAGGTAAGTTAAAACAAGTTTTACTAAATTTATTGAAAAATGGATTAGAAGCTATGCAACCAGGTGGCACTTTATCCATTTACACTAAAAAATCCGGACAAAATAAAATTAATATTGTGATAGAAGATACGGGAAAGGGCATCGATGAAAATCATTTGAAACAAATTTTCATGCCTTATTTTACGACACGTTCTTCTGGTACAGGACTAGGATTGCCTTTCGTTTTAAAGACAGTAGAAGATCAAGGTGGAACCATTTCAGTTACGAGTGAATTGGGGAAAGGGACGAAATTCATCCTTTCGTTTCCAATTGCTGAAAAAGATAAGACAATCACGGAAGAAGAAAAAAAGAAATTTGTTACAAAGTAAAAGAAACAATGAGCGATTTTGACAAGGATGTTCTCTATCCGATATACTAATGAAGGACATATTTACGGATATATAGAAGGTGAAAAAATGACGAAGGATAGAGAGCGTGCGCTCAAGTTATTTATCGTGCTTTCAAGGGCGAGTAAAGTAATTTTAGAAGAATCTCATAAGTTAATCGAGCGGTATGGGCTGAATCCGACAGAGTTTGGAGTTCTTGAACTTCTTCATCATAGAGGTCAACAACCAATCCAAAAAATTGGACAAAAGATTTTACTGCGTAGTGGTTCGATGACCTATGTTGTAAATAGATTGGAAGAGAAGGGATTTTTACAACGGATTTTTTGCGAAGAGGATAAGCGGGTCACCTATATATCGATTACGGAAAAAGGGGTAACGTTGGTAGAATCCATCTTTCCTGAACATGCCCAAAAAATAGAAGAGTTAATGGCTGGCCTAAATGTTGAAGAACAAGAAGCAGCGATTCAACTGGTAAAAAAACTTGGGTTGTCAGTCAAAGACTTATCAAAATAAAGCGTGGGCACACATTACAAAGTGCCTGCGTTTTTTGTTGAAAAGGGTGCAATCTTGACATCTTTATTTTCAGTAAAATAAAAGACTGTAGAAGGAAATCTACAGTCTTTTTGTCTTTCACTTAAAAAAACAGATATTCTTTATTTTTTTACGACCGTTTCACCCATTTTTAAGAAATCAGAGAAATAGTTAGCTTCTTGTGTATCGAAAATTGTTAGACGAACAAGCAAACCATCACGTTCGAATACAATGCCTGTCACGATACCTTCTTCAGTAGTCACTGTGTATCCAACGGCATTTTCAATATTATCGCCTTGTGGTAAGGAGTTTTCTTGTGTTAATTCAGTTGGCGTATTCTCATTACTACTTGCTTCAAGTGTTGCGATTGTATTTTCTTTTAAATACGTATACGTTTCTTCGTCAGCAGGTAATGTTTCAATTCTCATAAAGATTTTACCATCTTCAGTTAAGTATAGAGAATCTCTCCCCGGTTCCTCGCTCGTTAGTGTATATTCAGGTAATATATACATCGAAAAATCTTGTGCATCGCTATCTACTTGCTCTGCATTCGTTAAAAAGTCATTTGATTGCGGTTCTTCATTTTTGCCGTCCTCTTCTACGTTTGGTTCATTTTCAGAGGCCTCTTCATCGTCCACGGCTCCAACGGAATCATCTTCATCTTGAATGACATCGTTATCTTCGTTATCTTCATTATTTTCTACTTCCTCATTCGGTGCTTGTCCTGTGTCGTTTTCAACATCTGTTCCATTGTCATCACTTGTTGTTTTACCACAAGCTGCTAAAATGAGCATTGCAATTAGTAAAGTTGAAAGTAAATACGGTTTCTTAATCATATAAATTCCTCCTTCAGTATAGTAGACGAATAAAACTTCTTTAAGTTTCATTCTACAACTATTCTAATCGAAAACAACCATTGCGTAAAAGTATTAAAATCGGTACGATATTAACAGAGCTTTTAGACTTATTGGAATCAAAGGAGTTTCTTTTCATTTTGTTGGAATAATAAGTACCTCATTTTACCCATGGAGGGGTTCGTATGAAACATAATCTAATGGATGAAATCGAACAGTTACGTGAGACAATGATAAGAACTGTAAAAAAGAAAGGTTTCTCTTCACAAGAAACGATAAATCTAAGTAGAAGACTGGATGTACTACTAAATGAGTTAGAAAACGATAAAGCACCGTTGCATGGAGCGATGTGCGAATTAACTATAAGGTAAGGAGAAAAGGACTGTAGGTATCAGACTCGTCAAATATATTGCTTAAACGGTAACAACTAACAACTGAAGAAGAAAATGAATTAAAAAATGCATATGATAAAATAAAAATAAAATATTTTAAAAAAGATGTTTAAGCTTTAGGAAAATGGGGGACATTAATATTGAACACAGCAACATTCTCATTTCCCCCTTTTAAGGACGAACTTTTAAAGTTCGTCCTCTTTTTTTGTTTAGTGTTTATGTTTATGTACGATACAAAAATTATCTTTTCTGGTAGAATATACAGAAAAGAGAGTAAAAGCATGGGGGGAATCATGGTGGTTAAACATATTGCATTTATAGGTACAGGTGTTATGGGTAGTAGCATTGTTCGACATTTATTAAAAGCCAATTACAACGTCACCATTTATTCAAGAACAAAGTCAAAAGCTAAATCTTTGTTAGAAGAAGGGGCTGTATGGACTGATACGCCGAGTCAAGCTGTAGAAGCTGCAGAGGTAATCTTTACAATGGCAGGCTATCCAGCGGATGTTGAGAGTATTTATTTTGGTGAGAATGGAATATTTGAAGTTGGAAAGCCAGGCCAGATAGTTGTCGATATGACGACATCAAGCCCCGAATTAGCAAAAAAGATTGCGAATCGGGCAACAGAAATGCAAATGTCATCTATTGATGCACCAGTTTCAGGCGGAGATATCGGTGCACAAAATGGTGTCTTATCGATTATGTGTGGAGGAGACAAGGCTGTTTTTGAAGAAATTCAACCTATCTTACAAGTCTTTGGTAAAGATATTGTATATCAAGGAAATGCAGGCGCAGGTCAACATACTAAAATGGCGAACCAGATTGCGATTGCTACGAATATGATTGGCGTTTGCGAGGCAATTATATATGCAGAAAAAGCAGGTCTTGACCCTCGAACGGTTTTATCCTCGATTGCTTCGGGCGCTGCAGGATCCTGGTCCTTATCGAACTTAGCGCCACGCATGTTAGAAGGGAATTTTGAGCCTGGATTTTATGTCAAACACTTTTTAAAGGATATGGATATTGCACTAGCAGAAGCTGAGCTGATGGAACTTGAGTTACCAGGCTTAAAACTTGCTCGTAGTATGTATAATGAGTTGGTAGCCAAAGGTTATGGAGAAAAAGGTACGCAAGTATTGTATGAAAATTATTCATCCTAACTAAATGATTATGAATTATAACCGATAATAATGGATAGAACATGATGAAACGGTTAAAGTCATTTGAAAGGAATGGACCTAATGAACCTATCTGAAAAAGAAGTGGCGGGACAAAATATATTTGAGTTCGTAGAGTTTCGAGTTGGAGCGAATCATTTTGGCATTCGAATATCCCAAGTGAGAGAGATTATTGAGCCACTACCAGTTACAGTTATTCCTCATGCACCCAATTTTGTTAAGGGGATTATACAATTACGCGGTGATGTACTTCCCTTAATTGACTTAAAGTCAATAGTTGGTCAAGCTGAATTAGAAAATGAGATGGATAATAAATATATTGTCGTTGAATTTGGTCAAATGACAGCTGCATTGGAAGTAAGTGATGTGATGCAAATTGATCGAATCAATGAGCTGGACATTGAATCTGCGAATGATTTATACGTTGCAGATGAACTCCCTGTTTCTGGCGTGATTAAACGAAGCAACGAAATGATTTTACTTGTGGATTTTGAAGAGATGATTCAAGGTAGGTTTTATGAATAATGCTTTTATAAAGAAAAAAGCTAGGACTTATAAAGCGAATAGGTCGCAGTAAGTCCTAGCTGAGACTAACTGATTAGCCGTCTAAATAAGATGAACGAAAGCCTTTCGAGTTAGCTATTTTTTTATACGTTCTTTGTTTCGGTGTTCTTTGTTTTGATATGGGTTTCATGTCGATGAAATTGTATAATAATTCTTTTGCTACACGTAGACTCATGCGTTCTTGTGGATTGCGTGAAGAGTGATTTTGATGGCCAAGATGGGGAAGTATTTTAAAATCTTCTTTATCTGGAACCATATGGAAGAGGAAGTCGAGACACTGAACTAATGTAGTTGAATGCTGTTTGCTAAATTTCGGGTTTTCTACGAAATGTAAACCTAATTTTTTTGCGTCACCAGTGCGTAATAGTTTTTCAAGAGCCATCTTTTTTAAATCATATAATTCTTTATTGTTTGGTGCTGTTTTAGCATGCCGATTCACGGTGTACACAGCAATTGCTAGTTGTCTTACTTTAGTATGACGATTCACGTTAGACCTCCTTAGTGATTACAAACGGATAGATTGTACTTACCTATAATCCATCATATCAACATGACTTGTAGCTATACAAGAATTTTGACTTATATGGATTATTACGGTCTTGAGTCAAGGCAGATTTTTTTATTCCTACTTACATACTTAAGTATTATTTCTAATAAAGAATGGCCGAATCATAGTTGAATAATATCAGACAACATAGAGAAGAATCGAAGTAACGATAGACGTAGGAGGAAACTATGAGAAGCAATAATCCCGAACAGAGTTTTGATGTTTTTATAAAACAATATGTCGAAGCTCATCCCTTTACAATGATGGCTATAGTAGAAAAGGAAGATGGGGACCTTTTTAATGTCCGTTATGCAAATCAAAGCTTGAGAAAGTATTTTTTATGTGAAGATAAGGTGAGTGTTGATGATTTCTTTGGAGATTTCAGCTCAGTAATAAAAAGTGAAATTCGGCTAATCCAAAGAAGTGATGTACATAAAAAACAAGTTGAGTGGTGCCAGAATGGACAAGATGTTCTACTAGGGATTTATTTGCAAAAAAAAGTAACGGATTGTCAGCGTGAATTATTTATTGTTGAACTACGCATACTTCAGGATTTACATGAAGAGAGACAAGTACGAACTGAATTTGAACATAAATATACATCTGTCATTGACGATAACTTGGATCCCATTATTTCTATCAATGAAAAATTAAATATAGTGAAAGCAAATGTTTCGGTACGAAAGGCTTTTGGTTATCATCGTAATGAACTAGAGGGCAGTTCATTACTGAGTATAATTGAAAAGAGTCAAATAGAGCAATTAAAGGAAACACTCGCCTGTGGATTCACCGGTACCTCTACTGAAATGGAAGATATTTATTTTATTCATAAAAATGGCAGCCATATACCTACACATATGAAAGTATTACCTGTTGTTGTAGAGGGGATTGTAACTGAAATTCATTTGATTATTCGAGATTTCTCTGTACACCATTATAATCATAAAAAGCTCCTCTTTTTATCTTACCATGACCAATTAACAGGTTTGTGGAATCGAAAAGCTTTGCGTGAGAATTTTGAAATAGGAACACATCTTGAAAAATTAGCGTTTATCCATTTAGACCTCGATCGATTCAAATTAATCAATGATTCAATTGGACAAATCGGTGGGGATGAAATATTAAAACGCATTGGTGAACGATTGAAAAGCATTTGTCCAGAAAACAGTCAACTGTACCGTAACGGTGGAGATGAATTCATTATCCTAATACGAAAAACTACGGTCGAGAATACAAAGAAATTAGCTGAAAAATTACTACATGAGTTTGATAAGCCGTTTTATTATAAACATCAGGAATACTTTATTTCTGTGTCTATCGGAATTTCCATGTACCCGAAAGATGGGAATACCTTAGGAGAACTTATCCGTAAATCTGAACAAGCATTGTCGTACGTTAAAGGTGAAGGAAGAGCACATTTTCGCTTCTATGAAACAGACATGGATTCATTATATCTAAATGAAGTGGTGATGGAATCTCATTTAAGAAGGGCGATTGAATTAAATGAGTTAAAAGTTTATTATCAGCCACAAATTGATTTAAGAACTGGGCAAATCAGTAGCTTTGAAGCATTATTACGGTGGAATAATAAAAAGTTTGGTTTCGTTTCTCCGGGACAATTTATTCCACTTGCAGAAAAATCAGGTATCATTCATAGCGTTGGAGAATGGGTCTTGGATAATGTTTGCCGGCAATTAAAAGAATGGCAAGATAAGCGTTATCGAAAAGTTAGAATCGCGGTAAATATATCTCCTAATGAACTTAAAATGGAAGACTTTTCAATGAAAGTGAAGCAGAAAATTAAAGAATATGGAATTTCCCCATCTTCTTTAGAAGTTGAAATCACAGAAAATGCATTAGCAAATATGGAAGATACATTAGAAACATTGAATGAGTTAAAAAAGATTGGTGTATCAATTTCTATCGATGATTTCGGTACGGGATACTCATCATTAAGTTATTTGAAACAATATCCAATTGATACAATTAAAATAGACCGTTCTTTCATACAAGATATTGAATCAGATGAGAAAAATAAAGCAATTGCATTAACAATCATTAATCTTGCACATAATCTCGGTATGGACGTTATCGCTGAAGGTGTTGAAAAAGATTTACAAGCTGCAATATTACTTAACGCCAACTGTCAAAAAGCACAAGGTTTTTTATACAGTAAAGCAATTCCTGTAGATGAAATAAATGAAAAATATTTTACAAAATGAACTTAATCATGAATGTGTTCTAAGGAACGCTAATTAATTTAACCAGCCTTTGGTAGTTGTAGAACTTCTATTCTCATCGGGCAATTTGTTGCTGTAGACGGGGACGATCACTCCAAAAAATTCTTATTCAAAAGGCTCGGAGAAATGCATAAGTCCAATTTAAAGGCGCATCCTATCCAATAAGGAGGGATGGATATCGCAATTTGGATAATGCCTTTCATTATTGTAACTGCCCTTATGATATGGATTACGGTTGCTGCCATACGTAAATCCTCTAAGTTAAGTTCACTTGCGGTGGGTCGGGATGAAATTCCTGAAGTTGTCGAGGAACATCCATTTACATTAAATCCAGTGATTTGGGTCATACTCATTGCAAGCCTTTTTATAGCGATTGTCATAACTTATTATGCAGCCGCGACCTCTTTCACTTGAAAGAGGTTTTTTTATGTATGCTGTAATTTTTGATATACATCGTATAGGCATTTTATAGTCGGGGATTTCTATAGCTACCACTAGGTTTATGCTACACACTGAATCAAATTAAAAGAAAAAATGGTTTAGTTCACTTTATATTATAGGTTTCCACCTCATGATTGTGCTATGATAGATGAGGAGGGTTTGGAAAACTGTATAGCATTGAATTAAAAGGGGCAGATTCCATGATTTCTATCAAGCATAAAGATTTTTTGTTTACACCAATTGTAGAATACATCATTCCCGCTGAAAAAGTGGCACATGTTCAGGTCGGTAACAACGCAGAACATGCACTCCTCGTATTAACAAAGACTGGTTACTCATCGATACCTGTACTAGATGCAGGAGATCGATTGAAAGGTTTACTCAGTATGCGTACCGTGACCGATTCCATTTTGGGGTTAGCTCATATCGAATATGAACGATTACCTGATTTAAAAGTCGATGAAATTATGCGTACGGAAATTCATACGCTAAAAACGACAGATACTTTTCAAAGAGGACTTGATTACTTAATCGATCATCCATTCGTTTGTGTAGTTGAAGAAGATGGTACCTTTTCTGGAATTTTGACGAGAAGAGTTATTTTAAAACAATTTAAAAAGTATATATACAATGTACAATATTAGCATGTATATTGAAGTAAAATGAAAATTAGTAAGGCTCCGTCATGGAGTCTTTTTGTTTGTTGTAAAATGGAGGGTCTGAATTTGAGAAAACATAAAAAAACGAATCGTCCACTCGTGCTACTATCTGTCATGCTCGCCATGTTTGTAAGTGCGGTAGAAGCGACAATTGTAACGACAGCGATGCCAGTCATTGCCTCGGAATTAGGTGGGTTCTCAAGATATAGTTGGATATTTTCTGCCTATTTACTTATGAGTACAGTGACGGTGCTTATTTATGGAAAGCTTGCGGATATGTTTGGCAGAAAACCTATTCTGTTTATAGGGATGTTACTATTTTTAATTGGCTCTATTTTATGTGGACTAGCGACTTCTATGGAGCAATTAATTATATTTAGACTATTACAAGGGCTCGGTGCTGGGGCTGTCATGCCAATCGCAACGACGATCATAGGTGATATTTATACAACTGAAGAAAGAGCGAAAATTCAAGGATATTTATCGAGCGTATGGGGGATTTCAGCAGTATTAGGTCCTGCAATCGGCGGTGGAATCGTTTATTATTTAAGTTGGGAGTATGTCTTTTGGGTTAATGTCCCACTTGGAATTTTAGCGATGATTGGAATTGGTTTATTTCTTCAAGAACCTACAAGGGAAAAGAAAGTATCCATTGACTATAAGGGTGCAATATTATTAACATCCTCCTTGTCGCTAATATTATATTGGCTTACAGAAGGTGGACAATCCTTCACAAGAACATCTCTTTTAAGTCTGTTTCTAATCCTTACAGGAGTTGGGTTGCTCCTATTATTCGTTCGAGTAGAACAGAAAGCTGAAAATCCAATGATGCCTTTTTCAATTTGGAAAAACCCTGTCATATTATATGCCAATCTTGTTTCATTTACGACGGGCTTCATCTTAATTGCAATATCAACCTACTTGCCAACGTTTGTCACAGGCGTGATGGAACAGCCTGCGATCGTTGCTGGGTTTACGCTGACGGCGATGTCCATCGGGTGGCCAATTGCATCATCAGTCGCTGGACATCTATTAGTTCGATATGGAACATTTACTGTATCTTTTTGTGGAGGGCTTTCCCTTATTATAGGCGCTGTTTTATTTGCATTGATGAACCCTTCTTTAGGTCCGATATGGGCGGCAATTGCGAGTTTCTTTGTTGGTGTAGGCATGGGACTGACGAGTACAGCATTTGTCGTGACGATACAAGGCGCGGTTCATCACAATCAACGTGGATCCGCGACGGCTGCAAATATGTTTATGCGAAACTTCGGAAACACAGTCGGCGCAGCATTTTTCGGAGCGATATTAAATTATTCATTAATGAAACATTTTCAGAAAAACGGGTCGAGCTTTGGATTAGATGACGTCAATTTACTATTAACAAGTGAATCACGACATTCAATTTCAAGTGCTGACGTACAGTTACTACAAGATGCACTGAATTTATCTATACAGTGGGTTTACATTGGGGTTGTGTTATTTGCGATCATAAGTACTTTACTAATATTACGTATACCACGCGGAAAGGAACTAGTAAAAGCCGATGAATGAGTTTGAAATGATAAAAGCACTTGCTGAGGAAGGAAATATGCGTAAAGCGGCGGAGCGGTTATTTTTAACGCAACCTGCTTTGTCGCAGCGACTACAATCGATTGAGAAAGAATGGGGCACACGTCTGTTTATTCGGTCACAAAAAGGATTAGAACCTACGCCAGCGGGAGAATTGGTCATTGAATATGCGAAAGACGCGATTGTCAAACGAGAAGAAGTTTTTGAAATGATATCCTCCTTGGTTGATAAAGTACATGGAACATTAAAAATTGCTTGTGCCTCCATTGTTGGTCAAACTTGGTTACCACAAATTTTAAAAGAATTTGTTGAGCGTTATCCCAATGTACAAATATCACTCATTACAGGATGGAGTTCTGAAATTGTCAAAGCGTTAAATGACCGAGAAGCACATATAGGAATTGTACGCGGAAGAACAGATTGGAAAAATACAAAACAACATCTATTTCGAGACCAACTCTATTTAGTCGATAGGGAGATCACTGCACTTGAACAATTAAAAGAAACAAACAGACCATTTATTCAATTTAAAAGTGACTCCAATTATCATCAAGAAATTCAACATTGGTGGCAACGACATTTTGCTATGGAACCTTCACGCCAAATTACTGTGGACCAAATCGAAACTTGCAAACAGCTTGCGATAAATGGAATAGGCTATGCCATTTTACCTTCGATTACATTGTTAGGTGATGAAAAGGTAAATAAAATTCCATTATTAAATAGTGATGAAGAATTTGAACTCACACGAGATACGTGGTTAATTGGATATGAATCAAGCTTTGAGTTAAAACAAGTTGCGGCTTTCACAGAAATTGTCCAAACGTATGCAGGGAAGATTCAGGAGATGGAAGCGTTTAATGAAACTAATCGAACGTAAATCATAAAAACCGTTACTCAAATTCGAGTAACGGTTTTTATGATTAGTTATAGGGAGCATTAACGAACTTTCTACTCTTCCACTTCCTGAAGAAGTTCTGCACTTCGTTTTGACCATGATAGGGCAATAATAAAGCAAATGAGTAAAATAAAAGTACCGATAATATAAGGGTAACTAATATTTATATCAAATAAGATACCGGCAAGTGCAGGGCCAATCATATTCCCTAAACTCATATACGCTGTAATCATTCCGGCTGCAAACCCTTGTTCAGAACCAGCTAATTTAGAAACGAGCGTATTGACTGCTGGACGTAGTAGGGCGGTTGCAGTGAAGAAGATTGATGAGACTAGCAAAATTGTTGTAAAGGTATTTACAAATAAAATCCCAAGCATTGCCAATGCTGCGATGACGAGGTTAACATGAACGATTCGCATCTCGCCAAACCTTTTAAATAACGGGTTAATCATAAAAGTTTGTGCGATTACACCAACAAATCCACCGACTGTAATAATGACAGCAATTTGAGAAGGCGTATAAGCATATTTATGGTCAACATAGAGGGAAATAGTCGCCTGAAAATTAGCAAGTCCAAAGGAAAAGACAAACATAACGATAAACATGACGAAGTAGGAAGTCTTCGTAGACCGTTTTAGTTGTTGAAATAGATTTTCTCGCTTGTTTTTTGTACCCGGTTGTTCAGCAACTCGTGGGACAGGGTTAGGCAATGCGAAATAGGAAATAATAGCGGCCGTTATCGCTGCGCCAGTTGCAAAGTAAAATGGAAATTCTAAACTGATTGTGGAAAGAAATCCACCAATTGCAGGGCCAATCATAAAGCCCAATGACATTGAAGCCCCGAGAAGTCCCATCCCTCTGCCGCGTTCTTCTAGTGTTGTAATATCAGCAACAAAGGCCATCATTGGAGGCACTAAAAAGGCTGCACCGATTCCTGAGATGAATCTTGCTACAAATAACATCCATAAATAGGGTGATAAAACAAATGCTAATTGAGAAAGTCCGAAAATAAGTAGTCCAACAATGATTAAATTTTTTCTTCCGTGTTTGTCTGATAAATCGCCTGCGATTGGAGAAAAAATAAATTGCGATAAAGAAAAAAAGGCAATTAAAAATCCTAGAGCTTGCCCAGCAACTCCAAATGTACCCAAATACTCGGGCATAATCGGGATAATTAGACCAATACCGGACATTGTAATAAACATATTAAACATTAGGATATAAAGTGCAAAATTATTAGAACGAGATGCCATAGTCTAATCTCCTAACTTTCTAAAGATAATTCGTGTCACTAAATTATCTTAGCATACGTAGCAGTTTAAAAACACTTTACATGACTGAACGATGAGATTTGTTTAGTTTCGTTTATATAAAAAAGCGGAAGCATATAGATTCATGCTTCCACTTTAATCGGTTATTTTCGGTTCATTTTAAATTCAAGAAAGAGTTCGTTATAATGCCCCAACATCTCAAGCCCTAAATTTCGATAGACTTCAAGATGATTTCTCGTTTCCTCATCAGGATAGAAACGTTCATCTTCAATAACTTCAGCATCCATAAAATCGAGTGCTGATAAATTCGGCGTTGAATAACCAACGTAGTCTGCGTTTTGAGCTGCGACTTCTGGGTCTAGCATGAAATTAATAAATGCATGCGCCCCTTCAATATTCGAAGCCGTTCGCGGGATGACCATATTGTCAAACCATAAATTTGAGCCTTCTTCGGGAACGATGTAATCGATATCTTCATTTTCATACATCATATCGGCAGCTTGACCCGACCAAGTAAGAGCGATGCTTGCTTCACCATTCACCATCAATTGCGTAACTTCATCGCCAATAATTGCTTTCACGTTAGGTTTCAGCTTATTCAACTTATCTGTCGCTTCACGTAATTCATCAAGGTTTGTGGAGTTTAAGGAATAATGCAATGAATTTAAACCCATTCCAATCGTCTCACGAGCGCTGTCCACAAGAATGACTTGTTGCTTCAAAGAAGGATCCCATAAATTATCCCAGCTTTCAAACGTTTGTCCCTCTAGTAATGTAGGATTAAAAGCAATTCCTACTGTTCCCCAAAAATATGGCAGTGAGTATTCATTACCAGAATCAAAGGGTAAATTTAAAAAATACGGGTCAATATGTTTCACATTCGGTATTTTGCTGTAATCTAGCGGAATTAATAAATCTTTTTCTTTCATCATTTCAATCATGTATTCTGAAGGCATAGAAATATCATAAGAGGTTCCGCCTTGTTCAATTTTCCCCATCATCCCTTCGTTTGAATCGAAAGTTTCATAAATTACTTTGAAACCAGTTTCTTCCTCAAATTGCATTAATAAATCAGGGTCAATATATTCTCCCCAGTTATAAACTGTTATCGTATTTTTATTCCCGCTGCCTCCGCCTTCATTGAGCTTCATATTGATGGATAATAAAATCCCGGAGATAAAAAGTATTATGATTGCTCCACGTACGATCTCTTTCATTTTCTCACCCCTACAAGTACGGACTTCGTTTTACGACTGATTGCGTAATAACCGATGACCAACGCAACTGTAATGATGAAAATGAGTCCAGACAAAGCATTGATCGTCAAAGTAATGCCTGCTCTTGCCATTGAATAAATTTCTACAGATAACGTTGAGAAACCATTGCCGGTAACGAAAAAAGTAACCGCAAAATCATCCAAAGAATACGTAAGTGCAAGGAAAAAACCAGCAAATATGCCGGGCTTAATAAAAGGAATAATCACCCGTGTTAAAACGTCTCGCTTAGACGCACCTAAATCAACGGCTGCATCGATTAATGACGGGCTCATTTCTTGTAGTTTAGGCAGTACCATAATAACGACAATTGGGATACTAAACGCAATATGTGAAATTAACACAGAAATAAATCCAAGTTTAATGCCAATCATTGTAAATAAAATTAAAAAAGAGGCACCGATAATTACGTCGGGACTGACAATTAAAATATTATTTAATGATAAAACGGCTTTGCGCATGGATTTATTACGTGTAAACATGATTGCTAACGCACCGAGCACGCCAATCGCAGTAGAAATGAGTGCGGATAAGAGAGCGACAACGACAGTATTAATTAAAATAATAATAAGTCGTTTATCTTCAAATACCGCAGCGTAATGTTCTAACGTAAATGATTCAAAATTCGACATACCGCCGCCTGAGTTGAACGAATAGTAAATCAAATAAAAGATTGGTGCATACAAAATTAAAAATACGATTGCCAAATAGATTTTTGGTAGTTTATTTAATTTTACCATTTATTGTCGTCCCCCTTTCGCTTGCATTCGTTAATAACATAATGATGAACATGAATAATATGAGAAACACAGCGATAGTGGACCCCATTCCCCAGTTTTGGGTAACGAGAAACTGTTGTTCAATCGCAGTTCCAAGTGTAATGACTTTATTACCCGCAATCAGTCGCGTAATCATAAATAAGGAGAGGGCAGGGATAAAGACGACTTGAATGCCTGACTTTACACCGTTTATCGTTAAAGGCCAAATGACTTTTGTGAATGTCGTCCAATGACTTGCACCGAGGTCGCGTGCCGCATCGATTAAGGTTGGATTTAATTTATCAAGCGCATTAAAAATCGGTAAAATCATAAATGGAATAAAAATATAAACGGATACAAATACAAAGCTAAAATCAGTAAAGAGTAACTGTTTTTGGCCAATCCCTATCACTTCGAAGAATGCATTAATTGGTCCATATAATCCGAAAAGTCCAATAAAAGCGTACGTTTTTAACAGTAAATTAATCCATGATGGAATAATAATGAGCAGTAACCAAAGTTGTTTATGCTTCGTTTTTGTTAAAAAGTAAGCGGTTGGATAAGAAAAAAGCAATGAGAAAAATGTAATTAAAAATGCATACCAAAAAGAACTTATTGTCAATGTAAAATACGTGGAAGTGAAAAAATTCAAATAATTATCCAACGTAAAGTTACCAGTGATATCGAAAAATGAATAATACAAAATGAGTAAAATGGGTGCAATGACAAAAAGAATAAGCCAGCTTGCGTAAGGAACGGAATAAATAGGTCTTAAGAGTTTATTGTTCATTTGCAGCAACCTCATAAGATTCTAAGCGAGCATCAAATTCTTCTTCTGTTTCATTGAGTCTCATTACATGGATATCTTCTGGATCAAAATCTAACCCAATTTGACTGCCAACTTCGGCTTTTTTTGTAGAATGAACGAGCCATTCATTGCCATCATTATCATAAGTAGAAAGTTCATAATGAACACCACGAAATAATTGTGTATCTACGGTTACGTTCAATTTACCTTTATCGACCGTTGTTAATTCTAAGTCTTCCGGACGTATGACAATATCTACTTTTTCGTTTGGATTTAAGCCTTGGTCAACGCATTCAAAGGTTTTACCGGTAAATTGGACTAGATAGTCATCCAACATCCTGCCAGGTACAATATTCGACTCACCAATAAAATCAGCGACAAATCGATTAATCGGCTCATCGTAAATATCAAGAGGTGTTCCAGATTGTTGAATTTCACCAGCATTCATCACGAAGATTTCATCGGACATTGCAAGTGCTTCCTCTTGGTCATGCGTAACGAAAACGAATGTTTTGCCAAGACGTTGCTGTAATTCACGAAGTTCATATTGCATTTCTGTTCGTAATTTTAAGTCTAACGCTGAAAGTGGTTCATCTAATAAAATAACATCTGGGTCGTTTACAATTGCACGTGCAATTGCTACTCGTTGACGCTGCCCACCAGACATCTCAGAAATTTCACGTGTCTCATAGCCTTCTAGGTTTACGAACTTAAGGGCTTCTAGCACACGTTCTTTGATTTCGCTTTTTTTCACTTTTTTAATGCGGAGTCCAAAAGCGATATTTTCAAATACATTGAGGTGAGGGAATAGTGCATAGTCTTGGAACACCGTATTTACCTTCCGCTCATTTGCCGGAATATCATTAATTTTTTTCTCGTTAAAATAGATAGCCCCTTCAGTTGGTTCAATAAAACCAGCGATTAAACGTAAAATGGTTGTTTTGCCGCAACCAGATGGGCCGAGTAATGTGTAAAATTTTCCGCGTTCCATTTCAAAGGATACGTTGTTAAGAATCGTTGTGTCCTCGTCATATTTTTTAGTCACTTGTTCAAAACGAATAATTGGTTTAGTTGTCAAAATGATCACTCCTTTAGATTTCCGAAAGCATGTCCTTCATAGATAAGATTCTGTTGCAACAAGAATAATAGTAGTCTTGCCTTTATTAATATTTGTCAATCGATGTTGTTCGGAGGCATCATAATATACAGCGTCACCTTCTGAAGCTGAATAAATACTATCTCCTAATTCTATTTGTACTTTTCCTGTCTGTACGTAAATAAAAGTCTCTGACGAAGAAGGTTCGAATAATTTAAATTGTCCTTGCTGTTCGAATTCAATTTGTACTGGATCCATTTCATTTTCATTTGAACGGGGAACAAGCCAACGGATTTTATATTTTAAATCATTGTCAGCATAAACGATTTGCTCATCCTTGGTATACACGACTTTCACATTTTTTTTAGTTTCATCAAAAAAGTCTTTAGGTGTTGTTCCCAGAACTTCAAGTAACGCGAAAAGTGTTTCAATTGAAGGGGAGTTTAATTCTCTTTCCAGTTGGGATATATGCCCCTTCGTTAAATCTGTACGTTCTGCCAATTCCTCTTGTGTTAATCCTTTTTTTAAGCGTAAACTTTTAATTTTTTTGCCGATTTCCATAAAAAATCTTCCTTTTTTAAAAGAGAGTTTAGTTTTACTTTACTTTAAGTTTATTATAAAGCGTTTTAATTATACGAGAAATACTTCAAAAATCAAGCATTATTTTCGAGAAATATAGTTTTTTTATTTCTAAATTGGAGAGATAAACGCTATACTAATACTTAGAAATAAATGGACTAGGAAATAGGGGTACACATATCAATTGTTGTAAAAGGAGGGGTACGGATTGGGGAAAAAAATGATACTTTATTTAGACCCAGATGACCGTCAGTGGACCATGGAAGACTTGGGGGTAAGTTTGGATAGGATTGAGATGTCAGCGACAAAAAAGCATGCAATCGAAGGTACTTTTTTGATGAAGGATGGAGAGGTCTATGATTCACATGAGGTAGCTAACTGCTGTATCATATGCCTTAATCCGTTAGCCTATAATGATGAGTATGATGCTCATTTTTGTACCACTTGTGATGAATGGCGTGAAGAAACATGTATTGACCCGACATGTGAATACTGTTTAGAAAGACCTAAAAAACCATCCCATTGTAAAGAAGGTTATTAATTTTTTAAAATGTGTATGAAAACCGATTAATAAAATTGTTCCCGCTTTAGTATTCTAGTAAAGGATTATGTGAAAAACGACGTCTTATTACGATAGAATCCGATGGAGGGATATTTTTATGAACGTACGCATGGTTGGAAAGCAAGCGCCTTTATTTTCAATGAATGCAGTCATGGCCGATAAAACTTTTGGCAAAGTAAGTCTCGAAGAAAATATGAAAAATGGCAAGTGGACCATTTTATTTTTCTACCCATTGAACTTTTCGTTTGTGTCTCCAACAGAAATTACCGCCATGTCAGACCGATACCATGAGTTTGAAAAATTAGATACTGTAATCATCGGTGTGTCAACGGATACGATTCATACACATTTAGCTTGGATCAACACAGACCGAAAAGACAATGGACTTGAACAATTAAAATTTCCGTTAGCCACAGATAGAAATCATGTTGTATCAAGAAAGTACGCTGTTTTAAAGGAAGAAGAAGGGATGACCCTTCATGGATTATTTATCATTGACCCAAATGGGATTTTACAATATCAAACGATGTATCGTCATCAAATTGGTCGTGATGTAGATGAAACGTTGCGCGTCTTACAAGCATTGAAAACTGCTGAACAAAGTACGATTCGCTAGAAATTGTTTTTGTATAAGAACTAGTCCGTCATTTCCAAGCAGGCGGCTATGGTACGGCTGCATTAGAAAATGTATCAAGCGTTCTACATGAAGTGAAGAGTGATTAGAATATTATTAATGAACAGCTCTAGCAAGGCGTAAGTTGCGCTGCTAAAGCTGTTTTTCATGTTTATACATATTTAACTTTCAAACCATGCCACAGAGTATTTCTCGATTTAATTGAGCTTATTAAGATATGTATGCTAAACTAATTGCACGTTTAGGAAGATTCAAATGAAAAACATTTTCTAGGTGCATGATTGAAGGTGGAAGGAGAAATTATGACATGAAGAAAGAATTTGTAGTAATTGGACTTGGAAGGTTTGGAGGAAGTATCGTCTCCGAATTAATCGAATTAGGAGCAAATGTCATGGCGATTGATATAACACCTTCTAAAGTAGATGAGTATGCAGATATTGCAACGCAAGCAGTGGTCGCAGATACAACAGATGAGTCTGCCCTATTATCACTTGGCATTCGAAATTTCCAGCATGTTATCGTGGCGATTGGTGAAAATATTCAAGCGAGTATTTTGACGACGTTAATTTTAAAAGAAATTGGTGTTCCGAAACTCACTGTTAAAGCGCAAAATGAATATCATAAAAAATTATTGGAAAAACTCGGCGCAGATCATATTGTTCGACCTGAACGTGATATGGGGATACGAGTGGCCAATAATGTATTATCGAATAATATTCTTGATTATCTTGAGTTGTCGGACGACCATTCAATTGCAGAGATAATTGTTGACGGAAGAGTTTCAGGACGTACACTAATTGACTTAAATATTCGAGCGAGATACGGGATAAACATTGTTGCCATTAAACGTCAAGAGTCGATAATTGTTTCACCGCAAGCAGAAGAAAAGATACTTGAAGGGGACGTATTAATCGTCATCGGCTCAGATTTAGATATTCATAGCTTTGAGAAGAAATTTTTCCATTAAGCAAATAATAAAACCGAAGTGCACAGAGCACTTCGGTTTTTTATTATACTTCTAAGATGACAGGGAGGACCATTGGTTTACGCTCTGTTTTGTCGTATAAGTAAGGTCCTAAAACATCAATCATTTCAGTTTTTAATGCTGGAATTTGAACAGCTGAATTTGAAAGTTTTCGTTGTACATGTTTGCTTAACATTCGCTGAGCTTCTTGAATCATTTCGCCAGACTCACGCATGTAAACAAATCCTCTTGAAATAAGATCCGGACCTGAAACGATGCGGTTTTTCTTTTTGTCAATCGTAGCAACTACAATCACCAAACCGTCCTCTGAAAGCATCTTACGGTCCCGTAACACGACATTTCCAATATCTCCAATTCCGCTACCGTCGATATAGACATCGCCTGATGGGATACGTCCTGCACGTCTAGCACTATTTTCAGTCAGTGCTAGTACGTCACCATTACTTAATACAAATGTATTTTCTTCCTGAATATCGCAATCGACAGCGAGTTCTGTATGCATTTTCATCATACGATACTCACCGTGAATGGGCATAAAATATTTCGGCTTCATAAGTCTAAGCATCAGTTTTTGTTCTTCTTGAGAACCATGACCGGAAGTATGAATATTATTTAAAGAACCATGCAACACTTCGGCTCCGGCACGGAACAACGCGTTAATTGTCTTATTAATACTTAGTGTATTTCCCGGTATTGGGGAAGATGAGAATATTACCGTATCACCAGGATGAATTTGTACTTGTCGATGCGTCCCGTTAGCAATCCGTGATAGAGCCGCCATCGGTTCTCCTTGGCTACCTGTACAGAGAATCATGACTTCGCTTGCTTGAAGTCGATTTAAAGAATGTGTATCAATGAACAATTCTTCTGGTGCGTCAATATAGCCAAGTTCACGACCGATTCGTATCGCATTATCCATACTTCGTCCAAAAACTGCAATTTTACGGCCATGTTCTTGTGCTGCTTCAATGACCTGTTGCAATCTATGGATATTAGAAGCGAACGTTGCAAAAATAATACGGCCATTCACTTTTCTAAAGATTTCATTTAGGCTGTCGCCAACCTTACGTTCAGAAAGGGTGAAGTTTGGTACTTCGGCATTTGTACTATCCGATAATAAACAGAGTACGCCTTCGCCACCAATTTTCGCCATTTTCGTTAAGTCGGCAGGCTCTCCAACGGGCGTAAAATCGAATTTAAAGTCTCCCGTATGGACAATGTTTCCAGAAGGCGTTTTGACAACAACGCCAAAAGCATCAGGAATACTGTGTGCAGTTCTGTAAAATGTAACAGACGTTTTACGGAACTTAATCACATCATCTTCATCGATTGGAATCATTTTAGTTGAACGTAGTAGGCCATGTTCCTCAAGCTTATTACGCAGTAATCCAAGAGCAAGTTTTCCGCCATAAACAGGTACATTTACTTTGCGAAGTAAATAAGGAATTCCACCGATATGGTCTTCATGCCCATGTGTAATAAAAAGTCCTTTAATTTTGTCAACATTTCTTTCTAAATAGGAGTAATCGGGTATCACATAATCGATTCCGAGTAACTCATCTTCAGGAAACTTAATACCGGCGTCAATTAAGATGATTTCGTCTTGAAACTGGACACCGTACGTATTTTTTCCGATTTCGCCTAGTCCGCCTAGAGCGAAAACGCCTGTTTCATTATTTTTAATCACGTTCATTTCTTAAGCCTTCACAAGCTCGAAGTGTGGTGAAGCTTGCTCATGTTCAAGGTGTTTACCTTCTAATAACTGGATATATTCAATATTGAGATTTCGGCCTTTTAGTAATTGACGAATTTCTCTTTCTGAGCCAGCTTCAACATACATGCTTTTTGTATTTTCGCGGACTGGTACTTCTAGCACGTTTTCTTGATAATAAACTTTATAGATCATTTTTTTGCTCTCCTTTTTAAACGCTCAATTGAAATCTTTCTCTCTATATTATCACGTCATATCATTAAAATAAAGAAAAGCCGACCAAATATTGGGGGCGGCTTAAAAATTTATGCAATCGTCTTTTTTCCGAGTATGCCATTGAGCCGTTTCAACACTTTGCGTTTTAGGCGCTTGTACATGGCCATATCACTCCTTAACAGATATTATATCCTGTTCTGAACTTTCTGTCAAGTCGTATGGTGTTCAATAACGAGTAGTTTGCGCACTTTATTAATTTCGTTCGAATGGAATTGCGTTAGGAATCTCTTTAAACGGATGTTTACTATCTATATGGTCGTAAAACATGATGCCATCTAAATGGTCAAGTTCGTGTTGGAATGCGATTGATGCGAGTCCCTTTAGTCTTTTCTTGAATTCATTGCCATCTAAGTCAAATGCTTTAATCGTAATGCGTGCATAACGTGGAACATATCCGTCTACGTTTCTATCAACCGATAGGCAACCTTCGCCTGAAGTTAAATATGTTAGTTCAACGGAATGACTTACGATTTTTGGGTTTACTGCAACGAAACTGAGTGGCTCACCTTTTACTTCTGTAATGTGTAGTGCAAACATTCGAACGGATGCATTTACTTGAGGTGCAGCAAGTCCGATGCCAGGACGTAACTGATATTTCTCGGACAGTTCCGGGTCTTGGCTGTTTTTTAGGTACTCAAGCATATTTTCTCCCAATTTTCTATCCTGTTCAGTTAGCGGGAGTCTCACTTCCTCGGCTCGTTTCCGTAACGAAGGATGACCTTCGCGGACGATGTCTTTCATTAAAATCATGTTTCAACTTCCTTTCAGCCTTTTAGTTATATACAACAGTATAATCGAATGATAATTAGCTTGAAAGGATTTCAATGTATACTTTAGTCAATTTCATAATCCAATCTATTCGCTGCGCCGATAGAATATATAGTTTGGGTAATTATGAAATTGCCTCTGTTGAGTTAAACCGTTCTCAACTATATATTCTAACAGCTTAGCGGTTTTAGGTAATTATGAAATTGACTCACTTGAATAAATTTAAATTAACTACTATAATTCATAAGAAATCGGGGGGATATTGTTGTGAGGAAATACATGCTGATGATTGTTTTAAGTGTCATGTTTGTATTATCAGGTTGTACATTAGGTTCAACAATCGAAGATGAACTTTCGAATGTATTATCAGAAATGCATGAAGCTGAAAAAACGTACCGTGACGGTCTAAAAGACTTAACTAAAATTGAACAAACCGAACAAAATCTTTTTAATCAAACGATGGAGCTATCGCAAGAAGAAAATGAAAAACTAAAAACCAATATCGAAGAAATGAAAGCATTACTTAAAAAACGAAAAATACATATTAAAGAAGAAACAAAATCAATGGAAAGTGCAATGAAGTTAGTCTCTGATATAGATAAAATCGAGAAAAAATCAGAGGGCGATACAAAAGCTGAAGTCGTGAAGTTAAAAAATGCAATTGATCATCGCTATCAAACTCATACAATATTTGTAGATAAATATGAGAAGTTAACAAAGTTACAAGGTGAACTATATGAAATGCTCCTTGTTGAAGAGATAGATATAACAAAACTTGAACAAAAAGTTGAGGCGTTGAATGCACAAAATGATGAAGTGACTAATGCGATAAAAGAATTTAACGAGGCAACGAACAGCTTAAACGAAACAAAAGATGCAGCGTTTGCATATTTCAAGAAGAATAAAAGTAAATAAGTATGGATAAATCGGGTACGGTATTAAGACGTACTCGTTTTTTTTTATGAGAATGACTAATTAGCAAACCATCTGATGCAATACAGCCTCGCTGTTGTATTAGTACAGATTGTTATAAAATGTTAATTTAGAAAACTTTAAAACCAATAGAAGTTAGGGATTCCAATAGTTTGACCGCGTAATCAAAGTTGAGTATACTTGAAGGGAAGTAAGTTGTACTAATGTCTATGTAATTAATTCATAATACAGTTATAAAGGAGAGTTGCCGAAAATGGCTGCAAAAAACGACAAGCAGTTTGATCCTGTGAAAACGCTTCACGAGATTGAAGAGAAGTTTGAGATGGTTCAAATTTTGAATGAAGACGGCGAAATTGTGAATAAAGATTTGGATCCAAAAATGAAAGATGAGGAACTGGTAGAGTTAATGACACGTATGGTTTATACCCGTGTGTTAGACCAACGTTCAATTTCGTTAAACCGTCAAGGACGTTTAGGATTCTACGCGCCAACTGCAGGACAAGAAGCGTCACAGTTAGCGTCACATTTTGCATTAGAGAAAGAGGATTTTATTTTACCGGGATATCGTGATGTTCCTCAAATGATTTGGCACGGTCTGCCGTTATCAATGGCGTTTTTATGGTCACGTGGACATTACCAAGGAAGCGTCATTCCTGAAGGGGTAAATGTATTCCCCCCACAAATTATTATAGGTGCACAATATATTCAAGCTGCGGGTGTAGCGCTTGGTTTCCAGAAACGAGGCAAAAAAGCTGTTGCAATGACCTATACAGGTGACGGCGGTACTTCACAAGGTGACTTCTATGAAGGAATTAACTTTGCGGGTGCGTATAATTCACCAGCAATCTTCGTTATTCAAAATAACCAATATGCGATTTCTACGCCACGTAATCTTCAAACTGCTGCTAAGACGCTGGCACAAAAAGGGATTGCCGCAGGAATTCCAAGCATCTTTGTAGATGGAATGGACCCACTTGCGGTATATGCAGCAACGAAAGACGCTCGTGAACGTGCAATTAACGGAGAAGGTCCAACTGTGATTGAGACATATTGTTACCGTTATGGTCCGCATACAATGGCTGGGGACGATCCAACTCGTTACCGTACTTCAGAAACGGACAGTGAGTGGGAGAAACGCGATCCGCTCGTTCGCTTCCGTAAATACCTTGAAGCAAAAGGCATTTGGAGCAAAGAGCAAGAAGAACAAGTAATTGAAAAAGCAACTGAAGAAATTAGAGAAGCAATTAAAGAAGCAGATGCGGCTCCTCGTCAAAAAGTGAGCGATTTTATTAACATTATGTATAAAGGCGAGCTTCCATATAACTTGAAGGAACAGCTCGAAATCTACACAGAGAAGGAGTCGAAGTAACCGATGGCACAAATGACGATGATTCAAGCAATTAACGATGCAATGAAAACCGAGTTAAAAAATGATGAAAACGTTCTCGTCTTCGGTGAAGACGTTGGTAATAATGGTGGTGTATTTAGAGCGACTGAAGGTTTGCAAAAAGAATTTGGAGAAGACCGTGTTTTTGATACACCGCTAGGAGAGTCTGGTATTGGTGGACTTGCAATTGGTTTATCATTAACAGGTTTCCGTCCAGTCATGGAAATTCAATTCTTCGGTTTTGTTTACGAAGTGATGGATTCCATCAGTGGACAACTTGCACGTATGCAATTTAGAAGTGGTGGACGTTTCAATGGACCAGTTACCATTCGTTCTCCATTCGGTGGCGGTGTTGCAACGCCTGAAATGCACGCGGATAGCCTTGAAGGATTAATGGCGCAACAACCAGGTGTTACAGTTGTGATTCCATCAACGCCATACGATGCAAAGGGACTACTTATTTCAGCGATTCGTGATGAAAACCCTGTAGTTTACCTTGAACATATGAAGTTATACCGTTCATTTAGAGAGGAAGTTCCTGAAGAGGCGTACACAATCCCACTTGGAAAAGCAGATGTAAAGCGTGAAGGGACAGACCTATCTATTATCACATATGGTGCGATGGTGCATGAGAGCTTGAAAGCAGCTGAAGCATTAGAAAAAGAAGGCCATTCTGTTGAAGTAATTGACTTACGTACAGTACAGCCGCTTGATATTGAAACAATTATTGCGTCCGTTGAAAAGACAAACCGTGCGATTGTTGTTCAAGAAGCACAAAAACAAGCAGGTATTGCAGCAAACGTAGTTTCAGAAATTACGGAGCGCGCAATTTTAAGTCTTGAAGCGCCGGTTCTACGTGTAGCGGCACCAGATACAATTTATCCGTATGCACAAGGTGAGAACGCTTGGTTACCAGATGCAAATGATATTGCAGAAACTGCGAAAAAAGTATTGACGTTTTAATTAATGAGACAAAAGGAAGATAGAAAAAGTAGGAAGGGTGAATCATGTGGCATATGTATTCCGTTTACCTGACATTGGAGAGGGTATCCATGAAGGTGAAATTGTAAAGTGGCATGTTGAAGAAGGCCAAAAAATTGATGAAGATGATATACTTTGTGAAATTCAAAACGACAAAGCTGTAGTTGAAATACCATCTCCGGTTGCTGGAACTGTTGAGAAACTTCTAGTTGCTGAAGGTACAGTATCTGTAGTTGGAGATTCATTAATTCAAATTGATGCACCAGGATATGAGCATCTATTTGAAGAAGATTCTGCCGATACAGAAGAACAAGTACAAGCGACAGCTGAAAAAGGTCAAGAAGTTGAAAAAGAAGAAGTGAAGGCAGACGAGCAGAAATCTACTTCACCGTCAATTACACAAAAAGCAGATGTTGATCCGAACCGTCGTGTGATCGCAATGCCATCTGTACGTAAATTTGCACGTCAGAATGACGTAGATATTCGTCAAGTTGCGGGTTCCGGGAAAAATGGGCGAGTGCTTAAAGAAGATATTGAAGCGTTCATGAGTGGGGGGCAGACTTCTGGTGAACAACCAGCGGCACAGTCAGCTGAACAACCAGCAGCAGTAGCTGAACAGCAACCAGTATCACTTGAAGGTGAGTTCCCAGAAACGCGTGAAAAAATCTCTAGCATGAGAAAAGTTATCGCAAAAGCGATGGTAAACTCGAAACATACGGCTCCGCATGTTACATTATTAGATGAAGTAGATGTTACTGAACTTGTTGCGCACCGCAATAAATTCAAAGGCATCGCGGCAGAGAAAGATATTAAGCTTACGTATTTGCCATATATTGTTAAGGCGCTTGTAAGCACTTTGCGTGAATTCCCAGAGCTTAATACATCTTACGACGATGCAACTGAGGAAGTCATTCAAAAGCATTATTACAATATCGGAATTGCAGCAGATACGGACCGCGGACTTCTCGTACCTGTCATTAAACATGCAGATCGTAAATCGGTCTTTGCGATTTCGAAGGAGATTAGCGAACTTGCAGTGAAGGCGCGTGACGGTAAGTTGTCATTAGCTGAAATGAGTGGCGCATCCTGTTCGATTACTAATATTGGTTCCGCAGGTGGACAATGGTTTACACCAATCATTAATCACCCTGAAGTAGCCATTCTTGGTATTGGACGAATTGCTGAAAAGCCAGTCGTTAAAGATGGTGAGATCGTTGCAGCACCGATGCTCGCACTATCACTCGTATTCGACCACAGAATGATGGACGGAGCTACAGCACAACACGCACTGAATCACATTAAGAGATTGCTAAACAATCCAGAACTATTATTAATGGAGGCGTAAAAAATGGTTGTAGGAGATTTTCCAGTTGAAGTTGACACGCTCGTTATCGGTTCTGGCCCTGGAGGTTATGTCGCTGCAATTCGCGCGGCACAACTGGGCCAAAAAGTAACAATTGTTGAGAAAGACAAGCTTGGTGGCGTTTGTTTAAACGTCGGTTGTATTCCATCAAAAGCGTTAATTTCTGTAGGACAACGTTTTGTTAGTGCGAAGGAATCAGACGCAATGGGGATTTCTGCATCAGATGTAAAACTAGATTTCACGAAAGCACAAGAATTCAAAGACGGTGTTGTATCGAGACTAACAGGCGGCGTTGAAGGGTTGCTTAAAGGGAATAAAGTTGACATCGTGAACGGTGAAGCTTATTTCGTTGATGAAAACACTGTACGTGTGATGGATGAAAAATCCGCACAAACATACAAGTTTAAAAACGCAATTGTAGCAACTGGTGCACGTCCAGTCGAAATTCCAAGTTTCAAATTTTCCAAGCGCGTTCTTAGCTCAACAGGCGCTTTAGCCCTTACGGAATTACCGGGTAAGCTAGTTGTTATCGGTGGGGGGTACATCGGTACTGAGTTAGGGTCTTCGTACGCAAACCTTGGATCAGAAGTAACGATTATTGAAGGTGCAAAAGACATTTTAGCAGGATTCGAAAAACAAATGACACAATTAGTCAAACGTGGCTTGAAGAAAAAAGGTGTGGAAATTGTAACGAAGGCATCTGCTAAAGGTGTAGAAGAAACAGAGAATGGTGTTACGGTTACATACGAAGTGGGCGGAGAAGAGAAAACAGTTGAAGCAGACTACGTATTAGTTACTGTTGGTCGTCGTCCGAATACGGATGAACTAGGACTTGAGCAAGTTGGCGTGAAAATGGATGACCGCGGACTTGTTGAAGTAGACAAGCAATGTCGTACGAATGTTAGCTCAATCTATGCAATTGGTGATATTGTAGCAGGTCCACAACTAGCACATAAAGCATCATACGAAGCGAAAATTGCTGCGGAAGCGATTTCAGGTGAAAAGTCTGAAGTTGATTACTTAGCGATTCCGGCGGTGTGCTTCACAGAACCTGAACTTGCAACAGTTGGTCTGAATGAGCAACAGGCAAAAGATGAAGGATATGAAGTGACTGCAGGTCGTTTCCCATATGCTGCAAACGGACGTGCAATCGCACTTGATTCAACAGATGGATTTGTGAAACTTGTTGCGCGCAAAGAAGATGGACTTCTACTAGGCGCTCAAATCGTTGGTCAGAACGCGTCAGATATGATTTCTGAACTTGGTCTTGCAATCGAAGCAGGCATGACGCTTGAAGACATTGCGATGACAATTCACGCGCACCCGACACTAGGGGAAATTACGATGGAAGCAGCGGAAGTTGCTCTTGGTAAACCAATCCATATGATGTAATAATAGGAATGAATTGCCTACGAGGATATCCTTGTAGGCTTTTTTAGATTTGTATAATCATAGTGTTATGCATAGTGGCGTATAGAATAGCTGTTTTTTAGCATAAAGATTTTAACGAGTATGAGTAAAATGTTTGTGGGGGATAAATAAAAATTCCACAACACAATTAATCTCCGTTCCAATCGGACGCTTTCCGCGGGCACGGCTTCAATCTCCTCGTCGCTGCGCTCCTGCGGGGCAAAAGCCTTCTGTATAATTTTGCAAAGACCGCAAAATTATACAAACCGAACCCTTCGCTGTTCGGCTAGCTCGCGCTGTTCCCGCTGGAAGAGCCGTCACGAAGAACGGCTTTTGCGACCAAAAAGCGAAGCGTTTGAGAGCACTCGCCGATTTCCACTCCGATTAATTGGGGTGCACATGGAATTATTAAGATTTAAAAGCATGAAAAAAGGGCTCTTTATATAGTGAAGTTTGCACACAAACACTATAGTAGAGAACCCACATGATTATAAATAACATGAAATTACCGACATTGAAAGAGATTGAAACAGATTTATTTAGAACACTTCTACAAACATATAGATGCATTCAGCCAACTCTTAACAGAGTTAGATCAGATACTCGGAGAACCGCGATAAAGAGCGCTTTCAATTGAAGGGCAGTCTTATAGAAGTGCTTCCACATTAGAAGAACTTCTAGGCTACTCAGTAATTAGTCATGAATCAATTCGCCAACATCTTCTGCAAATAGAAGTAATGCTGAGTCCTTCGGTGACTAGGACTTCAAGGAATTTGAATCAAGTAGATTATTTTTTATAAAGGAAATCTATGTGGGTTATTTGTATTTTCAGAAACTGATGTATAAGGAATCTCTGTTGATTGGAGTGCAGAGCGAGAGCCGTAACGAAGAACGGCTTTTGCGACCGAAAAGCGAAGCGTTTGGGAGCAGGAATGTATAACAGGATGCCTTAATTTCTACACAAACCGCAGAAATACGGCAAATCGCAATCTACGTTTTGCGATTGGCTCACCGCACGCCCCACGGAACGCGTCCGCTCGGAACGGAAATCAACGTGGTTTATTTGGCATGTTTAAAAACGGATTACTAAAATGTTCAAGAAGAGAAAACCTCAGATTAAAATAGTGCCCCAAAAACTTGACTCAATCATTTAACGAATCAACTAGCGGGTATCTATCATTATATTGTATGATGAAAAACGGATTGAAAGGGTGGTACACAATGAGCAAACGTTTTATCTACATACTTACAATGCTAATTTTACTATTGGCAGCCTGTACACAGGAAAACAAGGAAGTGTTAGAAGGTGAAAGTGAAGACGCGACAGTAGCGGAAGAACAAGTGAGTGAAGATGAAGAAGATAAAAATCTAGAAGAGGTCTCGTATGTTGAGGATGATGAAATCAAGCCGCTTTACTTACTAGATAAAAGCTGGGGATTTCAACCGATTGACGATGCGAATTCAAAAGTGGTATTGCTTACAATTGATGATGCACCAGATAAATATGCACTTTATATGGCAAAAACGTTAAAAGAGCTGGATGTACCAGCCATTTTTTTCGTAAATGGACATTTTCTAAATACCGATGAAGAAAAGGCGGTTTTAAAGGAAATTTATGAAATGGGATTTACGATTGGCAATCACACAAAAACACATGCGAACCTACAACAATTATCTGAGGTTGAGCAAAAAGATGAAATCGTTTCCGTGAGTGATGTAGTAGAGCAAGTCATTGGTGAACGTCCAAAGTTTTTCCGCGCTCCATTTGGACAAAACACCGATTATAGTAAAGAAATTGTAGCGGATGATGGCATGTTGTTAATGAACTGGACGTATGGTTATGATTGGGAAAAACAGTATATGGAAGCGGAAGCGTTGGCAGATATTATGGTGAACACTGAATTCATGCGTGATGGGGCGAATTTATTAATGCATGACCGGGAGTGGACGGCTGCAGCCTTAAAGGACATTGTTGAAGGATTACGTGCGAAAGGCTATGACTTTATTGATCCGGAAACGATTCAAGGTGTTGAGTGAACGCAAGGATGAATTCATAAGTCGAGCCAAATGGTTGGATAAGGTCAAATTGACTTATTCGACCTTTTTAAAAGGATTTTATTAGCTCATGACGAATGAGTATTGTGTGGAGGTGCATTCTAAAAATGGAATGGAAAACAAGGGTAACAGAAAGTTTAGGAATTAAATATCCAATTATTCAAGGTGGTTTAGCTTATTTAGCTTATGCAGATCTGTGTGCTGCGGTATCAAACGCGGGAGGACTGGGGCAAATTACAGCGATGAGTTTGGGATCTCCAGATGCGCTACGTGAAGAAATTCAAAAAGTGAAAAAGATGACAGATAAACCATTTGGAGTCAACTTTGCTATTGGACAACACGGACGCCCATATTCACATATGATCGATGTTGCGTTGGAAGAAGGTGTTGAAGTGATGTCGATCACTGGTGGAAATCCAACGCCTTTTTTTGAACAGCTTCAAAATACGAATGTTAAGAAGCTAGTTCTTGTTGCAGCGAAGCGCCAAGCGGTCAAAGCTGAAGAGTTAGGTGCGGATGCTGTCATGGTCGTTGGCCAAGAGGGTGGCGGCCATTTAGGTCGTGATGATGTCGGGACAATGGTATTGACACCTCAAGTTGTCGATGCAGTGTCCATCCCTGTTATCGCTTCAGGTGGCATTGGCGATGGCCGTGGCTGGATGGCGGCGCATGCGCTAGGTGCTGAAGGAATTGAGATGGGAACACGATTTATAGCGACGAAAGAGTGTGTCCACGCTTCAGAAGCATACATAGATGCTTTATTATCGAGCAGTGAAACGGATACAACGATTATTAAACGCTCACTCGGTGCACCCGCACGTGCAATTTCAGGGCCGTGGACGGAGAAAATCTTACAATTGGAAAGCGAAAAAGCTGACTATGAGGCATTAAAAGATTATATTAGTGGTGCAGCAAACCGTAAGTTTATTTATGACGGCGATGTGGAAAGCGGCTTCGGTTGGGCGGGACAAGTAACGGGTCTCATCCATGACGTCCCTTCAGTTGCGGAATTATTTGAACGAATGGTAAAGGAAGCTGAAAAAATCCGGGAAAATTGGAATTTTGGATAATGTGAGGTGAAGTTTAAATGGATTATAATTATCCGCTACGTGGTGATTGGTCTACGGATGAAATTATCGCGGTAACTTCTTTTTATACAGTAATTGAAAGAGCTTACGAAGAAGGCGTTCAACGCACGGAAGTTTTAGAGGCTTACCGAGAATTCAAGAAAATTGTTCCATCAATGTCAGAAGAAAAAACATTGTTTAGAGAGTTTGAACAAGCAAGTGGTTATAAGAGTTATCCAATTGTAAGAGATGCACGAAATAGTGATGGAGACAAATTAATCAAAGGAACATAAAAGAGAATGAAAAGCAAGCTTGTAGACAAAGTCAAAGTTGACTTTGTCTACATTTGTTTTGCTGGATTATGGCCACTAAAAAATTAAAGTTTGCAAAAACACAGTATAATTTTTAAGAAATGCATACACTAACTACACATAGAGTGATAACAATAAATTAAAAATAAATCATTTAGTCGACTACATTTATCCAATGATGACATCGTATATGGGAAGAAGTCGCTCAACGGTTTCTTTGGCGAATGTTATAAATTGTTTTTCGCTCATTTTGGTTGCATCTTCTTTAGTTAAGTGACGGCCAACTAAGAATTCAGCTTTCTTTACTGATTGAAGTCTTGTTAATAATTTTTCAAGATTTTCTTGGCTTATGTACTGAGCATCGGGTTTCATATGATCGCCGGAAACGATAAATGTATCTGGCAAAGCTAGAAGTTTATTGGTATTAAGCTCAAGTCTTTCAGCGATGCCTTTTTTATCTGGATTTTCATAAATGACAGCGATAATAATAAAGAGATGTGTATTCCAAAGTCCAATTTGAAAATGAGGCAAAGCTTTATAACCTCTTTTAGAAGGTGCGATTGCGACCCAGCTATCTGTAGGGGGATTGACGGTTCTACGTGCATGTTTTGCAACATGTGGGAAAAATTCATCACGCCCACGCGCGGATAGTCGATCTGCAAAATGCCGTCCGAGTATTTCGAACTTTGGTTGAACAAGCGTTTGCAAAGCTCCCATTCTATTCGCGAGACCATCTATGGTAAATACATCAAAATCATCTGCCGTCCAAAAATAGTGATTCGAATTCATACTTCCTATCTCCTTTAAATAATTTACGTTTATCATAACAGAAACTTGGGAATAATAAATTTTACAAGGCGTAAGACTAGAATATATTCCTTGAACTGCATATCTTAATGATAATAGACGGAATAGTGAAACACATCAAATTTAGAAGGGGTGTTTTTAATGAAACAAGTCGTGCATGTGATACGAAAAGCGGATGTTGAAAAAGAATATGTGAAAGTACTCCAACTTGAACTTGATTATGAACTGGCGACTTTGTTCGATGCAATTCAGCGAAAAGATGAAATGGAAGAGCGGAAAAGTAAAAAAAGGCTAGCCGAAATCCATCGTGAGCTAGAAACTTTAAATGGTTTTGCGTAATGGTTTCAAAAAAAAAAGACATTCGGTTGCACAATCTCGAATTGAGAACGGTGTAAACGAGTGTCTTTTTTGCTATACTTATAAAAGGAGCAATAGGGAAGGGCTGAAATGAATTGGACTGGGGATTAATTGATCGTTACGCAAAATCTTTAATAAAAGAAGCTGGACATAAGATTAGGTTGTCATTTTTTGATCACATACATATTGACTCGAAATCAAATGCAAATGATTTAGTGACAAATATCGATCGAGAGATTGAGCAGTTTTTTATCGAACAGATTCAGACGTCATTTCCTGGCCATAAAATATTGGGGGAAGAAGGATTTGGGGATGAGATTAAATCGTTAAATGGGACGATCTGGATAGTTGATCCGATTGATGGAACGATGAATTTTGTACACCAAAAACGTAACTTTGCAATTTCATTAGGCATTTATCAAGATGGCGTTGGAATACTTGGCTATATTTACGATGTGTTAAGAGATGAATTATATACCGCTAAAAGAGGGGAAGGCGCTTATGTGAATGATGAGCGGCTACCTAAATTGGGGGTAGCGTCTATAGAAGAATCAATCATCGGAATTAATGCAAGATGGGTGGTACCAAATCGTTATATTGATCATGAAAAGTTGCTTGGCTTAATCCAGGATTGTCGTGGAACGCGTTCCTATGGTTCGGCGGCGCTTGAACTTGCATATGTATCATCTGGTAAATTAGGTGCATACGTATCCATGCGGCTATCGCCTTGGGATATTGCGGGCGGCATGGTCATTGCACAAGAGGTTGGTGCGATTTCGACGAATCTAGAAGGAGAAACGCCTTCCTTACTTGGTCCAGAGCCATTTATTGTCGCACGAGCAGGTTTGCATGATGAATTGTTAATGAAGTATATACAGAGGAAAAGATAAAAATAGCCGAAAATCATTACGGATTTTCGGCAGGGAATATGTATCTTTATTCAACGAATCACCACACTAGAAAGTGTATGTCAAAGGGTACCCAATTCACGCATTTTCTTTTTCGTTTTAAACCCATATCCCATAATGAAAATTAATGCAACGATGGATAGGATAATGCCGAAGAGACTGCTAAGCGCTACAGAGACACCAATTGAACACATGGCTAAAACGGCTGCAATTGAGTATAGCACGAAAACCCATTTTATATCTTTCAATCAAAACCCTCCGTCTATTCTGATAAATTCTAAATTATTGTTTCATATGCTATAATAACACAGTTACGCATACTTAAAAAGATTAATGGAGTGAAATCATGACAACAGAACGTACTGATTTAAGAAATATCGCAATTATTGCCCACGTCGATCACGGAAAAACGACACTTGTCGATCAGTTGTTAAAGCAGTCCGGTATATTCCGTACAAATGAACAAGTCGAAGATCGTGCAATGGATTCGGATGATATCGAACGTGAACGTGGAATAACTATTTTAGCAAAAAACACTGCAATTGAATACAAAGATACAAAAATTAACATCCTTGATACGCCAGGTCACGCGGATTTTGGTGGGGAAGTTGAACGGATTCTAAAAATGGTTGACGGAGTTATTTTAGTTGTAGATTCTTACGAAGGTTGTATGCCGCAAACTCGCTTTGTTTTGAAAAAAGCATTAGAGCAAAACCTAAAACCAATCGTCGTTGTGAATAAAATCGATCGTGAATTTGCAAGACCTGAAGAAGTGGTAGATGAAGTATTAGAGTTGTTTATTGAACTTGATGCAAATGATGAGCAACTTGAGTTTCCTGTCATTTATGCTTCAGGATTCAATGGTACTGCAAGTTTATCACCAGATCCTGCTGAACAAGAAGACACTTTAGAGGTTCTTTATGATGCCATTTTAGAAAATATTCCTGCACCAATTAATAATCATGATGAGCCGTTGCAATTCCAAGTATCGCTCTTAGATTATAGCGATTATGTTGGTCGAATTGGAATTGGACGAGTATTCCGTGGGACGATAAAAGTTGGACAACAAGTATCTGTAATTAAACGTGACGGGGCGATTAAAAATTTCCGTATTACGAAATTATCAGGCTTTCTTGGGTTGAAACGCGTAGAAATTCAAGAAGCATATGCAGGGGATTTAGTAGCGGTCTCAGGCATTGAAGGTATTGATGTTAGCGATACAATTTGTCCGGTTGAACATCCTGAAGCACTGCCAACGCTTCATATTGATGAACCGACTTTACAAATGCAGTTTTTGGTAAATAACAGCCCATTCGCGGGTCGTGAAGGTAAATGGGTGACTTCAAGTAAAATTGAAGAACGTTTAAACCAGCAGCTTCAAACAGATGTCTCACTACGTGTAGAGTCGTCGGGAGCGGATTCGTGGATCGTATCGGGTCGGGGAGAATTACATTTATCCATTTTAATTGAAAATATGCGACGAGAAGGATTTGAATTGCAAGTTTCGAAACCTCAAGTCGTTGTGCGAGAAATCGATGGTGTGAAATGTGAGCCGATAGAAAGAGTTCAAATCGAAGTACCTGAAGAACATACAGGATCCGTAATTGAATCAATCGGTCAACGAAAAGGCGAAATGATTGATATGGTAAATAACGGTACAGGAACTGTTCGTTTAGTGTTTAACGTTCCTGCTCGTGGATTAATTGGCTATACGACTGAATTCCTAACGTTGACAAGAGGGTATGGTATTTTGAATCATACTTTTGAAAGTTATCAACCAATGGTGACAGGAAATGTCGGAGGACGTACACATGGTGTGCTTGTGTCGATGGAGAATGGCAAGGCAACACCTTATGGTATTTTGCATGTAGAAGAACGTGGGACGATTTTTGTTGAGCCAGGTACAGAAGTATACGAGGGTATGATTGTTGGAGAAAATAGTCGGGATAATGATCTAACAGTGAATTTGACAAGAGCAAAACAAATGACTAATATTCGATCAGCAACAAAAGACCAAACTGTCACTATTAAAAAGCCGAAAATCATGACACTTGAAGAATCACTTGAATACTTAAACGATGACGAATACTGTGAAGTAACACCAGAGTCTATTCGTTTACGTAAGAAGATTCTTGGAAAAAGCGAACGTGATCGTGCAACGAAAAGAGCAGCAAAAAATAAAGAATGACTTTTGTCATGACGATGAAAGGAATGAGTTAAATGAATCCTCAAGAAACTGAGTTTGTATTTGGACGAATGTCGGGGATTTCACGATTCATTTATGAAATATTAGGGTCTCCTACTGTAACTGGTGACATGGATTATACGATAGCTGGATATGTACTATTTGCAGTTGTTTTCTTAATGTCTGCATTAGTCTATAAATTAGGCTTCGCAAAGAAGTTGAAAATTTACCAAAGTGTAATAATCTATACATTCCTGTTTTTAGGATGTCTCGTATTGACATTCCTTGCATTTTTCTTACCTATTGTCGAAGGGTTAATTGTTGCAGCGCTCATCTTAATCATTTATCGGGTACGTCGGATGAATGAATATAAGGGTGAAGAGACAGATTCAATTGCTTAATTTAATCGCAATGAAAAAGGCGTTCGAGTTACTCGAACGCCTTTTAAATTATAGAAAGTTAAAAGTTTTTTTCTATTGGATGCGAGCTACGACGAAAAATGAAATTACCAGTCGCTACCCGTGCTAAAGTTTTCTGTTCAATTCTTTTGTTACAGTCGGCGCACATAAATGTATGAATAGGTCGATTCCGCAATTTTTTTGCGAGTGCATCGTGATCAGGAAGTTGGCCGATTTCATCGCAAATAACACATTTAACGCGCATATCTAAGCACCTCCTAAATTAAGCAATATTTACTTCGATAACGTTTTTAATTGGCTCATCTTTATTTGAACCATCTTTTAGAAGAACGTGTACTGGACCGTCCTCGCGAATCGGCTTCCCGTCAATGCTGTATTTTAAAATGAAATCATCTACCATTTGAATTGGAAATGAGAAATCTTTATTTGTTTCAGTTTTAAATGTAATTGTAGTTGCTGCTTCATTTGGTTCCGCATTTTTTAAAAAGTGATGTAAATAAATCCCATACGTACCTGTAATATCTTTTGACTCTTCAAATTGTCTTTCTGTTTCTAATGTTGGAGGGAAGGTAGCTCCTTCCATAATTTCGCGAGACCAATGCTTTCCAATTGCTCTTTTATATTCCTCGAGTTCATCTTTCTCAATATAATCTTTGGTGAAAAAAGAATCTAAGTCAATGCGACGATCGTCAAAGATCCATATTCCTGGGTCTAGTGTAATAGAATGAAGAACGTTTCCTGTAATTTGAATGACTGTTTTCATTATTGCATCCCCCTACATAAATAACGAGCTACTGTCAGTATACCTTTTTCTTGAATATGTGAAAAGGGTAAGCGTGTCAAATCAGTGAATTAAAAAAGGAAACACTTGCAATTTTCGGATGTGAAAGCTACAATTTATTAATAGTCAACAGAAGAAATAATAGCTTGATGGGGGCGTCCTCATGGATATTGAATTACAAGAAACATATCAGGAAAAGGCCATGAAGCAACTGCAAATAGATGCCGATAAAATCGCGCAACTAATTAAAGTACAGATGGATCATTTGACGATGCCTCAATGTCCATTATACGAAGAGGTGTTAGACACCCAAATGTTTGGACTGGCACGGGAAATTGATTTTGCTGTGAAGCTTGGTCTAATAGAACGAAAGCAAGGGAATGAAATCCTTTCTTCGCTTGAGAAAGAAATGACAGTCTTACACGACTTATATACGAAGGAATAAGCAGAAGACTCAAACTTAACTACAGGGTTTGAGTTTTTTGTTTAAGTATCTTTGGTCGTTAACTGTATTACTAGCATTTCTAGGGAATGTTTTGTCACGTAATTCTGCAATTCGTTAAAATGTTGAAACAAAGCGTTAAATGATTAAGGAAAAAATCGGAATGGAATCGATTAGGAAAAAGAGGGTTATATTATGCGTAATTATGTAAAACAATTTGTGAGAAATTTTGATTTTCCACTCTTTTTCACCTACTTAGTTTTGTGTTTATTCGGACTAGTCATGATTTATAGTTCGAGTCTCGTCTGGGCAGTAGGGTATTATGACTTTGAACCTGATCATTTCTTTCGAAAGCAAATCATGAACTTAGCGATTGCATTTCCTGCCTTTTTCGTTGCAGCTTTTTTTCCGTACAAAAATTATAAGAGAAAGAAATTAATGATTGCTTCCGTCATCGGCATGCTAATACTTCTGGGACTTGTACATGTATTTGGATACGGTAGAGAACAGCTAGGTGCACAAAGTTGGATTAATCTTGCTGGTGTCAATTTTCAACCATCAGAGCTTGCAAAAATTATTATTCTCGTTTATTTTGCTAGTGTTTTTGCCAAAAAATATGAGCGAGGTACAATCGACAGCATCAACCAGTCAATTATGCCACCTGTTGGAATTCTAGTCATTGCAATTGGTTCGATTATGTTAGAAACGGATATTGGTACGTCCTTCATTATCATTGTCGGGGCATTTTCTGTCATTGCTGCAAGCGGATTAAATAAGAATACTTTTTTGAAGTTAAGTGGTATTATTTCTGTATGCTTATTATTGGTGTCACTCCTTCTATATTTTAAATGGGATGACATTATGACAGGCAGTCGAAAAGGTAGGTTATTATCTTATTTAAATCCATTTGATTATATTCAAGGATCGGGTTTTCAAATTGCAAATGGTTATATTGCGATTGGATCTGGTGGCGTAAAAGGACATGGTCTTGGAAACTCTATTCAAAAAATGGGGTATTTACCCGAACCGCATACTGATGTGATAATGGCTGTCATATCAGAAGAATTAGGCGTTCTAGGTGTGGCGATTGTGATTGGCGGATTAGGGTTTATCGTTTTACGCGCATTAAGTATCGCACTAAGAGCAAGAGATCCTCATGCTCGAATGCTCGCTGCAGGCATAGGCAGTATGATAGGTATTCAGACGTTTGTTAACTTAGGCGGATTAACAGGTATTATCCCGCTAACCGGTGTACCCCTCCCTTTTATAAGTTATGGAGGAACTTCGGTGATTTTAATGTCAGCCGCCGTGGGAATTTTGATGAATGTTTCGATGTTTGTTAAATATGAGAACAAGAAAATGAAGTAGAAGGGAAAGTGAATTAGATGGAAAGAATCACTAAATTACTCGTTGCGAATCGTGGAGAAATTGCGATTCGTATATTTAGAGCATGTACTGAATTAGAAATCTCAACAGTCGGTATTTATTCGACAGAGGATAGTGGCTCGTTCCATCGATATAAGGCGGATGAATCTTACCTCGTAGGTAAAGGTAAGAATCCAATTGATGCATATTTAGACATCGAAGGAATTATTGAAATCGCGAAGAATAGCGGTGCAAATGCGATTCACCCAGGATATGGATTTTTAGCGGAAAATGCCGAATTTGCAAGAAGGCTTGAAGAAGAAGGAATTATTTTCATTGGCCCGACATCGACACATCTTGAAATGTTTGGTGATAAAGTAAAGGCACGTGAACAAGCGATTGCAGCTGGTTTACCCGTTATTCCAGGAAGTGACGGTCCTGTATCTTCATATGAAGATGTATTAGCATTCGGTGAATCGAGCGGTTACCCAATCATGGTGAAGGCTTCCTTGGGCGGCGGCGGACGTGGGATGAGAATTATTCATTCTGCAGAAGAAGTTAAACAAGCATATGACCGGGCAAAATCAGAGGCGAAAGCAGCATTTGGATCAGATGAAATGTATGTTGAAAAGTTTATCGATAAGCCAAAGCATATAGAAGTTCAGATACTAGGAGACACCCACGGGAATGTTGTCCATTTATTTGAAAGGGATTGCTCTATCCAGCGCCGTCATCAAAAGGTAGTTGAAACTGCACCTTCAATTTCATTAGATGACAATCTTCGTGTTGAAATTTGTAATGCAGCTGTGCAATTGATGGAAAAAATCGGTTATGTAAACGCGGGAACGGTTGAATTTCTTGTCGCAGATGGGTCGTTTTACTTTATTGAGGTAAATCCACGCATTCAGGTTGAGCATACAATCACAGAAATGGTGACAGGTATTGATATCGTGCATTCCCAAATACATATTGCGGATGGGAAAGACCTTCATGGCGACACTGTTCAGATTCCTAAACAAGAAGACGTTCCATTATTTGGTTACGCAATTCAGTCTCGAGTGACAACCGAAGATCCATTGAATGATTTTATGCCAGATACAGGAAAACTAATGGTATATCGTTCTGGTGGAGGGTTTGGTGTTCGGTTAGATGCGGGAAATGGTTTCCAAGGTGCTGTTATTACACCTCATTACGATTCGCTACTTGTAAAAGTATCCACTTGGGGAATGACTTTCAAAGAAGCGGCAGCTAAAATGGACCGTAACTTACAAGAGTTCAGAATACGAGGAATTAAAACGAACATTCCATTCCTTGGAAATGTGGTGAAACATAAGAGTTTCCTTATTGGCGACTATGACACAAGCTTTATTGACACTGCACCAGAATTATTTGAATTTCCAACTCGGTTAGATAGAGGTACAAAGATTTTAAATTATATTGGGAACGTAACTGTCAATGGTTTTCCGGGAATTGACAAGCAGTCTAAGCCGGTTTATCAAGATGCCCGTAAGCCTGCAATCGACTTATCGACGGCGCCATTAAGCGGAACGAAGCAAATATTAGACGCGCAAGGCCCAGAGGGATTAGTGAACTGGATTAAAGAACAAAATGATGTTCTAATCACTGATACGACATTTAGGGATGCCCACCAATCCCTATTAGCAACAAGAATGCGTACAGCAGACATGTTGGAAATTGCACCTGAAACAGCTAGAATCATGCATAATTTATTCTCAATGGAAATGTGGGGCGGGGCGACATTTGATGTAGCTTATCGTTTCTTAAAGGAAAATCCATGGGATCGTCTCATTAAATTACGTGAACAAATTCCTAATGTATTGTTCCAAATGTTATTCCGTGGGGCAAATGCGGTTGGATATACAAACTATCCAGACAATGTCATCCGCGAGTTTGTTAAAAATTCAGCTGAAGCCGGAATCGACGTATTCCGTATATTTGATAGTTTAAACTGGATCAAAGGTATGGAAGTGGCGATTGATGCAACGCGTGAAGCAGGGAAAGTTGCGGAAGCGGCGATTTGTTACGCAGGTGATATATTAGATGATAAGCGTGATAAATATACGGTTCAATATTATAAAGAAATGGCGAAAAACTTAGAATCGGCAGGCGCGAATATTTTGGCTATTAAAGACATGGCTGGATTATTGAAGCCGGAAGCGGCATATCGCCTCATTTCAGAATTAAAGGAAACAACAGATTTACCAATTCATCTCCATACACATGATACAAGTGGCAACGGAATCTATACGTATGCGCGTGCAATTGATGCAGGAGTTGATATTGTAGATACTGCACTTGGTTCAATGGCAGGGCTTACATCACAACCTTCGGCAAGTTCTTTATACTATGCAATGCAAGGAAACGAGCGTCAAGTTCGTGCAGATGTAAATGGCTTAGAAAGCTTATCTCACTACTGGGAAGATGTTCGGAAATATTACCAGCACTTCGAAAGCGGTATGATGAGTCCGCATTCTGAAATTTATGTTCATGAAATGCCGGGGGGGCAATATTCAAACTTACAACAACAGGCAAGAGCAGTTGGATTAGGAGAGCGTTGGGAAGAAGTTAAAGAAATGTATTCCCGAGTCAATCTATTGTTCGGTGATGTTGTAAAAGTAACACCTTCATCAAAAGTCGTAGGAGATATGGCGTTATTCATGGTTCAAAACGATCTTAATGAACATTCAGTAATTGAACGTGGAATGTCTATTGACTTCCCTGACTCAGTGATAGAGTTTTTCGCTGGCTATATCGGACAACCACATGGTGGATTCCCTAAAGAATTACAAGCAGTTGTCTTGAAAGATAAAGAAGCGATTACAATTCGTCCTGGCGAATTACTTGAAGATGTTGATTTTGATGAATTGCAAACTGATTTAACTAAAAAGCTGAATCGACCTGCGACAAGGCAGGAAGTATTGTCCTATGCAATCTATCCGAAAGTGTACGGAGAATATTTACAAATGCATCAAGAATTTGGTGATGTATCGGTTATCGATACACCAGAATTTTTATATGGTATGCGTCTAGGCGAAGAAATTGAAGTCGAAATTGAAAAAGGAAAGACTTTAATTGTTAAACTTGTTTCTATTAGTGAGCCGCAATCCGATGCAACAAGGGTCATTTATTTCGAATTGAACGGTCAACCACGTGAAGTCATTATCGAAGATGTCAATGTGGAATCTGATGTCATCAGAAAGACGACAGCTGATCCTTCAAATCAAGCGCATATTGGCGCAACAATGCCAGGAACTGTTTTACAAGTTGCTGTATCTGAAGGGGCGAAAGTGAAAAGAGGCGACCACTTACTCATAACTGAAGCGATGAAGATGGAAACCACAATTCAAGCACCGTATGACGGTACAGTAAAGGCAATATATGTAACCGCTGGAGAATCGATTGCTACAGGCGATCTTCTTATTGAAATGGCGGACTAATTAACTAATAAAAAGCACTCAGAATTTCGGCTAGGTCGAATTCTGAGTGCTTTTATGATTTAAGTAAAAATATTGGTTCTATTATATATGTTGGGGTTTCAAAACAATTCAGCAAAAAAATATGCACGAGATCACCTAATTCTTTTATACTTTAATTGACTAGAAAAAAGTAAAGGATAGGTGACCCGTGCAAATGAATTTTAACATGAAAATCCCAGGATTAAAAGAAGTAATCATTGAGAAAATAGAAGAAGTTGGTGAAAGAGTAGCACTCTATGTATCTTTACCCATAAAAGCTCATAAGTGCCCATCTTGTCATGCCTATACCGAAAAGGTTCATGATTATCGCATAAGAAAAATTAATCATTTAAAACTTTTCGAGCGTTTAACAGTTTTATTCTATCGACGTCGTCGCTATGCGTGTGGCTGCGGTAAAAGATTTTCAGAGGACACATCCTTTGTCGACAAATACCAACGTTATTCAAAAGAATGGAATCAAGTGGCCCAAATACGTTCTTTTAAAGCAAAGACTTTTAAGGAAGCTGCAGAAAGCCTGGGGACATCAAGCGCTACAATTATGAGACGTTTTAAGAAAAGCGGCAAAGAATATTTAACGATGAAAACTCAACTTCCTAAAAGAATCGCAATTGATGAATATAAAGGTGATACAGACGCTGGCAAGTTTCAATTAGTCATTGCGGATGCCGATACACATGAACCGATTGATATTTTACCTAATCGAAGAAAAGATACGATTAAGGAATATCTTTATAAATATGGATCACGAGTAGAACTCGTCGTGATGGATATGAATCCAAGTTTTAAAGCAGCAGTCAATCAAGCACTGGGACGGCCTGTCATCGTAGCGGATCGATTTCACTTCTGTCGTTATATTTATTGGGCGATTGATGAAGTACGTCGAAAAGTACAAAAGGATTGGCATGCATATGACCGAAAGAAGTGTAAGCGAATGCGATTTGTATTGTATAAAAGAAGTGATCAGTTAACTGAAAAGAATCGTTTCTATTTGGATCGTTATACAGGATTTTCTAATGAGTTAAAGAAAGCTTATGAACTGAAAGAAGCATACTGTGAGTGGTTTGATTGGGCGAAGAAATCAGATGATATGCCAGAAATCAAAAGAAGATTGAAAGCCTTTTACCGTAAGGTAGAAGACGCGAATATTCCCGCTTTCTTGAAAGCGATTCGCACATTGAAGAACTGGCAACCTGAAATTTTAAATAGTTTCGCCTTTAATTACTCCAACGGATTTTTAGAAGGAATTAATAATAAAACAAAAGTAATGAAGAGGAACGCATATGGTTTTAGACGTTTTGATCATGCGAGAGCAAAGGTTTTATTAAACATCAAATATAAAACAATTGGCACTCATTTAGTAGGATGATGAACAAAGTATAAAAGAAGGTTATCTGTTGATTGGAGTGTAAGGTGGCGACTCGGGCGGGAGAAGCGTGACAGGTGAGACCCTGGACGGAGCGAAGCGAAGGAAGCGGCTCACCGCACGCCCCGCCGAACGCGTCCACCTGGAGCGGAAATCAACTTGTCAAAGAATAAATCATAAAAATAGGGTGACGTGCAAAACACATCACCCCAACATTTGACATAGAACCAAAATATTAGGGGATAGAGAGCAAGGAAGGAAAAAGTCAGAAAATATATCGAGAAAACAATAAAATTAAATAAGGCCACCTTATAGTGAAGGTGGCCTTATTATTTAGGAAGAACGTTTACTTCTAAACACGAGCAGTATCATGTAGGTTAATAGCCCGAATAAGAGTGAAATAAATAACGAGTGGAGCAATGCGATATACAAGTTTAACTGAGTGAAAATGGCGGTTGCACCTGTAATCACTTGGGCAAGGACGAGTATAAAGGAAATAATCCATCCCCAATAAAAGACAGGTTGGCCTTTATAATGCCGCACTACATGTACCATTATGTACAAAATCCAGATGAAAATGAGTGCAGCTGCAAAACGGTGACCCATTTGAACCCATTCATGGAAACGGGTAGGGAATCCAATAGCTGAGTTATCACAAAAAGGCCAATCTAGACAGACGAGTTCAGAGTTTGTATGACGGACAAGTGCTCCTGTATAAACGACTATGTAAGAATAGATAGTAACGCCAATTGTATGCCATTTTAGATGTTTCCCAACTCGAATGTTTTGTGTATCGTATTTTTTGTCAACTTCAAAAACGATTAAAGTTAGTAATAACACAGAGGCAAAAGAAATCAGTGAGATTCCAAAGTGAAGGGCTAAAATAAAGTCGCCTTGGCCCCACAAAACTTGGGCAGCTCCGATTAGTGCTTGTAAAACTAGAAAAAATATGGCCATGAAAGCTAGAAATTTAGTTTCACGTACATGACCGAGTGCTCTCCATGACCAAACCGCCAAAATAACAATTAGAATGCCAACGACACCAGTGACAATGCGATGAGAAAATTCGATAAGAACTTCTGCAGTAATGACATCTGGAATAAGTTGCCCATTACAGCCTGGCCAATGGCGTCCGCATCCCATTCCGCTATCAGTCTTTGTAACTAGTGCACCGCCAAGTAAAATGAACAGCATCCCAATGGTTGAAGAGACGGCAAACCACTTTAAAAAATTATGATATCTCAAAAAATGACACCTACTTTAGTAATGATGTTAATTTAATATGAATACTCCTCTAGCTATGATGATAACGAAAGAAGGGCGAAATGACAACGGATACAGACCGTAAACATTAGGTACAACATCATTTTCACAAAAAGTTCATCAAATAGACCTCTCAACTTCACAATTGATTAGTAGAAATGCTTTATTATAGAGTATGGATTGTGACAATTATGTCGATGAAAAGCGCAGTTCCTTGAGATTTTTTGTTTTAGTATAGAAATTTTCTCTAATTTTCGATATAGTGAAGTATATAAGAAGTTAATTTGAAAAAAGACGAAAGGTGGGGGAATATGTCAAACGGTCGTATAATATCGGCAACGGTTGATTCTGCGGCCGCGGAAAAAACGACAACAGTATTTCAAGATTTCTTAGCACTAATTAAGATTGGTATAGTTAATTCGAATATGATTACTGTTTTCACTGGTTTTTTTCTCGCGATGCAATTAAGTCCATTAAAGTTTCTAGCAAACTTAGATTTACTTTTATTTGCGCTAGGGGGCTCGGGCTTAATCATTGCAGGGTCCGCCGCATTGAACAATCTAATAGACCGCGATATTGATCCAATTATGTCGAGAACAAAATCTAGACCGACAGTGACTGGACGATTCAACGCTTCGGCTGTGTTGGCACTTGCGCTTACATTCATTGCCATCGGAGAGTTATTATTATTCTCTGCATCTACAACTGCCGGGCTTTGGGGACTTGCCGGGGTATTCAGCTATGTAGTACTCTATTCAATGTGGTCTAAAAGAAAACATGTGAGTAATACAGTTGTTGGAAGTATTTCTGGTGCAATTCCTCCCTTAATAGGTTGGGCAGCAGTTGAGCCGACACTCGGGGCAGGGGCATGGGCATTGTTTTTGATAATGTTTATTTGGCAACCGCCTCATTTTTATGCACTTGCAATGAGACGTACAGAAGAGTATCGCGCGGCGAATATACCGATGCTACCAGTTGTAAAAGGGTTTACTAGAACGAAAGTTTCGATGTTAGGCTGGGTGCTTCTCTTATTTCCGTTACCATTATTATTAGCTGATTTAGGAATTGTGTTTATGATACTCGCTACGATATTAAATATTGGTTGGGCTTACTTTGCAATCAGAGGATTTAAAGCGAAGGATGATTTGAAGTGGGCGACAGGAATGTTTGTTTACTCACTTAACTATATGACAATCTTGTTTGTATCAATTATTATATTCTCGTTATTTGTTTAACGCTATCTCATTGGAATTCTTTCTTTTAAATAGGAATTCATATAAATAGGGGTAATTTATCCCTGCACTTATCAAGATATTAATTGAAAGAGAGGTATGATTAGGCGATGATGAAAGGACTTAAAAAGTGGCGACTATTTACATTACTAACAGCGCTTACTATTTTCCTTGCAGGTTGCGGTCAGGAGGAAATCTCTACACTTCTTCCAGCAGGTGAAGTTGCGAAAGACCAGTTTAACTTGTTGCTATTATCTTCGGGAATTATGTTATTCGTAATACTAGTAGTTGTAATTATCTACGTAATAGCTCTACTCCGCTTCAGACGTTCGAAGCTTGGTGAAGATCATGTTCCTGAGCAAGTTGAAGGAAGTAACGTGTTAGAGCTTGTTTGGACAGTTATTCCAATTCTTTTAGTTCTTTTGCTAGCAGTGCCAACAGTTTACTATACTTATAAGTTAGGTAATGTTTCTGCAATGGGTGCAGTAGATGATGATGGCAATGCTGAAAATTTGGTCGTTGATGTAACGGCGAAACTATACTGGTGGGAGTTTGACTATCCAGAATTAGGTGTTACTACAGCGCAAGAGTTAGTTGTTCCAATGGATGAAAAAGTATACTTCAACCTAATCGCTGCGGACGTAAAACACTCATTTTGGATTCCGGCAGTCGGCGGTAAGCTTGATAACAACGTTGAAAACGTTAACAAGTTTTACTTGATTTTTGAAAAGGATTCACGCGATCTTGAAGAAGGCGTTTTCTTCGGGAAATGTGCTGAGCTTTGCGGACCATCACACGCTTTGATGGACTTTAAAGTTAAAACATTAACACGTGCTGAGTTTGATGATTGGGTTCTTGCAATGCAAGCGACAGAAGGTGCTACAGCAGATAAGGCATCTGCAGACCAAGGAGAAGCACTCTTTGCGGAAAGTTGTATTTCATGTCACGCAGTAAGTGGCGTTGGCGATCCAGCTTACTTGGGGGTTGAGCATTCAGGTGCTGTTGGGCCAAACTTAACAACATTTGGTGATCGTAACCGCGTTGCAGGTTTCATGGACCACGATGAAAAATCACTGAAAGAATGGATTAAAGATCCGCAGAAATACAAACCAGGTAATACGATGCCGGCATTCGACCATTTATCAGATGCAGAATTGGATGCATTAGCAGGCTACCTAATGGGATTATCAGTAGAAAAGTAATGTAACTTGAAATTGTAGAGGAGGTAAAACAAGTGAGTTCAGTTGCTCAAAAGAAAGGCTTTGGCGCCTGGCTATGGGACTGGTTGACGACAGTTGACCATAAGAAGATAGGTATCCTTTATTTGCTAGGTGGAGGATTCTTCTTCGTACTCGGTGGAATTGAAGCAGTACTTATTCGTATTCAACTTCTTCACCCAAATAGCGACCTGATTAGTGCTGGGTTATTTAACCAGTTAATTACGATGCATGGAACGACGATGATTTTCCTTGCAGCCATGCCTATATTATTCGGTTTTATGAACGCGATTATGCCACTGCAAATCGGTGCACGTGACGTAGCGTTTCCATTCATTAACTCACTAGGGTTATGGATGTTTATCTTCGGTGGATTGTTCTTAAACATTTCATGGTTTATGGGGCAAGCACCTGATGCTGGTTGGACTTCTTATACATCATTAGCAATCACGTCTGAAGGACATGGTGTTGACTTTTACTCTATCGGTTTACAAATTGCAGGTGGAGGTACGTTAATGTCGGGGATTAACTTCCTTGTAACGATCATTAACATGCGTGCACCGGGAATGACGTATATGCGTATGCCACTATTCACATGGACTACGTTTATCGCATCGGCAATGATTTTATTCGCATTCCCACCACTTACAATTGGGTTGTTCTTCTTAACATTCGATAGACTATTTGGTGGTAATTTCTTCGACCATACAATGGGTGGAAACACAATTATTTGGGAGCATATTTTCTGGATATTTGGTCACCCTGAAGTTTATATTTTAATCTTACCGGCTTTCGGTATTTTCTCTGAAATATTCCCAACATTTGCGAGAAAGCGTTTGTTCGGATATACTTCAATGGTTTTTGCAACAGTACTTATTGGTTTCTTAGGATTTATGGTTTGGGCTCACCACATGTTCACGGTTGGTTTAGGGTCAACAGCAAACGCAATTTTCGCAGTTGCGACGATGGCAATTGCCGTACCTACGGGTGTGAAGATTTTTAACTGGTTACTGACGATGTGGGGCGGTAGCATTAAAGTTACAGTACCAATGCTCTATGCAATCGCATTTATCCCATCATTCGTAATGGGTGGAGTAACAGGAATTATGCAAGGTGCAGCACCACTTGATTACCAATTGCATGACTCATACTTCATCGTCGCTCACTTCCACTATGTAATTGTTGGTGGTGTCGTACTCGGTATTTTAGCTGCTACTCACTACTGGTGGCCGAAAATGTTCGGTACAATGTTGAGCGAAGGTCTTGGAAAGTTAACATTCTGGACATTCTTTATCGGATTCCATATGACATTCCTTATCCAACACTGGTTAGGATTCTGGGGAATGCCACGACGCGTATTTACGTACATGGATGGACAGGGTTGGAATGCAGCAAACTATATTAGTACAGTTGGTGCATTCTTTATGTCGGTTGGTGTAATTGTTCTTGTGATCAACATTATCATCACAACAGTTAAGAATGAGCGTGTCGGAAATGACCCGTGGGGCGATGGTCGTACACTTGAGTGGGCAACTCAATCACCACCGGTTTACTATAACTTCCCACAAACACCACTTGTGCGTGGATTGGATACTGTATGGATTGAAAAGTCAGAAGGTAACAAATCAGGTGTTACACCGGCAGTTCCGCTACAAGATATTCATATGCCACATGGTTCAATTATTCCGTTCTTAATGTCATTTGGATTATTTATGGCAGGATTCGGAGCAATGTTCCGTTTGGAAACGTCTTGGGGACTATCACTTCTAGTGTTCGGTCTGTTCTGGACTTTTGTTACAATGTCAATTCGTTCTGTAAAAGATGATTTAGGATACTATGTTCCTAAAGAAGAAATCTTAAGGGATATGAAGCGTGAAGGGGGTCAAAAATAATGGATTTGAATAAGAAATTCACCCCTGAGACTTGGCCTGATAACCCGGAAACAGCTACATTTGAGGCGAAAAATAAATTTGTTGGTTTCTGGCTTTTCCTTGGCGGAGAAGTAATTTTGTTTGCTACGCTATTTGCAACATACTTAGCATTAAAAAACAAAGGGCCAGCTGGTCTCGAGTTTTCGACACAAGAGCTTTATGAATTACCGCTTGTATTTGTTATGACGATGCTATTATTAACATCTTCATTAACAAGTGTTTATGCAATGTATCATCTGAGAAATTACAACTTCAGGAAGATGCAACTCTGGCTAGGAATTACAGCATTTCTAGGTCTTGGTTTCTTGATGCTTGAAGTGTATGAGTTCACTCACTACGTACAACTAGGTTTCACTTACGGGAATAGTGCGTTTAGTTCATCTTTCTATACACTTGTAGGGACGCATGGTTTCCACGTAGCAATTGGACTCGTTTGGATTACGTTACTCATTTTCAGAAATGCAAAGCGTGGATTGAACTTGTATAACGCAACAAAATATTATACATTTTCACTATACTGGCATTTCATTGACGTCATCTGGGTATTTATCTTCACTGCAGTCTATTTGATGGGAGTGGTAGGTTAATATGGCGGACATCGAAATTTATGAAAAAACACCAAGTGAAGTAGAAATTTCAAGAATTCGCGCTAGAAAAGGAATGCGTGCTCAAGTTATTATGTTCTCAATGATGATATTCTTGACACTCACTTCATTTTCGATCGTACTAGCTTCAAATGCGGATGTAATCGGGTTCTCTAAGTTCTATGTAATTCCAGTCATTCTGTTGTTTGCTGCTGTGCAAGTCGGATTACAACTTTACTACTTTATGCACATGAATGAAAAAGGGCACGGAATACCAGAAATGTTCATGTTTACTGGAGCATTACTAGCATTCTTAATCGTTCTTACATTCGTTACAATCGTTTGGTGGAACCCACTATACGTATAAACTGTATAGTTAAATAGGTCGCATAAAAAACTCGTACAGAATCTACTTCTGTACGAGTTTTTATTATTCATTGAATTTGTCATAGTTCATCCATTGAGTTATAGGTTTGTATTGCTTTATAATATGAACAGAGACTGTTATAAAGGAGTGTTGGTGAATGCCTTTAAGTATATTTGGATTTCGTGCATTATGGAGTCCGTGGTATTTCTTGTCATTAGTGGTGGTAGTACTGATTTATTTTTTAATCACAGTTAAATGGCGTCATAAGTTTGAAAATTCCACCGCTTTAACGCGTAAGCAAGTAATCTTTTTTTTAAGTGGAATGATACTTCTTTATATTTTAAAAGGTTCTCCGGTCGATTTGTTGGGGCATATCTTATTCTCCGTACACATGACTCAAATGGCGTTTCTATTATTAGGTGTTGCGCCGTTATTGATTATGGGGATACCAAATTGGGTATGGGCAAGGTTATTGGAAGTGAAGATTATCGATGTACTCTTTGGCCTCTTCACAAAGCCGCTTATTAGTTTATTTATGTTTAGTTTTTTATTTTCAGCTTATCATTACCCGTTAATACTTGACAATGTTAAGTTAAACTTAATTTTGCATGGAATGTTTACTGCTACTATTTTCATGTCGGCGATATTTCTATGGTGGCCACTTGTGAATACACTGGAAGGACAACCAAAATTACACGGTTTAAAGAAAATTGGATACGTTGTATTAAGTGCTATCCTAATCACACCTGCTTGTACATTAATCATTTTTGCGGACGTAGCTGTGTACGATACATATACAAACGGAGATGCATGGTTGCAAGCCATGGCACTCTGTGTACCGCCTGGAACGCTAGCGGGACTATCTGGTCTTGGAATCTCCGGACCTGAAATGTTTACAAGTATGTCTTCTTTATATGACCAACAGCTTGGTGGTATTTTAATGAAGGTTGCACAGGAAATGATTTATATATTTGTTATCGGGAAAATCTTCTTTACGTGGGCAAATGAAGAACGTAATAATGCTGATGAAATTACGAGACAAGAGTTATTAAAACATCAAGAATTACGAGCAAACAGTTAAAAATAGGAATAAATAAAAAGTAGAGGGAGAATTCCTCTACTTTTTAGTCTTATAAAGCGATTGTCCCTATTAAATTTTGAAATTAACGCGAATGATGTTTGCTTCGCGTGCTGTAGTAAATAAAATAACAACAAGCGGACCAATAAAGAAACCAAGAAAGCCCATAAGTTTTAAGCCGATGAACATTGCAATTAGGGTTGGTAATGGTTTTAGACCAATTTGGGACCCCATTACTTTTGGTTCGACTGTTCGACGAATCACAAGAAGAATAATTGCTAGAATTGTTAGTTGGGTTCCTGTTCCCACATCGCCACTTATGAAATAATATAATGCCCATGGCGCGAGAATAATGATTGACCCCAATATAGGGATAAGATCAATGATCCAAATGATGACGGACATAATGATGGCGTATTTAGGTTTTATTAATAAGAGTCCAACAAGTGTAACAGCGAAAATAATTAGACTCACAAGAAATTGCGCTTTCACAAATCCAAATAGAATTGAATTTAGTTTTGTCACCATAAATCGTACTTTTTTTTCTGTAGATTTTGTGAGATACTTAAATAATAATTTCTTAAGTTCTGGTAATTCTAGCATAAAAAGAAACAGTGCAATTATGAAGACGATTAAACTAACAAGAAAGTTAGGCACGTCAGTTAGGAGTGAAGTAATTTTATCATAGCTCAACAATTCAAGGATGGCTATTCTTATCGAGTCAAATATATTTTTGAACGATTCCTGTATGGATTCAATAACTTCTGTTGGCATGCCCGCTGTATATTGGAATAGTTTATTTTGCATATCAATCCAAAAGCCGGATAATGTATTGAAATGACCAGGAGCTGCGTGCGTAAAGTCGATTATCTTTCCTATAAGACGAGTAACAGTATAATATAATAGCGAAGAGATAATTGCTAAAATAAAGATGAAAACTGAGATAACAGCTGGTTTACGATTCCATTTAAATTGCTTTTCTACGAGTCTAACAAGGGGATCGATTAGTAATGCTGTAAGAAGCGCAAAAATAATTGGTAAGGAAACTGGGATAATATATAGGAAAATTAGTATAATGAATATAACACTTAGTAATATGATGAAATTACGTTTAGTAAACCATTTGGACAATGACCATTCCTCCAGTAATTCTTGTTACCTTAATTATAACCAATTATTTAGATTTGAATAGATATTTTTAAGTATGTATGAGGATACACTTTTATTTACTAAAAAACCGAAGAACTTGAGGTTCTTCGGTTATCGAAAAATTAAACTGTCTTTAAATTATGTTTTTCTAATGCAACTAAAACTTTCTTAAGTGTTGTTTCACAATCTTTGATTAGGCTTTTAGGGAAATGTTCGTCTTCACCATATTCTACGCCAAATGGGTAGTAGTGCTTCCCAATCACAGGTTTTTTAAGTTGGATAATTGCGTCACGTGCGTCGACATCGCCTTCTGTTGCGAAGCCGAAAACGCGTAAGTAAAAAGTACCTTCTTTAAGCGTATACTTTTTATCATATGTAACGCGCTCGTAGTCCCATTGTCCACCACGAATTAAATCGTGTTGTAGCATAATTTCGTCAAGTATGAATAAATCCGAAACGATATTTTCAATGCCAGTATTTTCAATATACATAGATTGAATCCTCCTTTTATCGATTATCCAGAAAATACACTATACCTATCCATAATAGAACAATTTCATGATAGTTGCAATGACAACATTGTGTCGATGGGAATAGATGATGGCATTATTTAAAGATATCATTTTACTGGAGAAAAACTAACAAAATTGTAGGATACATAGAACGATTGTTTAAATTTAGTTGAAAGCAGGGATTTGGTTGAAAAATATATTTAGAATAGCTATCCTACTAATTGCTGTTCTTCTCGTTTTCTATATTACGGGAGAGCGCGTAAAAGAAAATGAACCGCTAGAGGCACCCGTTAAGCAAGGGACTGCGGTACCAGTTGAGAATAAAGGGGTAGGCTCAGCGATTCCACAGTCAGCCCGTCCAGAGGAAGGTATCTCTATTTATGTTGGAGAGCCTGTAGACACTTTAATTGAAGTGTTGGGTAAGCCGAAGCGTATCGAACCATCTAATTATCATTATGATTGGTGGATATATGAGAAAGACCAAAGACTCATGGTTGGTGTTACACGCGATGGAATTGTTAATCAGCTTTATACAGCCGATGAGACTTCGAATGTTGCACCATTTGAGATCGGTCAAAATATAAGTGATATTTATCGTTTTACAATTGTAGGCTCCGAAGTAGATGTGAATGTTGCAGATAATATTTATACGTTTTCGTTAAATAGCGAAGATCTACATAGCCGCCCTTTAATTATTTATAAGGATTTATTTGCACAGCTGTATATTGATAAAGAGAGTAATGGACTTGCAGGTGTACGATTTATTGATCCTGCTACATTAGTGCTTCATCAACCATATGAAATGACGTATATGGGTGAATTGCTTATTTCCAAACCCCCGTCCTCTACATTACAAATTGAAGTAGATAGGACAATTGAGCGGCAAATCTTTGAGTTAACCAATATACAGCGAGTGAAACATCGAGTATCGGAATTACAAGGCGATTATTTCTTAAGCAGCTTTGCGCATAAACATAGTGAGTTTCTTGCATTGGAAAATAACTTGCAAGAAGACATGAATAAAGAAGAGAATTTGTCCAGTCGACTGAAGAATGCCTCTATTGAACATAAAAAAGCAGGTGAAAACACCGCATTCGATTACGTCGATGCAATAGAAGCGGTGCACGGTTGGATGAACTCAACAGATCACCGAAAAGTAATGTTAGATAAAGACTTCACTCATTTAGGAACTGGCGCGTATAATAATTATTTCACTCAAACATTCATCAAATCAACTGTTGATAGTAAGCGACAAAGATAACTGTTTACGAATTGAAAAATTTTATGTTGCAATCCAAGTCCCTGTTTCTGTACTAGCGATTCCTCTAACGTATAATGGAATCGCTTTTTCCTTCGCAAGTACTGCTGCCCTTTTTTGAATGATTGTATTTTCGCCATTAAGTAGATTAAGAAATTCGTCGAAACTTAGAAAGTCGTATTTATCATAGTCCGAAACAAAGTCAGGGTCTCCTGTTAATACCCCGGGAACATCTTTAAAAAATTCTACGTGAGAAGCGTTGAGAGAATCAGCCAGTGCAACCGCTGTTAAATCACTTCCTCCCCTCCCTAAAGTCATCACGTGTCCTGACTTATCCATTCCTTGGAAACCTGGAATGATTACACAATCAACTTGTTCAAAGGATTTAAGAATGATGGATGTGTCAATGGAATCAATAGAAGCGTCACCAAAATTGCCTGTTGTTAATATCCCTGTTTGTTTGCCGTGGAGAACTGTATTGGATACCCCGAACTGATGCAATTCGGCTGACAGGACAGCAGATGCTATAAGTTCACCACAGGACGCTACAAGGTCTCGAGCGACGTAATCCGATGCAAAGGCTTCGGAAAGATTAATTAGGCTGTCCGTTGCATATGGGTCCCCTAATCGACCAATTGCAGATACGACGACGGCGATTTTTTTATACTGTTTAATGCCATCTTGTATGTGGTTCATACAGAAGTTTCTCATTTCTTCATTTTGCATGGCGATTCCGCCAAATTTTTGCACAATCATAAAAGTCCCCCAACTTTCTTCGTGTCATTCGAAACATCATTTTCATACGATAAATTGAAACTTCAATTCAGAAGGAATTCATCTTGTCGGAACTGAATAGGTGTTAAATCAATTCTTATTCAATTTCTCAACTAAAGCTTTAATCGATTCTTTCTCAATAATATATTCGCTTCATGACAAAATGTTCGGGAAGGGGAGTCGAGTGCTACTTTTACAAGAGTTATTAAAAGACTGGCCGTGTACGTTTACTGGTGCAAAATATAGTGTTCCAGTGGTGGGCGTTACCGAAAACTCTAAAGCTGTCAAACCTGGGTTCCTATTTATCGCAAGGAAAGGAGAGAAAGTGGACGGGATTTCATATATAGAAGAGGCAATTCGGCTGGGAGCAGCGGCAATTGTACTTGATAGGCCGCTATCCATTGATATATCTTGTGATACTCCGTTGATCATCGTTCCGGATTGCAGAAAGTTTTTATCGCATGCGAGTGCAAGATTATCCGGGAATCCGTCAGAACGGTTAACAATAATTGCAGTAACAGGAACAAATGGCAAGACGACGGTAAGCCGTTTTATTGGTCAACTATTAAGTGGTTTAGGGGTGCGTGCGGCTGTTATTGGAACGTTAGGCGTATTTATTGATGGCGTGCGGGCTACCTACGATATTCCATCAATGACCACGTTACCTGCGGAGTATCTTCATCCGTTACTACGAGATTGTGAGGAAAAGGGTATTACGCATATCGTCATGGAAGCTTCTTCGCTCGGACTATCCACCAATCGGTTGGAGGATTGTGAGATTGATATTGGTATTTTACTAAATGTAGGTGCTGACCATTATGATGAACACGGAAGTAAAGAAGCATATATTCAAGCAAAGCAAAAGCTAGTTCACATGGCAAAACATCTTGTTGTGAATCGTGATGATGATGCATGTATTGACATGATAAAAAATGCTACGAAACCGATTACTTTTTTCGGCACGGGAGAGACGGCAGACATCCGACTAATCAATGAAAACGGAGCTTATCAAGTAAAAATATCTTCTTATGACTATGAATTAACACTCCCGGTTTTTGAAATGTTTAATCAAATGAATGCATTAGCAGCAATAAGCGCCTTGCACATCCTCTCTTTTCCATTGAAGGATATTTTAACTAATACACGTTTATTATCATTACCTGAGGGCCGAATGCAAAGGATAGAGCGTAATGGCGTAACAGTTATTATCGACTATGCGCATACGCCTGATGCATTAAAAATTGTATTACAATCACTCGCAAAAGAATGTCGAGAGAGGATTATTACTGTTTTTGGCTGTGGCGGGAATCGAGATAAAGGAAAAAGAAAAGAGATGGGGGAAATCGCGGCATTCTATTCTTCTACTGTCTTGGTAACTTCTGATAATCCAAGAAATGAAAATCCCTTAGCCATTATTCAAGATATTACAGCAGGATTTGTCTCGGAAAGTCCCAATGTCCAAGTAGAAATCGATAGAGCTAAAGCGATTCAACGTGCAATTGCCAATGCGTCAGCGGGGGATATCGTTTTAATTGCAGGGAAAGGACATGAAAAAACCCAACATATTGGGGAGGAAATACTCCCATTTTCTGACGTTGAAATAGCAGAGCAGGCCTTATTGGCGAATATATAATTAAGCCTTGTCCATTCACGAACTCAAATTAATCTGTTATGATTAAGGGAGAGTGGAGGGGATGTATCTAATGCTAATCACTGATGAATGGCTAACCATCATCGAACATGCGGAAGAACTTATTAAAATCATGGCTTCGTCTGAGGTCGTTGAAGAATATAATAAAGCCCGGGAAGCTGTTTATTCGAATGATGTTCTTGTAAAATCGATAAAAGAATTTACCAGACTAAAAGAACGTTACGAAGAGGTGCAACGGTTTGGGCGGTACCATCCAGATTATCAAACTGTGATGAAAGATATCCGATTGCGTAAAAGAGAGTTGGACTTAAATGAACAAGTAGCTGCGCTTCGTCTTGCAGAAAACGATGTGCAACAACTATTCGATGAAATCGGAATGATTATTGGAAAGACGGTTTCGGAATCAGTAAAAGTGCCGACAGGAAATGGTTTCTTTACAGGTTCATCTTGCGGAGGCGGCTGCGGTACTGGTGGAGGCTGTTCTTGCTCGGCTTAACTAAAAATGCTGAACTTACATTTTCGTAAGTCCGGCATTTTTTAATTATTCCACTACGTGAGTTTGGATTGTTTTCATAATGACGGATGGTTGGTCAGTAATAAAGCCAGCAGCGCCTGCATTGATAAGAGATGTAATATTATCAGGTTTATCGACACCTTTAAAATAGATAGGAATATTTAATTTCGATAAGAAATTGATAAATCCAACTCTCCCGATTGAGAATACCCCCATCTTTTGGGGACAACAAAACAAATCAGTATTTGGTTGGTAAAGATGTCCGAATTGGCTTGTGTAAGTAGTATAGGCTTTTTTGATTTCACGATTTCCCGCTCCGATAGCAATCCGGTTTTGTGCATACAAATTAAATCGATCAACTTGCTCATCATAAGCGCTTGTAACAGCAAGGCGGTCTTCGGCACCCAATTCTTCGATAAGATACCATAACTTTGAAGGAATTAAGCTTCCCTCATATGTATCAGGCGTTTCTTGAATGTTAATACAAATAAACAGGTGGGGAAATTGCTCTAGTAGCTCTTTAAGAGATAAGACTGTTTCACCTTTCCCTCTATAAGAACATTCTCCGAGTTTATCTTCAAAGTGATAGCCAGCGTCGGCTTCTTTTAATTCGCTCAACGTATAATCTGCTAATTTCCCTTCGAAATTTGTAGTTCGATTCACATATTCATCATGAAATACGACAATCTGCTCATCTTTTGTTAAACGGATATCAACTGCAAAACCATGGACGCCAAGCGAGGCTGCATGCGTAAAAGCTGCGTTCGTATGTTCAGGCGCTTCTAGTAGGCCACCACGGTTAGCTAAGACGATTGGTTTTTCAAATTGTAATGCCTTCTTTTCGGTGCGAGGGATTGACTTAGTTACAACTTTAGAAGTAGCCCAGGCAGCAATGCCCGCAGCTCCAACGGTCAGAGCGACATTTATTTTTCTTCTCAAGATAGTTCCTCCTTTGTTAACCGTGATCATCTGGGATTATCTGGGATTATCGATGATTATTGATAATCCTCGATGATCATTGATGAATAAATCGTTCGAGTAAAGTTTATTCATAACAATGAAATGCCATGTATAGTTTTTTATTGTAGTTGCAGCTCTTTTCAGACATATGGTATTGTAGTGTGTAGGAAAAGAGGGAAAAAAGATGATTAGTCGACAAGGAATAATTATTTATTTGCATAATTTAAGACAAGCAAAGTCACTTAGAAAATATGGACATGTCCATTATATATCAAGAAAAATGAAATATGTAGTCCTTTATTGTAATCAGGAAGACGTTGAAACTGTTATGAAAAAAGTGAGGCAACTTTCATCGGTAAAAAGAGTCGTACCTTCTTATCGCCCTTTTTTAAAGACAACTTATGAAAATGCTAAACCAGATAAAGCGAAGGAATATGATTATAAAGCCGGTCTTTAAAGAACGGGGATTGGTTAGGCTAGTTTGGATAGTCATAAAAAAGCCGATGAACTTTCCTTATTACATAAATAATGAAAACTTTATTTGAAACGAGTTGGAAGTGGGCATAGGTGGAGGTGTGTACTTGAAAAAAATGACAACAGCACTCGTATTGCTCTTGTTGATTAACGCACTTCTACTCTATGTGCATTATCAAGAAGCAAACGATTCAACTACTAACGGCAATGGCAATCAATTTACATACGATCAGGAAATTGAAATTATTAATAGACATGATGAATTAATCATTCGCCATCACTTTAGTAACTTACCACAAAATCGTCTGGAAATTGTTTGGCCGGTAGAGAGTGAGTATCGTACATGTCATGTAGAAGGGGAGGATACTTGTTTCCGACTGGATGAGCATGTAACCGCTTTTACCGAAGGCGAGGAAACGAGACAATCTATTTCGTATGTGATGCCTAAAAACGATTCTACAGTCAAGGGGAATTTGTTTATATCAGTTTTTGCTACATTACATAATGCAAATCCAAATACCACCGTTATTCATCTTACCGATGAAATGAATAGGGGTGGCATGTGGGTAACTGGTTTACGAGAAGTGGGAAATAAGCGATTAGACCTTATCGATTATACGCTATTTACTGGAGAAGGTGCAGTAACCGATATATACTGGCAGGAGAAAAGACAAAATATTGTTTATTCAAGTGATCGTGTAACGATGTATGGTTCGAATATGTTGGAACATCCAGAAGGAATTCAAAAAAATGAAAACCTGATGAACATAATAGGAGCTCCGCATTCAACGATTATTTTAAATGAAGGACATGAACGAATCACTTCAAATCGCTTTATTATCACCGAAAACAAACAAATGAATATAGCCTTACACCAATATATTTTAAATCAAATTGATAAACTGTATATAACATCTTCCGAAGATACATTTGCTGTAGAAATTGCAGCCTCCTTTATTTTAAATGAGGAAATGGGCGCTGAGTCATCTCGCAATGCCTATAAGGTTTTACAGAGTCAGCTAACTTCGGCGGAAATAGAAAAACTCACAGTTGAAATTAAAGCAAGACGTGGCCAAGTATTAAATGCGGGTGTGTTAAACCAAGTTTTTGAACAAGTAACAGGATACCGGACATCTTTTTTCACGAAAAATAGTCAACTTGATGGGCAACCATACCCCTTTATACTGGAAAGTCCTCAAGATATTGTTGTTTCAGGAACGGGGAAGTTAGAGAAGCATGCGATTGTCATGAATAGTCAAGTGTATTATCCAATTTCGGAAGTGATGAAAAGACTAGGTTATACAGTTACTGTGAATGATCACTCTCTATACATCGAAAATGCTTCGAGAAAGTACCGCTTTCCGATGCGAGAACATTTTTATGTTTATAATCAAAAAAGATACGCTACTGCATCTATGCCATTTGAACGGATAGAAGATGAGTTTTATTTTGTAGAGACTGCCATGATAAGGATATTCCAACTTGAAATTGAGAAAACATCAAAGGTTATTGAAATTACGCCAATCGCAATACTTAAGTGAAGGAGAGAGTTGAATGAGAATCATAGCAGGAGAACGCAGGGGGTTACCTTTAAAATCTTTAAAGGGCGAAAATACTCGTCCGACTTCAGATAAAGTAAAAGAATCTATGTTCAATATAATCGGGCCTTTTTTTGATGGGGGGGTTGTTGTAGAGTTATTTGGAGGAAGTGGTGCACTGTCACTAGAAGCGCTGTCTAGGGGGGCAGACGAGGCGTTTATTTTTGAGAAAAATCGAGCGGCTTGCGAAATCATTCGTTCAAATAGTGAGAAATGTCAATATGAACAGAAAGTCCATATTCAAAAAACTGATGCCCGAAATGCTTTTAAACTTCTAAGTAAGCAAAATAAAAAAATCGATTTTTTATTTATTGATCCTCCTTATGCACAAGAAAAGTTCTATGATCTAGCACAGGAAGCTGTAGACCTAGATCTTCTCTCCGCACAAGCACTTATTATTTGTGAACATGATAAAGCAGTGAAATTATCAGCGTGCTATGGTGAATTCCAATTAAAAAAAACAAATACATATGGAAATATCGCGCTAACAATTTATGGGAAATGAGGTTTGAAAATGTCTAAATTAGCTGTTGTTCCAGGGAGTTTTGATCCGATTACGAATGGTCATTTGGATATTATTACAAGGGCATCTAAAGTTTTTGATAAGGTAAATGTTGTCATTATGAATAACTCTGCTAAAAATTCATTATTCACGGTAGAGGAGAGAGTAACGTTAATTGAAAAAGCGACTGCAAACTTGCCGAATGTCCAAGTGGCCTCGTCCAATGGACTTATGATTAATTATGCAGAAAGTGTTGGTGCGGTAGCAGTCGTGAGAGGTTTGCGGGCTGTCACTGACTTTGAGTATGAAATGCAAATCACATCGATGAACCGAGTACTCGACGAAGATATTGAAACATTTTTTATTATGACAAAAAACCAATATTCATTTCTAAGTTCTAGCATTGTTAAAGAAGTTGCCAAATATGGTGGAAACATTTCGGAGTTAGTTCCTAAAGAAGTAGAACTCGCATTAAATGAAAAATTCGAAAAGCAGCACTAACAAAAGCGTAAGGTGCCGGCTTAGATGCGACAGCTATGTAATTATCTACAGCCCAAGTTATTATCATTTCTAAACCATAAAGAAAAAGGCTATCATGTAAAAAAATATAATGATAGCCTTCTACTTTTTACAATAAAAAATAAAAGACAATGGGTACGAGAAGAATGCTCCATAATCGCCCCAGAATATACGGGCGTAACGAAAGGTTAGTGGACTTTGCGATAACGGCCACTTGCATATGGATACTCAAACCGTTAACAGAAATAATTGCGGCAATGAGCAAAGGGAATAAAGTAAAATGGCTTAAATGGACGGTAGCCTCCTGGACGCCTGCAGTCATTTCAAACACTGATAAAAGAATGGTTTGAGTAATCCCTGTATCGAAATCCAGTGTAGTCGCAACAAGATTTGCTAAAACTGCACCAAGTGATGAGAAAAAAATGACAGTGGTTGCAACGAGAATAATGACGTTCGAACTGTCTTTTATTGCATCTAAAAGTGGAATTCCACTCCTTTTTGTTGGGGGAGGAAGATTAGCCTTGGGCAACTTTGTTTTCGAGTTTAAAAAAAGGGATATAAGCAAGAAAAATAATATGTTGACGACATGAATAGCGATTAATAACATCCAACCTTTACGAATATCACCGAATAATTCGGTACCAACAAACCCTATAATGAACATTGGACCAGGTGCATGGCAAGCTGCTAATAAAAGTCCGCCTTGTTTTGTTGATATTTCATTTCTTTTTGTCATTTCAGAAACTGTGACCGCACCGACTGGGAATCCCCCAAAGGAACCTAGAATATATGCTTTCACATATCTTTTCCAAGTAGCCTTATCGGTGTTTGCGGCGGAAGTTTTTAATAACCACTGCGTTAAAATAATATAGGGAAGCAAATAAGGGAGTAATGCACTTATAAAAAGTCGCGCTCCGATTTCCGCTCCTTCATGTGCGATGCCAGGTTGTAGAATGAATAGAAAGATAAGGCCCCATATGATGGCAATATTAATCATATAATGACGGCATACTACGATTTAAATCCTTCTGCATGCACTCTGCTCCTTTCATTAGTTTTGGGAAAATTACGAAGAACATACTTTGAGTTTGTGGGAAATTAACGTCATAATATTGGCGGAAAGTTACCTCTTACATAGAGATTTAATTTAAGAAAGTTACATCTGCGCTTTTTGATTTATGACGATAATAGTATATATGTGATGTGAAAAACGAACATGCTATTTATTAAAATGGAGGTGCAACAAGATGAGAATGAAAAGAATAGGAATTGCAACAATCATTTTAGTCGTTCTCGCAGGGCTCTTCTTTTATCCAATGGATAGTTATATTACTCAACCGGGAGGCGCGTACGACCTTGCGCCTCTTGTGGAAGTAGTTGGTGGAGATGAGGAGGATATGGGCACATTCAGCTTAATGACCATATCTCTGTCTAAGACGACGCCCGTTACTTATGCACTTTCCAGATTTTCGGATAAACGTAAGTTATTGCAGGCAGAAAATGTGAGAAGGCATGGTGAAAATGAGGCCGAATATAATCTGCGTCAAAAAAGGCTCATGTCTGATTCGCAGTTTAATGCAATTACAGTAGCGTTTGGGAAAGCTGGTATTCCAGTCGATATTGAATTGAACGGCGTTTTCGTCATGCAAGTTCTACCCAAAGGGGCATCTTCCAATATATTAGAAATTGGGGATATTATTCATGAAATTGACGGGATTAAACTGTCGACCTCAGGTGAGTTTGTTGAGCACATTTCCGAAAAGCAACTTGGGGATGAAGTACAATTAACAGTCGAGCGAAATGAAGAAATGCTAGATGTAGTTGTCGCATTACAAGAAATCCCCAACGGTGACGGACGTGTAGGACTTGGCATACAATTTCAAGAAGACCGGATTGTGACAACAAAACCCGAAGTAACAATCCATACTTCCAATATTGGCGGACCCTCAGCAGGGTTAATGTTTACGTTGGAAATACTGAATCGGTTACTCGTGGATGAAGATATTACAAAAGGCTATCACATCGCGGGAACCGGGGAAATGTTAGAGGATGGTTCAGTTGGAAGGATTGGCGGTGCAGACTTCAAAGTGATGGCTGCTGACAAAGATGGCATTGAAATCTTTTTTGCACCTGATGATGAGATACCAGAAGAAGTTAGGCAATTGAACCCCGGTATTCAATCCAACTATGAAGAGGCTTTACAAACCGCAAAAGCAATAAGAACGAAAATGAAAATTGTTCCAGTGAAGACCATCGATGACGCGCTTAATTATTTAAATGATTTACAACCGAAATCATCCGACTTATAACGCGAACAATGATGTTGTATTTTTGTGGAACATTCGCATCTCGTTTTTGATTAGTCGAAACGATGGCCCAATTTGACTTTTGAAAATTATGATGTATACCGAACAGCTAACAATTCATTTAGGAAGCGTTTTCTTAAGGTGGACATCAAGTTTGTTCGAATACCGAATAGAAATTCACTATCGAGAAATAGGCATAACCAACCAATTTAGAGAAGAATAAGAATTTTTATTTACTTTGTAATCCTATTGAAATCCGAATAAGGCGTGTTACAATTAGGACATTCTAATGACATTCACTCATATAATCGCGGGAATATGGCCTGCAAGTTTCTACCGATTTGCCTTAAACAAATCGACTATGAGTAGCAATGAAAAGAGCCTTTTTGTATATGCAAATTCGTCTCTTTTTCAAATTCTTTCGATTAGTTGCTCGAAGAACATTGCTCCACTCAAGTTATGATTGGATGCATGATCTTCGGGTTTTTTTGTGTTTTTGTAGATGTGAAACAGCTTCAAAGCCTGAGGACATGACAAAGTTAGACTAGGTACGTTTCATATTTGAAGGGAGAATTTTATTTTGGAACAATTGAAGAACAAGATTATGCATGAAGGTAAAGTACTATCAGACACTGTATTAAAAGTAGATTCTTTTCTTAATCATCAAATCGATCCGGAATTAATGCAAGAAATAGGTAAGGAATTTGCAGAACGATTTCGGAATTCAAATATAACGAAGATTTTATCGATTGAATCCTCAGGGATTGCTCCCGCTATGATGGCTGGTCTATATCTAGGTGTCCCTGTGATTTTTGCACGTAAAAGAAAATCGCTCACTTTGACAGATAGGTTGTATTCATCAAGTGTCTATTCATTTACGAAAAAAGAAACAAATGAAATATCCGTTTCAAAAGACTTTTTAGTAAAAGAAGATGTTGTTCTATTAATTGATGATTTTTTAGCGAATGGACAAGCGGTTCATGGACTTGTGGATATTATCGAACAAGCTGAAGCGCAATTAGCTGGTGTAGGCATTGTCATCGAAAAGGGATTCCAATCTGGCGGTACAGAAATTCGGGATAAAGGGATTCGCGTAGAGTCTCTCGCGATTGTTCGTTCTTTGGAAAACGGTGAAGTTGCATTCCAAGAAGAGGAGGAAAATGCAAAATGAGAAATGCGGGTAGAACAACAGCACTAGGCATTCAACACGTTTTAGCGATGTATGCAGGCGCAGTCATTGTGCCATTAATCGTTGGAGAAGCAATTGGGCTTAATTCAGTACAATTAACTTATCTTGTATCGATTGATATATTGATGTGCGGCGTTGCAACGATTTTGCAAATTATGAACAACCGTTTCTTCGGAATTGGGCTTCCAGTTGTTCTTGGTTGTACATTTACAGCTGTAGGCCCAATGATCGCGATTGGAGGCGAGTTTGGTATTTCTGCCATTTATGGCGCGATCATTGTGTCTGGTCTCTTTGTCATCGGGATTAGTCGATACTTTGGGATGCTTGTTCGATTTTTTCCGCCAGTTGTTACAGGTACGGTTGTGACGATTATCGGAATTACGTTAATTCCGGTAGCGATTAATAATGCTGGTGGTGGCCTAGGGGCAAGTAATTTTGGCTCAATGACGAATATTTCACTCGCATTCGGAACATTGCTTTTTATTATCCTTTTATATAAATTTTCTACCGGATTTGTTCGTGCAATTTCTATATTATTAGGACTTCTCGCAGGTTCTATTGCCGCATTGTTTTTAGGTATTGTTGATTTTGCTCCTGTTAATGAAGCTTCCGTATTTCATATGGTGAAGCCATTTTATTTTGGATTACCTACCTTTGAATGGTCTGCTATTTTGACAATGATTTTAGTCGCTATCGTTTCTTTAGTAGAGTCTACCGGTGTTTATTTTGCATTAGGTGATATTTGTGAGCGCAAATTAAAAAAAGATGACCTTGCAAAAGGGTATCGTGCTGAAGGAATTGCAGTGCTCTTAGGCGGCATATTCAATGCGTTTCCATATACGACCTTTTCTCAAAACGTAGGACTTGTTCAAATGTCAGGTGTTAAGTCAAGAAGAGTTATTTTAGTGACAGGGATTATGTTAATTACGTTGGGATTCGTACCGAAAATCGCGGCATTGACGACGATTATTCCGACATCGGTGCTAGGTGGCGCAATGATTGCGATGTTTGGGATGGTTATTTCACAGGGCATTAAAATGTTGAGTGAAACTTTTACATCTTCACAAGAGAATCCGATGATTATTGCTTGTTCTATTGGAATTGGACTTGGCGTAACAGTTGCACCTGAGTTATTTGCAAATTTACCTAAGAGTCTTCAGATGTTTACGAGTAATGGAATTGTAGCAGGTAGTTTAACGGCAATTGCATTAAATATCGTATTTAATATTATTCCGTCTGCAAAGACAGAGCAGACAAATTTAGCAGAACAGGAAGTATAAGAAAAGCTTGTAGGACACGATTAGGTCGGTCCTGCAAGCTTTTTTGGTTACTGTGATTCGCGGATGAAGATTGGGATATTTTTATAATCTACATTCATTTCTGATTTACCTAGTCCTAATGCGTATAGATTGGCGGCGTGTATATCAATATCCAGTGAAGGATCGGAAAAAGAAGAAACCTTGCTGACAATTGGAAGCTTAAAGTTCTTTTTTTGTTTATTTAAATAAAGACGTCCTGCTTGTGTCATGCCTAATAATCGTAAGTAGGTAGGCGTGTTAATTTTTGAGCGAGTATTATACGAATAGCCTGTGAAAATATGTGTGAGCATCCGTTGTATACGCGTCCACGTATAACGTTTGGATTTGACTGTATGCATAAAGCCGTCAAAGGTATCGTGATTGACAGCTGCACGGTAAAAAAGGTTCTCAATGCCTTCTGTGACGTCTGCGACATGCGCGAGACGTTTAGGGCCATCACGTAAGATGATAAGGCGTAACAGTGGATAGAAGGACTTCCAACTGCCAAAAGCCGAATGGTCACCCTGCCAAGCCTTCAGGAGTTGGTATACGCTGCCTGGGAGAAAATTTTGAGTGTCGTGTAATGTGTTCGTTTCAAAGTAGGATTTTCGAATGCCAGTTGCACTGGCAATTCTTTGGTCTTTCAATTCCTCGTCGTGATAAGCTGCACCCATGCGTTGGATTGTTGCAGCTTGCATGTTTGAATTTATTTGTTTTGCAGCTTGCATATAATGAAAGCCTAAAATATTATTCGGTTTAGATAAGTCGACATAAGGTCGATTGGTGTTGTCTGTTTGAACCGTATCTTTATAGGCTGCATTTACTGCCTGAGGATAACTGATTCCATGTTGAACCGCTTCTTTAATTTTTCGTTCGTACTGTGTATGCTGGTTATCAAGTAATGCCATACTATTTTCAAATGGCTGAATATGCCCGTCTTCACTTCCGAAACAGTAGAAATCACAGCAAGCTGCGTCTAAAATCTTAATGGCTCCCTCAGCGAAGGTCGGTGCATGGGCTGTTGCAAAGGCGTACGGAAGTTCAAAAACGATATCAATCCCATTTTGTAATGCCATTTCGGTTCGTGCCCATTTGTCTACAAAAGCGGGTTCCCCTCTTTGTAGAAAATTACCGCTCATCACAGCAATAATTATTTGGGCATTTGTTGTCTTACGGGCTTCTGTCGCGTGAAGTTTATGTCCATTATGGAATGGGTTATATTCAACAACGATTCCTGTTGCTTTCAAAATGCTCACTCCTTTGCTACAATGAATTTATTATACCTATTGGAATGATGAAGTGACAAGAAAATATCTTGACATCTTTTTCAGCCCATTATATAATCAAGAATGTTGTCTTGAGGTGATCGACGTGAAATGGTCTATCAATCAATTACAAAGATACAGGCAAGGGAATATGCCATTTGACGAAATGGTCAATCTTGAATCCGTAATAAAACGGAACCCCGAAATACGGGCTATTGCTCCTGTTCATGTAACTGGAAGTTGCAAAATCGGTGAAGGAAAAGTCGAATGTAACTTTCAACTTGAAGGGACGCTTGTATTGCCATGTGCGCGAACTTGGGAAGACGCAGATTTTCCGTTTTCAATCCAATCAACCGAAACTTTCGGATGGGATGAAAATGTACTTCAGGCAGATGATGAAATTCATCCTGTTGAAGGAGATTTTGTAGAATTGAACCCTATTTTCGAAGAACTTATCCTCCTTGAAATCCCACTTCAAGTATACAGCGAACGGGCTGAAGACATGAAGAAGGTTGACGGGAAGGGTTGGTCATATACGACTGACGAGGCGTATAGTGCCCATCTAGAAGAGAGTAAACCGAAAGTAGACCCGAGGCTCGCAAGTTTGGCAGATTTTTTTGATAAGAAAGACGAATAAAGAGTTCGTTTAAGGAGGTGCCCCAGATGGCTGTACCAAAAAGAAGAACATCTAAAACAGTTACAAAACAACGCCGTACTCACAAGAAATTACAAGTACCGGGTATGACTTCATGTGATAACTGTGGCGAATTAAAATTAGCACACCGCATTTGTAAATCATGCGGACACTACAAAGGAAAAGAAGTTGCAGGCGAATAATTTAAATTTGCTGAATAACTTTAAGAAGGACATTTCAATCATTTGAAGTCTGTCTTTTCAAAGGCTACCTAGAGACCATGGCTCTTGGTAGCCTTTTTTCAATAGAAATGAATAAGCAGAGGGGTGCGAATGATGGCTTATCAAATTGAAGTTAATAACGGTATTGCGAAATTTATTATCAATCGTCCAGAAAGAAGGAATGCAATAAATACAGCAGTTGCGGATGGTTTGGAGGATTTCTTGGAACAAGTCGAGAAAAATCCAGACATTGCTTACGTAGTTATTACTGGAGCGGGTGAAGAAGCTTTTTGTTCAGGAGGAGATTTGTCTGAATATCAATCTTTATGGACAGCGGCTGATGCTTTTCCGATGTTAAGTAGAATGGCTCACTTATTATTTCGGTTAGCGACGTTACCAATGCCTGTCATTGCCCTTGTGAATGGTACGGCTGTAGGTGGAGGTTGTGAACTAGCGATGGCTTGTGACTATCGAGTCGTTTCAAGTAAAGCGAAAGCTGGGTTTATTCAAGGGACGTTAGCCATTACAACGGGATGGGGTGGCGCAACATTACTGTTCGAAAAAGATGGAAAACATGACCGCGTATTTAAATTGTTATCAGAAGCGAGAGTACATAGTGCAGAGGAAATGCTTCAAATAGAATGGGCAACCATGTTATTTGAAGGAAGTGCTGAAGAAGGGTTACAACAATTTCTTGAAAAAATGTCTACCATCCATCCGTCAGTGCATAGGGCTTATAAAAAAGTAGCAATACGAAAATGGACCGCGGACTTTTTACTAGAACGAATGCTAGAAGAGGTTAGGCAATGTTCAATATTATGGGAAAGTGATGCGCACCACGAGGCAGTTGCTCGCTTCCTTCAGAAGAGTAACAAATCATGATAAGCGACTTAATGCATGTAGAGTGAAACGTGGGAAAAGTAGTTTTTTTCAGACAAAGGTTGAAAACGCTTTCCGTTATCGTGTAAACTAGAATACGGGACGAGAAATTCACTTTCATTACGTTAGGGGGATTAAATATGAAAAAAGTGCTCATTGCAAATCGTGGGGAGATTGCAAGTCGAGTTATCAGAACGTGTAAGCGCTTAGGTATTGAAACGGTTGCGGTTTATTCAGAGGCAGATGCTGAAATGCCGTTTGTGAAAGAAGCTGATCATGCATTTCTAATTGGTCCGCCGCCAATCCAACAATCTTATTTAAAAGGGCAAGAAATTATTGAAATTGCAATTCGCGAAAACGTAGATGCCATTCACCCTGGATATGGGATTTTGTCCGAAAATGCAACATTTGTTGAACAGGTTCAAAAGGCTGGAATTACTTTTATCGGTCCTGATGCGACGACGATTCAAAAAATGGGAGATAAAATAGAAGCTCGTCAAACAATGCAACGAGCATCGGTACCAGTTGTCCCTGGAACAGATGAAGGAGTCTCTACTTTGGAAGAAGCGAAACGCATTGCAGCTGAAATTGGCTATCCGATTATGTTAAAAGCGAGTGCCGGTGGTGGTGGCGTAGGTATGATTCGCTGTGAGGATGAGCAAGCGCTCGGTCAGCAGTTTGACTCGGTGAAAAATCGAGCGAAAATGTATTTTGGTAGTGATGCTGTTTTTTTAGAGAAGTTTATTTCAAATGCAAGACATATTGAAGTGCAAGTTTTTGGAGATTATCATGGGAATATCGTTCACTTATTTGAGCGGAATTGTTCCGTCCAAAGACGAAATCAAAAAGTGATAGAAGAATCGCCGTCGCCTAGTTTATCTGAAGAGGCGAGAGCGCAACTGTTTGAAGCAGCGGTGAATGCAGCAAAAGCAGTGAATTATAAAAATGCTGGAACGGTCGAGTTTATTGTTGATGAGAATGAACAAATTTATTTTCTTGAAATGAATACTCGATTACAAGTCGAACATCCGATTACTGAAGAGGTAACGGGGTATGACCTTGTAGAGTGGCAAATTGAAGTTGCTAGAGGAAATGAATTACCTGTTATCGATCAACAGCAAATTGAGTTGAGTGGACATGCACTAGAATTCCGTGTTTATGCGGAAGATCCGATAACCTTTATGCCTTCTCCAGGGGAAATTACAAAATTAGACCTTGGAAATGACGATGATGTTCGGATAGATAATGGATATGCGGAAAATGGAAAAGTAACGCCGTTTTATGATCCGTTAATTTCCAAAGTGATTGTGCATGCAGCGACGAGAGAAGAAGCTATTGAAAAATCAAAAGCCTATTTAGCTACTTTGAATATAGAAGGATTGAAAACGAATCTACCGTTGTTTTCTGAGATTCTAAATGAAGAATCGTTTATTCAAGGTGCGTATACAACATCAATCATTGCGAATTGGTTGGAAGCTCAGAAAGGGGAAAAAGTAAATTGACACAATTAAAATCATCGATGGCGGGATCTGTTTTTACGGTTAATGTAAATGTAGGAGATAATGTTGAAGTTGGACAAGTTGTGATGGTCCTTGAATCTATGAAAATGGAAATTCCGGTTGAGGCTGAAGTAGCTGGAAAGGTCACAGAGATTAATGCCAATGTTGGAGATTTTGTGAATGAAGGGGACACACTTGTTACGATAACTGAATAATTGAGTGGCAAAGGGAATTCATCAATGGGAGGGAATGAAATGGTAGAAACAATGACGTACAATACAGAGTTGGATGACAAGCTTAAAGAAATTTTTGCGGGGGGAGCTCCTAAGTATCATGAGCGTTTAAAAGCGCAAAATAAGCTGTTTGTCAGAGAACGATTAGAATTGCTTTTCGATAACGGAGAGTATACGGAAGATGGTCGCTTCGCGAATTATGAGGCAGGAGATTTACCGGCAGATGGTGTTGTGACAGCGATGGGGAAAGTGAATGGACAAACTGTCTGTGTAATGGCGAATGACTCAACTGTAAAGGCGGGTTCATGGGGTGCGAAAACAGTTGAGAAAATCATTCGGATTCAAGAAGTAGCGGAGAAAAATCAAGTACCGATGCTTTATCTCGTCGACTCCGCGGGGGCACGTATTACCGATCAGTTAGATATGTTTCCGAATCGTCGAGGGGCTGGAAAAATCTTCCATAACCAAGTGAGGTTATCGGGATTCATTCCGCAAATCTGTATTTTATTCGGACCATCAGCTGCGGGTGGTGCGTATATCCCAGCGTTTTGTGACATTGTGATTATGGTTGATGGAAATGCGTCCATGTATCTCGGTTCTCCGCGTATGGCGGAAAAAGTAATTGGAGAAAAAGTGACGTTAGAGCAAATGGGCGGGGCACGTATGCATTGTTCAGTAAGTGGCTGTGGGGATGTCCTTGCTGCCAATGAACAAGAAGCAATTTCGGAAGCGCGTCGTTATTTAACGTATTTTCCAGCGAATTATACTGAAAAGCCAGCGGTTAAAGAATCGATAGAGGCAAAAGCGGGCCGAACGTTAGAAGAAATCATTCCGGAAAATCAAAACGCTCCATTTGATATGTATGAAGCAATTGATGCGTTAATTGATGAGGGAAGTTTTTATGATATCAAAAAACTGTTTGCACCGGAAATTATTACAGGGCTTGCACGTATTGATGGGCAACCTGTAGGGATTATTGCGAACCAACCGAAAGTAAAGGGTGGTGTTCTCTTTGTGGACTCGGCGGACAAAGCGACAAAGTTTATTAATCTTTGTGATGCGTTCTCGATTCCAATTCTTTTCCTTGCTGATGTGCCAGGTTTTATGATTGGGACAAGCGTAGAACGTGCGGGAATCATTCGCCATGGTGCAAAACTTATTATGGCTATGAGTTCCGCTACTGTGCCTAAAATTTCCGTAATTGTTAGGAAAGCATATGGAGCAGGTCTTTATGCAATGGCAGGTCCTGCATTTGAACCAGATGTGTGTATTGCGTTACCAACCGCACAAATTGCGGTTATGGGACCGGAGGCGGCAGTAAATGCAGTCTACTCGAACCATATTGAAGCGATAGAGGATCCAAAGGAAAGACTTGCATTTGTACAAGAGAAACATAAAGAATACACAGAGGAAATCGATATTTATAAATTAGCTTCAGAGTTAATTATTGATGAAATTGTATCGCCTTCTAGCTTAAGAGATGTGCTCGCGGATCGACTCAAATTGTACAGCACAAAAAATTTACCACAACCTCCGCGTAAACATCCGGTTTATCCTGTATAATGAATATTGACATAGCCCGCATTCGTGCGGGCTATTATTGTGGAAATATATGGTGTAAATTTTAATGACTTAGGAAGGAGAAATGTGAATGGATATTGCAGTTGTAGGAGCCGGCTCGATAGGAATGTTAATGGGTTCGTATTTATCCGAATCGGGCTTGGACGTAACGATGATCGTTCGATGTGATGAGCAGAAAGAACGGATTAATAACGAAGGGATCTGTCGCATCAATGAAGATGGGACGGAAAGTGTGGTAGCAGTAAAAGCCGTTACGGGATTGATGGAGGCTGCGACTGCAAAATTAGTACTAATTGCTGTAAAGTATTCAGATTTAAAAGCGGTATTAAATGAACTACGGGAAAAGGAAATAAAAACACCGCTATTATTCATCCAAAATGGGATTGGACATTTTAATCTTGTAGAAGAAAGTGAATCCCCTCATGTTGCATTTGCAACAGTTGAACATGGTGCGTTCAAAAGTGATCACCGGACAGTGAAGCATAACGGCGTGGGTAAAGTAACGATAGGCGAAGGGTTCGGTGACAAAAGTAAGTTTAATATGATTGAGCAAGCCGATAATGATAGATTTCCTGTTATTCGACATGCAAATGGAGAACAGATTTTATTGAGGAAAGTGCTGATTAATTGTTTAATTAATCCGCTTACGACCATTTTAGGGATAACGAATGGAGAATTACTTACGAATCCTTACGGTCATCAGTTGATGAAAGAGCTTTATGATGAACTGATTAAGGCTTTTCCGGAAATGAGGAAGGAGTTACCCTTCTCTGCTGTTGAATCGGTGTGCAGAAATACTGCTCGTAATCATTCATCTATGTTAACGGATCGATTAGCGAGACGACCTATGGAAATTGAAACGATTGTATCGGCGACGATTCAGAAAGCACAGCTTACACAGCGTGATTTACCTCTCCTAAAGACGTATGAAAGTATATTATTCGCTTTTGACGAGCAGGTAGCTCCTAATGGTTAGTGTACTTTTTTCGAATTTAATTGCTGTTATCGTCGTATTTCCGTTTATCGTAAGTGTTTGTCTACTTTTTTTATATCAACGCATCGGACGTGCACCTACAATTAGAAAAATTGCAGATTTGACGACTCCTTTTTTATTTTTTTCTATCTATATGATTTCGCATACGATATTTGGCGATGGCGTCGGTTATACGATTGTCATACTCGCACTATCTATAATCATTATATATGCGGTATTTGAACGAAGACGCGTAAAAGATTTTCAAATCATTCGTCTTATTCGGAAGGTATGGCGTTTGTATTTCCTTTTATTAATTGCGGCCTACATGATACTCATTCTGATTGGGTTAGTATTGAAGATAATCGAATATGTAACGTAATATAGTTACTACTATTTGATAACAGCAGATTGTGAATACATAGAAGTTTTAACGTTTTACCAATGTGGCACTATTAAAAACGTATCAGGATAAACACTTCATAATCGAATTAGGTATGTGACAAAAATCATCGACGATATGATGTCTCGGATTTGGAGTGCATTCCTTTTAGACGCGGCGCGCTAAGGCTGCCATCCTCGTTCTAACTTGTCTCTAGCCGATCGCATCAAAGCGTTTTTTTTCAACGATATGGTGTTGAGTGGTATACTCTTTAGAGTGAGATTGACGTAAAGGGGCTTGGAAAATGAAACTTGAAAAAATGGAATTGCCTATTCAAAATAAAGTGTTACATGCATATCAACATAATAAGGCTTTTTTACATAAATATTTTGATTATGGAAATGATGAAGATTCTTATAGACAAAGGATTAAAGAACTTGAGAAGCGATGTTTTCAACGTAAAGAGCTTGCAAATGTCATTCGCACATTTATGACGCCTTTCGGATTATCCTCCGCCGCAAACAAACATATTGAAGAACTTATGCAAGACGATGCATTAACGGTCATTGGCGGACAACAGGCTGGTGTGTTAACTGGTCCGCTCTATTCTGTTCATAAAGCAATTACGGTGATTTTACATGCTAGGGAACAACGTGAAACGCTTGGTATCCCAGTTATACCTGTATTTTGGGTGGCGGGAGAAGACCATGATTTACACGAAATTAACCATGTCTATTCTGAAGTGAATGGTCAAGTGATGAAAGAACAAATCCAAGATAAATTTGTGATGAAATTAATGGCATCAGACGCACAGTTTGATCGTGACAAAATGGCCGTCTTTGTAAAAGGGATTTTCGAGAAGTTTGGCGAAACATCCCACACAGAGGAATGTTTAACTGAGGTGTTAGATGCGATAGACAAAGAAACAACTTTCACTGGATTTTTTGTCCGATTAATGAACGGTTTCTTTGCTGAAGAAGGATTGTTATTTATAGATGCTGCGTTCGAGCCATTACGAGCATTAGAAAGTGAATATTTTTGCAAACTTATTCAAGCATCAGCAGAGATTGCGTCATCTATTGTAGAAATAGAGAAGCAATTGCAGTTCGATGGATTTGGAGTACCGATTGAAGCGCAAGAAGACGCGATGAATTTATTTTATGTCCATGAAACTGGAAGAATGTTGCTTAGTCGAAAAGATGGTCAATTTGTCAATGAAGGTGTCGGTATTCAGTTCACTGAAGAGGAGATACTTGAAATTGCGAAGAAACAACCGATATTGCTAAGTAACAATGTCGCTTCCCGACCGCTAATGCAAGAATTAGTATTCCCTGTACTAGCATTTGTAGGGGGAGCGGGTGAATTAGCGTATTGGGCAGTTTTAAAAGATGCATTTCATCATTTAGGGCTAAAAATGCCGATATTTGTTCCCCGGATGTCCATTACGCTAGTGTCTCGACAAACCGAGAAAGTGTTAAAGGAGAAATCGCTCACTGTAGAAGAAGTCATGACTGGGGCCGCTACAAACGAAAAGAAAGCCTATGTTGATAAGCTGCGTGATGATAACTTTATAGAAGAAATCGACAAGCTGGAAAAGGATTTAGCAATGAAGTACGAACATTTAAGTGAATGGTTTGGTCAAGAAGAAAAGATGATGAATCAATTGCTTCAACAAAATTTGTCGTTCCATATAAAACAATTCAACTATTTAAAGCACAAGTATGAAGATACACTTTATGAAAAACATGAAGTTGCTATTCGTAAATTTGATAAGATGGAGTCAGAATTATTTCCAAATGGTCAATTGCAGGAACGAATTTATCATCCGTATGTATATTTGAATCAATATGGTTCTTCTTTAATTAAAGATTTACTGGCACTCCCTTTTGAAAATGATGGATCCCATTATGTAGTATATTTATAATCATGAAAACTAGAGGCTCATCTTGCGAAAAATGCAAGGTGAGTTTTTTTATGTCTAGCCTCAGTTAGCTGTATAAATCCCTTAAATTGAGGAGCCAATCCGACTGTAAATAAGTCGATAGGCACATTTTAAAGATATTCATAAATATTTTTAGGTTTTGGGTGGAGGAATGTGGGGGGATGTGGTACATTTATTTTACATAGTGGGGTGAAGAGTATGTTTATGGGTGAATATCAACATACTGTCGATACGAAGGGTCGTTTAATTGTTCCCTCAAAATTTAGGGAGCATTTAGGCGGTAGTTTTGTATTGACTCGTGGCCTTGATAACTGTCTCTTCGGGTACCCGATGGATGAATGGAAAATTCTTGAGAAAAAGCTAAGAGCGTTACCAGTTACGAAGAAAGATGCACGTGCATTTACTCGCTTTTTCTTTTCAGGTGCGACAGAAGTGGAGTTAGACAAGCAAGGGCGCATCAATATTCCAGCATCTTTACGAAACTATGCAAAAGTTGAAAAAGATTGTGTTGTCATAGGGGTTTCGGGCCGTATTGAAATATGGGCGAAACATTTATGGGATGATTACTATGATGAGTCCGAAGAATCTTTCAACGATATTGCGGAAAATATTATCGACTTTGATTTTTAAAAAATATACGAAAGCAGGCGGACTCAAATGTTCAATCACACGACAGTATTGCTCGATGAAGCCGTCGACGGGTTAAATATAAAAGAAGACGGCATATACGTGGACTGTACACTTGGTGGTGCGGGACATAGTAAGGAAATTGTTGAAAGACTTTCTGAAAAAGGTCGACTGATTTGTTTTGACCAAGACACGACAGCGATTGAAGTAGCGAAAGAAAGATTAAAAAATCATCTATCGCAAATTACTTTTATTCATGCGAATTTTAGGGATTTAAAAAATGAATTAATGAAAATTGGGATTACACAAGTAGATGGTATTTTGTACGACTTAGGGGTTTCATCTCCACAACTTGATACACCAGAACGAGGATTTAGTTATCATCATGATGCACCGCTAGATATGCGGATGAATCGAGAAGCAAGTTTAACGGCTTATGACGTGATTAATCATTGGTCTTATGAAGACCTTGTCCGTATCTTTTATCGGTATGGAGAAGAGCGTTTTTCAAAGGGAATTGCTAGAAAGATTGAAGCTGCACGTAAAGATTCACCTATTCAGACGACTGCTGAGTTGGCAGAACTTGTGAAAAGTGGCATTCCAGCCGCGACGAGAAGAACAGGCGGGCATCCGGCTAGAAGGGTGTTTCAAGCAGTTCGGATTGCGGTAAACGATGAACTTGGTGCTGCGGAGGACTCGTTAACCGACGCAATCTCTTTATTGAAACCAGGTGGCAGGATAAGTGTTATTACTTTTCATTCGTTAGAGGACAGGCTGTGTAAAGAAATATTTAAAGAGGCTTCATCGTTACCGGATTTACCAAGGAATTTACCTGTCATCCCGGAAGGCATGGAACCAATCTTAAAGTTGATTACTCGTAAGCCAATGATTCCATCAGCAGAAGAAATAGAAAATAATAAAAGAGCAAGGTCTGCGAAGTTAAGAATTGCTGAAAAGATGAAGGGGGAAGTTAAAGAATGGCGTTAGAACAAAGGAAGTTCGTCTCAACACACGTACATGAACAAGAAATGCCTGTAACACCCGAGAGACAACAGGGGGAAAAGCGTGCACGTAAGTTATTTTCACCCGGCGAAAAAGTGTTATTTGTCGCATTCGCTTCTCTTCTCGTTATCTTTTCATCTGTAATTTTGCATACGGAAGGCCAGTTAAATGATTTAAATCGGGAAGTGCAAACGATTGGCACTCAAATTGAACAGCAATCAAAACAGAATACACAATTGTCCATCCAAGTAAAAGAGCAATCTACACATGAGAGAGTGTGGGAGAAAGCGAGAGAACTTGGACTAAATCTGAACGAGAAGAACGTGAAGGTTGTGCCTGGGCGATGAAGAAGTTTCGATTCCAATGGGGAGCCTTTCTAATGTTTATTGCTTATGGAGGGCTCTTTTTTCTTTTATTTGGCCGATTATTATTTATCCAAATAACTGGGGAAGCTGAGGGGAAGGCGCTTGCCTCATTAGCTGAAGCGAAATATGCACGAGAATCAGTATTAACTGCAGACCGGGGAAGAATTCTTGATAGAAATGGTGAGTTAATTGCCTCCGATACGCTTAGTTATCGATTAGTTGCAGTATTGGATGAAACACTTAGCGATAAAAATGTCACCAGGCATGTTGATGATCCTGAAAAAACAGCGGAAATTTTAGCAAAGTATATTCCGATGGATAAAGCTGATTTAGTAGAACGATTAACAAGAACCGAAGAAGATATTAAGAAGAATGTAAGGAAGCAAGTTGAATTTGGTAAGGCAGGAAATGAGATTAGTCATGACACTGTTCTTGCGATAAAAGAAGAATTAGCCGAAACAGATGAAAAGCTTCCTGGTATTTTATTTTTAGAGGAAAAGAAAAGATTTTATCCGAATGGTGTATTTGCTTCCTATCTCATTGGTTTTGCACAAAAGGAACTGGATGAAAATAACCAATTTAAAACAGTAGGGAAAATGGGGCTTGAAGCTACCTATGATAAAGAGTTAACCGGTACGAATGGAAAGGTTGAATTTCAAACAGATAAATGGGGCTTCACATTGCCGAAATCAGAAAAGGCAGTCGTTGCCGCACAAGATGGTTTTGACATTAAGTTAACCATCGACAAAACGATTCAAAACTTTGTAGAAGATGCAATGTATGAAATAGAGGAGGAATACGCGCCTAAAAAGATGTTAGCGATTGTGGCTGATCCTGAAACCGGTGCAATTGTCGCAATGAGTCAAAGACCGGCATTTGATCCCACTACACGGGAAGGCTTAACATCAAATTGGTTGAATGAAGCGGTAGAGAATACGATAGAACCCGGTTCTACATTGAAGATATTTACATTGGCAGCTGCCATTGAAGAAAATAAATGGAATCCGAACGCTTATTTTAAATCGGGTCAATATACACTTTATGATCGAACGATTCGTGACCACAACAGAACGGGATGGGGAACGATTACTTATTTGGAAGGATTCCAACGGTCTTCCAACGTTTCCATGGCGTACTTACTTGAAAAACTAGGTGATCGAACATTTATAGATTATATAAGTAGATTTGGCTTTGGAGAGAAAACGGCTATCGATTTACCAAATGAGGCAACAGGTATTATTTTAGATAATTATCCCTCTGAACGATTAACCACATCTTATGGACAAGGGTCAACAGTGACGCCAATACAAATGATTCAAGCCGCAACCGCTATTGCAAACGATGGTGTTATGATGAAGCCGTACGTCATTAGTGAAATTAAAAATCCTAATACTGGTGAAATCATTGAAAGCAAAAAACCGGTTGAGAAAGAAAGTCCAATCTCAAAAGCAACGGCTGAACAAGTGAGAGAAGTCCTTGCAACGACAGTCACAGCTGAGGGAGGAACAGGAAGAAGATTTGCATTGGATGGCTATACGTTGGCAGGCAAAACGGGAACAGCAGAAATTCCAAGTGGAATGGGTGGCTATTTATCTGGAAACGCGAATTACTTATACTCTTTTATTGGCATGGCGCCTGCTGAAAATCCGCAGTTAATTACGTATATTATTGTTCAGCAACCGAAATTAAAACCAGGCGAAATCGGCTCTGACCCGGTTGCGAAGTTATTTAAATCTGTGATGGAGAGTAGCTTAAAGTATATGAATATCGTACCAACTGGAGAAGAACCTGTTGAGGCACCTACGATAGGAGATTATACTAAAAAAGATGTCTCCGAAGCGACAGCTGAACTAGAGAAAATGGGGTATACTCCCGTCATTATTGGAGAAGGTGGTCCAGTATTGGTTCAGTATCCAGAAAATGGCGCAAAGCTTGCTACGGATTCTGTAGTATTATTAAAGACTGAGGGCGAAACAACTTTACCATCGTTTACAGGATGGTCAAAGAAAATGGTTTTGTCATTTAAAATGTTAACGGGTCTTGATATTAGAATTGTTGGTGACGGATATGTTACGGAGCAAAGTTTATCACCTGGAATCATTGTTTCGACGAAGGAGCCAATCGTCATTCACCTTCAACATCCTGCTGAAATCTATAAACCGGCACCCGAAATAGAGGACGTTGAAGAAACGATTGTCGGCGGTTGATGAATAGCAAATCTACCTATCTCATACGTTAGTAGAAAAACGTGAGGTGTAGGCGCTGCGGAAATTTATAGAATTGCAAACGAAAAAGAGGTTGCGAGCAGTATTTGTTATATTCCTTTTACTTTGTATTGCAGTCTTAATTAAACTTTTTCATGTCCAAATTATTAAACATGAATTTTTAAAAGGACGTGCAGAAGAAAACTGGGATATTGAAATACCGTTCGGCGGAATGCGGGGGAGTATTTTAGATCGAAATGGTGAACTAATTGTAGGGAATCAGCTTGCTCCAACATTGTACTTTATGCCGGCACAAAATCCAGATGTGCAACATGTCGCATCAACTTTAGCGGAAATATTACGGGCAGATGCGAAGGAACTAGAAAAAAAGTTATCACAAAAAACATATATGGTTAAAATCGCGCCAGAAGGAAAAAATATAACGAAAAAACAAGCGGATGATATTGCGAAATTACAAATACCAGGCTTATATACAGGTGTAGATTTTGTCAGGTATTATCCTAAAAAAGAAGCCTTGTCAAGATTACTCGGTTTTACTGGATATGATGGTCAAGGTTTAGCGGGCATAGAGTATGCATACGACGAGTTTTTGCAAGGCACAGGGGATCGAATTCGACTGTATACAGATGCAAAAGGGATTCCTTTGCCACATGTAGATGACGGTTTTAAAACGGGGGCTGAAGGTGCTTCAGTTGAATTAACAATCGATTTAGAGATGCAACAAATTGTAGAGCGAGAATTATTGCAAGCAATGGAAAAGTTTGAAGCAACGCAAGCACTTGCCATCGTGATGAATCCTAAAACAGGTGAGTTGCTGTCATTGGCTTCAGCACCGACTTTTCATCCAGCTGATTACCAAAAAGTTGATCCGAGTATTTATAATCGAAACTTACCAGTTTGGATGACCTTTGAACCGGGGTCGACATTTAAAATTATTACATTGGCCGCTGGGATTGAAGAGCAAGTGGTAGATCTTCACAAAGAAAGCTTTCATGATCCAGGTTTTGTACGTGTTGCAAACGCGAGACTTCGCTGTTGGAAAAGACAAGGACATGGACAACAAACATTTTTAGAGGTTGTAGAAAACTCCTGTAACCCTGGTTTTGTCACAATCGGCCAACGACTAGGCGGAGAGAAATTAAACCAATACATTGAGGATTTTGGTTTTGGACGTTCAACGGATTCCGGTATCGCAGGAGAGTCAAAAGGAATCCTTTTTTCAAAAGAAGCATTTGGACCTGTTGAGCAGGCGACGACTTCCTTTGGTCAAGGAATTTCAGTAACACCGATTCAACAAGTGCAAGCTGTAGCTGCTGCGATAAATGGTGGAAATTTATACAAACCGTATATTGTAAAGGAAATCGTGGACGCTAAAGGCAAGACTTTACGAACGTTCGAACCTGAATTGAAAAAGAAAGTAATTAGTGAAGAAACATCTATCCAAGTAAGGGAAGCTTTGGAGTCGGTCGTGGCAAATGGTTCGGGTCGAAGTGCATTTACTGACGGATTACGGGTTGGTGGCAAGACTGGAACGGCACAAAAAGTTGTAGATGGAGCTTATAAAGACGGAGAATACATCGTTTCTTTTATCGGTTTTGCGCCTGTGGATGACCCAGAACTTCTTGTCTATGTTGCTGTAGACAATCCTAAAAACTCTGTACAATTTGGTGGGGTGATTGCAGCGCCAATTGTAGGTAGGATTATTGAAGAAATTGCTCCAATAGCTGGTATCACAAAAAGAGAAAATCAACTTGAAAAAGATTACCGCTGGGGTGACGAAATTACCCATCGTGTCCCGGATTTAACTGGAATGACGAAAGAAACAGTGCGTACTCAATTATATACTTATCAGATTAAATGGCATGGGTCTGGAGAAAAAGTTAAATACCAAATGCCAGCTGTCGACACATTAATAAGTGTTGATGATATCATTCATGTTTATACTGAATGAATAAAGGGGGATTGTAAAGGCCATCAAGTCCTCGGGGGTTAGGTGGCCTTTACTCCGCTTTTTAAATACTATTTATTTCAATGCTAAGTCTGACACAGAATGAAGTGAAGTCACTGTTTCAGCAGATAGAAGGAGAAAAAATCATGACATTAGCTATGACTACTACGGTTATTGCCGTGGCGTTTATACTTTCAGCGATTTCTGGATTTGGAATTATACCAGCTCTAAGACGCATGAAATTTGGGCAAAGTATCCGAGAAGAGGGACCAAAAGCCCATCAAAAAAAAGCAGGAACACCGACAATGGGTGGTCTTATTTTTCTCACCTCAATTGTATTTTCAACATTAATTCTTTCATACATATTTGGTGTAATGACTACTCAAACAATCGTTCTTTTACTTGTGTTAATCGGTTTTGGGATTATCGGTTTTATTGACGATTTCATTATTGTTGTTTTAAAAAGAAACTTAGGATTGACGTCGCTTCAAAAGCTAATTGGACAAATTGTTGTTGCAATTTTAGTTTTCTTTTTACTTAAAATGGGTCCTTTTGAAACGACAGTCGCTCTCCCATTCCTCGACGTTAAGCTTGATTTAGGGATCTTTTATGTTGCATTTCTAATCTTTTGGCTTGTTGGATTTTCCAATGCTGTCAACATAACGGACGGACTAGATGGCTTGGTAGCAGGGACTTCTACAGTTGCCTTCGGAGGATTAGGTGTTTTTGCGCTTCAATATGGTCAAGACGACGTTGCATTATTTTGTTTTGCTGTCGCAGGTGCAATGCTTGGCTTTTTATTATTCAATATGAAGCCGGCCAAAGTCTTTATGGGAGACACGGGATCGCTTGCGCTAGGTGGGGCAATTGCAATGATATCTGTGCTCATCAAGCAAGAGCTGTTACTCCTCATTATTGGGATTGTGTACGTTGTTGAAACATTATCCGTTATTATCCAAGTGATTAGTTTTAAATTGACAGGAAAACGTGTCTTTAAAATGAGTCCAATTCACCACCATTTTGAGTTATCAGGTTGGTCTGAATGGAAAGTTGTCCTCGTATTCTGGAGTGTCGCTTTTGTAGCAGTTCTTGTTCCTGTCTTGATGGAGGTAATGTAAATGAAAAACACCGAACAGTTTATAGGGCAAAAAATTCTTGTGCTCGGTTTAGCGAAGAGTGGTTACGCAGCTGCGAAACTACTCCACTCACTGGGCGCTGAAGTGACAGTAAACGATGCTTCACCCTTAGAGAATAACGCGGAAGCTTCTGCTTTATTAAAAGAAGGTGTTCGAGTAATTTGTGGGGGGCATCCGACTGATTTGTTAGATGAGGATTTTGCTGTCATCGTCAAAAATCCTGGAATCCCTTATACGAATAGCATGATTCAACAGGCGATTGAAAAAGAGATTCCGATTTGGACCGAAATTGAGATCGCTTATCAAATTAGCGAAGCACCAATTGTCGGGATTACTGGTTCGAATGGAAAAACAACGACGACGACTTTGTTGTACCACATGTTGAGTATTGGAAATGAGAAACCACTCATTGCTGGGAACATAGGAACTGTTGCTTGTTCAGTTGCCCAAGAGGCAAAAGAAGAGAACGTCATTGTGCTAGAAGCTTCTTCATTTCAATTAATGGGCGTGGAAACATTTCGGCCTAAAATCGCGATGATCACAAATTTATACGACGCACATCTTGATTACCATGGGAATTTTGAATCATATAGTCAAGCGAAAGCACAAATTACAGCGCATCAAATCGATGATGATTTCCTAATTTATAATGCTGATCAAGCACCTGTACGAGAAATTGCGGCACACTCTAATGCAATCAAAATTCCTTTTTCTGTTGAAGGAAAGAAAGACTATGGCATATCAGCTGATGAACATGAAATATATTGGAATGGTGAACCTTTTATTAGTCGCTCAGTTATTAAACTACCAGGAAAGCATAATCTTGAAAATATATTATCTGCGTCAGCTGCAGCAATCTTGCTAGGCTGTGAGAAATCCGCAATTATTGACGTACTCAGTTCTTTCACGGGTGTTAAGCATCGTATGCAGTTTGTGAAGGAGTTACATGGCAGAAAATATTATAACGATTCGAAAGCGACCAACACATTGGCAACTAAAAGTGCGTTAGCCGCATTTGATAGCCAGATAGTATTGTTAGCCGGTGGATTGGATAGAGGGCATTCATTCGAAGAATTAAGACCTTATATGGAGAATGTGAAGGCTGTCGTCGCACTTGGTGAAACGAAAAAAAGGTTTGCTGAATTTGCCAAATCATGTGGAGTGAAAAGTGTTGTAGAAGCAACAACAATGGAACACGCTGTTCAGTTGGCTCACGATTTATCTTCAGAAAAGGATATTATCTTATTGTCGCCGGCGAGTGCAAGTTGGGATGAATATGCAAGCTTTGAGGTACGTGGAGACAAATTTATTGATGCGGTCATGTCTCTTTAACCTTTATAAGTAAAAATTGGCACTAAAACACGATTGTGGAAGGATGCGTTCACTGGAAGGTAAGCTAAAAGTTGCGTTCGTCACTTCGGCGCTCGCACTGTCGTGTATTGGATTGGCATTTGTGCATTCGGCAGGTTCCTATTGGGGGACAGTTCATTATGCAAATTCGTCTCCATTTATTGTGAAACAAGGCATTTACATGTTGGTATCAATTGGGATTGCAGTGTTTATTATGAAAAGTCCTTTAACGTCCAATCAAAAAGTATGGACGATATTGTATTACTTAGCAATTGTTGCGCTTGTTGCCGTGAAAATACCTGGCATCGGTGCCGTTCGAAATGGGTCGCAAAGTTGGATTATTCTTGGACCATTCAGCTTGCAACCAGCCGAGTTCATTAAAGTAGCGCTTATTGGTAAACTAGCAAGTAGTTTGGTTGAAACAAGTGGAAAAAAAGTGTTTCGTTTTAAACATCTTTGGTATATTTTATTGCCAGCTGCACTTATTATGTTGCAACCAGACCTCGGCTCGACCGTTATCTTGATTGTCTCTGCGTTTGTCGTATTGTTCGTCGCGGGCTACTCTTTACGTTTTTTTACTTTAATTGGAATCGCTGGGGTGGGGGCTTTTGTTGCACTCATTGCTACTGCACCTTATCGATTAGACCGGATTAAATCGTATATCGATCCGTGGAACGATCCATTAGGAACTGGGTTTCAAGGAATACAATCATTGTTTGCGATTGCACCTGGTGGCCTTTTTGGACACGGATATGGCAATAGCAGACAAAAATATTTGTATTTACCTGAACCACAAAATGATTTTATTTTTTCCATTATTGCCGAGGAATCAGGGTTTATAGGTGCATCGATTATTCTTCTTTTATTTGTTGTGTTTTTAAGTGCGACATTTGGGATAGCCATTCGCACTGAAGCACGCTTTTCTTTGCTCGTAGTTTCGGGCATGGGCGCTATGATATTCTTTCAAACATTTTTAAATACTGGTGTAGTCTCGGGATTACTTCCCGTCACAGGCGTTACCTTACCGTTTATAAGCTACGGAGGCTCATCTTTACTAACAACATGGATGGCAGCCGGAGTCATCTTACACTTTATGAATAACAAAAGCGGAGGGCGCCTGCTCAGAAACGACGGGAATAAGTCGAGCAATAACTGAATGCAAATTCGGTGGCACGGTTTCCAAGTGATAAAATTTTTACAGAAACTAAAATTTAACGTACATGAAAGGAGGGGCGATATGGAAAAGATTATTGATATTGAAGAAAGAATTCCATCGATGCGTGAAAGACGACGGAGGAGAACAAATCGGAAGTTCATCTTCATCGTTTCTGTATTCCTAATCGCTCTTCTCATCATTCTATATTTCCAATCACCATTTAGTCGAATTGATAAGTTTCATGTTGCGGGTGCAAAAATTTATGAACCCTCATTTTATACAGACAAAAGTGAACTGCAGGTGGACGATTCCTTATGGGGATTTTCGACGAAAGAGGTAGAAAAGCGGCTAGAGAAAATTGAAGGGGTTCAAAAAGCTAACGTCTCTCGGAAATGGTTAAGAGGGGTTCAGATTACGGTGACTGAATGGAAGCCTATCGCTTATATAGAAAATGATGGTCAATTTGGACTGTTATTAGAAAATGGCGACGTTTTCACACCCAAAAAGCTCTCACCAGAAGAGGATGCACCGATTTTAAACGGCTTTTCTGATATAGATGTTAAAAAACGGATGACTGAACAGTTAATGAAAATGGAAAATGAAGTCTATCAGTTAATATCTGAAATCATTTATACAGGTAGGAAAGAAGAACCGAATTATATTACCGTATTTATGGATGATGGATATGAAATAAAGGCGGTTATTCCTACTTTTGCAGAGAAAATGGCCTATTATTCCGCAATCATTGCTCAGTTAGATGGGAAAGAAAAAGGCGTTATTGACATGGAAGTGGGCACTTTCTTTACCCCGTATAGCAAAATATACGGTTTAATTGGAAACGAGGAAGAAGAAGATGAGGAAGAGGTCGAATTGGATGAGGAGAGTGAGTAGTTTCTTTGATAAAAGAGGAAGACCTATTCTATTTGCAATCGTGTTCCTCGTTTTAGGCTTTATTCTTGCGTTTTCTTATAGAACTTTTGGTAAGGATGCACAGCACGATCAGTTATCGTCTTCTGCGTTTTTGGCAGAAGAGAAATATAGAGGAGAACTTATAGAACAACAAGAGCGAAACCGGGAACTTTCCGACGATATCGGCGTCAAGCAGGAGGAGATTAGAGCCTATGAACGTTCCTTCTTAGAACAAGAAGAAGATCATGCTGATTTAGTAGAGGAAGCGAAAGATCTTCGCCTGCTGCTTGGTGTAGTTCCAGCAATGGGACAAGGCCTTAGGGTTACGCTTAAGGATGCAGAATATGATCCAATCGAGCAGAACCCAAACGATTATATTGTGCATGAAAGCCATATTTTTAAAGTAATTAATGAATTAAGAATTTCAGGAGCTCAAGGAATTTCAATTAACGGGCAACGAATCACACATAATTCTTATATTAAATGTACAGGCCCTGTCATTACAGTTGACGGGAGAACATTTCCAGCCCCGTTTGTTATCGAGGCAGTTGGAAAAATGGATGTTTTGCATGAAGCTCTTTATTTAAAAGGTGGCGTCGTTGACCGGCTTTTATTGGACAATATAGTTGTCACGACAGAACAAATTAAAAATCTTCAGTTAGCCGCAGTTGGTGAAGAAAGCTGAACGTAAGGAAGGTGAGCAAATGCGAAGACAACTGAAGTTTACAATCGTATTGCTCATTGTTGGTTTTATGATAGCGATTCAGTATAATACAATCCAAAAGCCAGAGAAACGCGATACACGCGATATGTGGGCGATTCGAAATGAATTGTCGAATGAAAAAAAATTGCATTCTGAATTGCTTTCTGAAATACGAGGTTTGGATGAAACCATTCGGACTTACGAATCATTAAATGATGAAAATACGGGGAAAGCACTTAAAGAAACTGTGGATAAATTACATGCCCAGGCCGGGATGACAGATACAGAAGGGCCAGGGTTACTAATTGAGGTTGAACCGTCTCCTGAAAGTATTGCGCTAGGTATTGAAATTACGAGTATTTCTCCGGATCTTTTGACGCGCTTTGTTAATGAATTAAATCGTGTGAAATGGCGAGCGTTAGAAATTGACGGTAAACGGTATACCTCGTTAAGTGCAATTCGGGATATTAATGGCTATACGACTGTCAATGGTTTAAATGTTTCCTCTCCGCCATTCACCATAAAAGTAATTACAGATACTTTTGAGGATAGTGAAAAGGTATATAACACGTTGCAGGCCTCTGCAATTCATGATGACTTTTATTTAGATGATTTAGTGTTAAGAGTTGGAGAATCTGTAGATAGTGTGAAAATTAGGGGCTGGAAAGAAAGTATCAAAAATTTGTATTTAAATGAATTGCCGAAAGGGGAATAACGATGTGGCTACCCTTGCTTGGCCTTATATTAGGTGTAACATTTGGTCTTTTATCAGACATTCAAGTACCGCAAATTTACAGTAACTATCTATCTATCGCTATTTTAGCCGCACTCGATTCTTTATTTGGCGGAATGCGTGCTAGCCTACAGCAAGTATATGATGATAAAATCTTTGTAACAGGATTTTTCTTTAATATCGCGCTTGCAGTTGGACTTGCGTTTTTAGGGGTTCATCTAGGACTCGATTTATATCTTGCTGCAATCTTTGCATTTGGTGTTCGGCTATTTCAAAATATTGCAGTCATCCGAAGAATTTTACTTGCAAAATGGACTGATAGAAGTAAAAGTACTACCGGAAATACGAATGAATGAAAGGATTTGGATACCCGATGTCGAAAAAATTTAGACAATATGGTTATAATGAAATAGAATGGAAGATAAGCGTTGAATTTGGAGGTGTCAGTCATTGAGCCAATCTGAACTATATGTTTCATTAGATATTGGATCATCGTCAATTAAAGTGTTGATTGGGGAAGTAGATGGTGAAACCCTTCACGTCATTGGAGTAGGAAATGTTCAGTCTGCAGGAATTCGTAGAGGTACGATTATTGATATTGATGCGACTGTAGAGTCGATTCAAAAAGCGGTTGATCAAGCCGAAAGAATGACAGGGATGGCAATACATGAAGTGGTAGTAGGGATTCCTGCTAACGGCGTCACTTTACAAGATGTTAAAGGAGTCGTTGCAGTTAATTCGGAGAATCGGGAAATTACCGATGACGATCTTGATCGTGTGATGGAGTCAGCACAAGTGATGTCTGTTCCACCCGAACGGGAAATCGTGAACATTATTCCAAAGCAATTTATCGTTGATGATTACGGGGAAATTACCGATCCTCGCGGTATGATTGGGGTTCGTTTAGAAATGGACGGAACATTAATTACGACGTCTAAAACACTCGTTCATAACATTTTACGATGTGTTGAACGTGCAGGTTTAACAATTCGAGAAATTTATTTGCAGCCCCTTGCAGCAGGAACATTTGCGCTAACGGACGATGAAATGAATCATGGGACAGCCTTTATTGACATAGGTGGAGGCTCAACGACGATTGCTATTTTCGGTGATGACCGACTCATGGCGACTAGTGTACTGCCAATAGGGGGAGACCACGTAACAAAAGATTTGTCAATTGTGTTAAAGACACCTACCGAACAAGCAAGAAAAATAAAGCATAAGTTTGGACATGCTTTTTATGACGATGCTTCAGATGATGATTTATTCGAAGTGCCAGTGATTGGTGCAGATTCTAAAGAACAATACAGTCAACGATACATATCGGAAATCATTGGTGTACGATTAGAAGAACTTTTCGACCTGGTCTTAGAAGAGTTATTTAAGATGGGGGTTAAGGATTTACCAGGCGGTGTCGTCCTAACAGGAGGCATTACGAAGATCGATGGAATGCTTCCACTCGCTCGCCATGTCCTAAAATCGAGAGTTCGTATTCATACACCTGAATACATCGGTGTTCGTGAACCGATGTATACAACAGCAGTGGGTCTAATTCGATATGCGCATATGCAAGAAGAATTCTTTGGTTCAATTTCCGATGAACCAGCTGTAAGTACAAGTGATGATCATTCATTTGCACAAACTAAAGCGCAAAAGCAGACGAACAGAGAGCACGTAGAAAAGGAAAGCTTTATGTCTAAAGCGAGAAAAGTATTTAATAATTTCTTTGAATAGTGTTAGAGATTGATAGAATGAGCAACCATATATGGAAGTAAACTTAGGAGGAGAGAAAATGCTGGATTTTGATACGAATATTGACCAACTTGCCGTCATTAAAGTTATCGGCGTTGGTGGTGGGGGAAATAATGCAGTAAACCGAATGATTGAGCATGGAGTAGAAGGTGTCGAGTTTATTGCTGTAAATACAGATGCACAAGCACTTAATTTATCCGAAGCTGAAGTGAAGTTACAAATTGGGACAAAGTTAACACGAGGACTCGGAGCGGGAGCAAACCCGGAAGTTGGAAAGAAAGCAGCGGAAGAAAGTAGAGAACAAATCGAAGAAGCGTTACGCGGTGCAGATATGGTATTTGTTACGGCAGGAATGGGTGGCGGTACGGGAACAGGAGCAGCACCCGTAATCGCGCAAGTTGCAAAAGATTTGGGCGCTTTAACAGTTGGTGTTGTGACGCGACCGTTTACGTTTGAAGGTAGAAAGCGTCAAACACAAGCAATTGGCGGAATAACAGCAATGAAGGATTCAGTAGACACATTAATCGTCATTCCAAATGACAAGCTACTTGAAATCGTTGACAAAAATACACCAATGCTTGAAGCATTCCGTGAAGCGGATAACGTTTTACGTCAAGGTGTACAAGGTATTTCAGATTTAATTGCAGTCCCAGGACTGATTAACCTCGACTTTGCTGACGTGAAAACAATTATGTCTAACAAAGGCTCTGCACTTATGGGAATCGGTATTTCTACTGGCGAGAACCGTGCTTCTGAGGCAGCGAAGAAAGCAATTTCTAGTCCACTACTAGAAACGTCTATTGACGGTGCTAAAGGTGTTCTCATGAACATTACAGGGGGATCCAATTTAAGTTTATTTGAAGTACAAGAAGCGGCAGATATCGTTGCATCAGCATCTGATGAAGATGTTAATATGATATTCGGTTCTGTAATCAATGATAACTTGAAGGACGAAATTATTGTTACTGTTATTGCGACAGGGTTTACAGAAGAACAATTAATTTCGGCAAGACCTACAAGAGGTACAGGAATTGGTGGAACGGTTCAAAACCGCGGACAATCGCCTGCTCGTGAACAACAAGTAGAACGTCCGATGGAACGTCGCCGTGAGGAACAGGAGCAATATAAGCAGCCTGAACCGGAACCAATTCATTCGCAACAAAATAGTCAGGCGGATGATGGTTTGGATATTCCGACATTTTTAAGAAACCGTCGCCGTAGATAAATAATAAATATAAACATTTAAAACATTCCATCGATGGATTTACCATTGATGGAATGTTTTTTTGTATTATCTGAGATGATTTTTATGATTAAATCGCTTTGAGTTACCACATTGCTTGACTCTACAAAAACTTTAATGATTCTGCCTTGTATGCCAGTGAAAAAATAATTAAAAAGTTTGTCCGTCATTTTACTCATGTAATCTGGGCGTTATACATATATTTTCAACATGGAAATTGTCGAACCTTTTTTTATGAAAAGTACCCAAACCGACAAACATTTTAAAGGTTGCGTGCTATCTTTAGTACGAGGGAGGACATTCTATGTATGGCGAGCTGATTATCGGATTGAATATGGTCTTTAATTTTACGATTTTGTCATTCGCAAATAAAATGCAAAATGTGAAAATTGGTCTTGCCCGGCTCTGTTTAGCTTCCTTTGTCGGTGCGATACCAGTTGTTTTTTTCCCTGTTTCATTTTGGACGATACTTGTCGCTTTTATAAGTATGACAGTCGTTGCTTTCGGCAAGACATTTGGACCATGGAGAAAATCAGCCTCGATGGTGCTAATTGGTGCATTATTTGCAGGAGGATTGTTGACGGCGTTACAATACAATGTCCGAATATTTGGCGGTTATCAGGCCGTTATTATTTATGCAGGGATTGCTTATTTTGCGCTTTATCTTATTAAAAGAAAGTGGCTTGATGTGCGTACTTCGCAACACGTTTCAGAACTTCTTGCCAATTCAACCCTTCATATCTGGGGGAGAGAAATTCCTGTAACGGTTTTTGTGGATTCGGGAAATAGCTGTACTGAGCCGTTATCAGGGTATCCAGTTCATTTCATCGCATTACGTACAATAGAGGATTTTATTCCTGAATCATTAAAGCAACCTTTAATTTCATGGAATCCACAAGGACCGTCTTTGGTAGACTTTCCTGAGGAATATAGGAAAGCACTCCGCCTTGTTAGGATATTAACTGTACAAGGCAAATCATGGGCAGTTGGAATTAAATACGATCACTGGTCAATCGAAGGAGGTGGAGAGCTCGAACAAGGATTTATCGTCATAACAAAAGAAGACCGCCGTTATCCCGAAGGTGCTCATGCAATTTTACACGTCTCTGCCATGGAAAAAATAATAGGCGAAAGGGGAAAAGAACATGTTAAATGAAATTAAAAAGTGGATGACGATTATCGCTTCATTTTTCAGAGGTAAAAATGGTACGTACTATATCGGAGGACATGGTTCACTTCCGAAACCGCTCACAAGAGAAGAAGAGGCCGAGACAATTCGTGCATTTATGGAAGGTGACATGGAAGCGAGGGATACGTTAATTGAAAAAAACTTACGTCTCGTCGTTTATATTGCGCGTCGATTTGATAATACGAATACGCATATTGAAGATTTAATTAGTATTGGTGCAATTGGACTTATAAAAGCAATTGAAACATTTAAGCCTGATAAAAATATTAAGTTAGCTACGTATGCTTCCCGTTGTATTGAAAATGAAATTTTAATGCATCTTCGTAAAACGAATCGAACGAAATCGGAAATCTCTTTCGATGAACCATTAAATTCGGATGCTGATGGAAATGAATTATTATTATCTGATATATTGGGAACCGAAGCGACAATTATTATAGATAACGTGGAGAGAAAAATTGAAAGACAGCATATGATTGAAGCTGTTAAGACATTGAATGATCGAGAAAGATATATTATGGCATGCCGTTTCGGTTTAACTGGTAAAACCGAAATGACTCAAAAAGAAGTCGCTGAAATGCTTGGCATTTCCCAGTCCTATATCTCTCGGTTAGAAAAGAAAATTATTATTGAACTTCGTGAAATGTTAAACCATCCAATTGCATAATGGTTGAAATTGGAGGAAATATTTTGCGCATATTCCTCACTGCTGCGGATAGACTATCGGTACAGTCATCTAAAGAATGCGGAGGAATAAGAATGGTACGTACAAGAGTTGAAATATGTGGAATCGATACGTCTGAATTACCGTTACTTTCAAATGAAGTAATGCGAGAGACATTTGTGCGATTACAAAGCGGCGATGAGTCTGCAAGAGAAGAACTAGTAATTGGAAACCTGAGATTAGTTCTCAGCTTGGTTCAGCGATTTATTTATCGCGGCGAGCATGCAGATGATTTGTTTCAAGTTGGATGTATCGGTTTATTAAAATCGATTGACAACTTTGATTTAAAACATAATGTCCGATTTTCAACGTACGCTGTTCCAATGATATTAGGAGAAATCAAAAGACATCTCCGTGACCATCATGCAATTCGAGTTTCAAGATCGCTTCGAGATATTGCTTACCAAGCAATGAGAGCTAGAGAAGAGTTTATAAATGAACATCAACATGAACCAAAGCTTTCTGACTTGTCGGAGATGATTGATATCCCAGCAGATGATATTCTGTATGCACTAGACGCTATACAAGATCCGATGTCTCTTCACGAACCGATGAATAGTGGAGAAGGAGACCCTGTATTTTTAATGGACCAGTTACAAGATAAAACTATATCAGAAGATCGATGGTTAACTTATGTGTCAGTAAAAGAAACGATGACTGAATTGGACGAGCGACAACAATCTATTTTGAATAAACGTTTTTATCTCGGGCAAACACAGACAGAAATAGCAAAAGAGATGGGCATATCACAAGCCCAAATTTCTAGATTAGAAAAAAATGCTGTGAAAATTATTCGCGACGGCATGGAAGAAAATTGACTGATTTAAAGTTAACGCGCAGTGCACATCGGTTGCATTGCGCTTTTTTTTGATTAGACCAAAGAAGAATAACGTTATGTTAACGGTTTTCTTTATCTCCTCATATGCATATGGTGGTAAAAAGGAGCGATATTATGAAGTTTTCTGAGATACAAAAAAAGGAAGTCATTGATGCGACAAGAGGTTCTTTTCTTGGATACGTGCAAGATGCAACCATCGATGTGAAAAGTGGAAAAATAGAAACTTTTCATATCGGTGGCGGTGAAAGGGCTCTATTTTTTGATTCAAAGAAAAATGACGTAAAAAAAGTTCGCGTTTCGGATATTACAGTAATTGGAAAAGATATCGTTTTAGTCGGAAAGAAAGAGCAAAAAGAATGATTTTTATTGATTAGTATGTTTTTCATTGCTACAATAAAAGGAATGATATATGAAAAGTAGTGATTAGAATGAACAAACTTCAACAACGTATACAACAAATCGAAAAAAACATTCAAACTTCTTGTGACAAAGTTGGGCGAAATCGTTCCGAGGTTCATGTTGTCGCTGTTACGAAAGGTGTTTCTTCGACACGCGCAAAACAAGTAATTGATGCTGGATTTAAACATCTTGGGGAAAATCGTCCAGATGGCTTAACACAAAAACTCGAACAAGTTTCAGATAATGTGAACTGGCATTTTATTGGAAATCTTCAAAGTAGAAGAGTCCGAGATATCATTGATAAGGTTAGCCATATCCACTCACTGAGTAGAATGAGTATAGTAAAAGAAATTCAAAAACGTGCCACAGAACAAGTAGATTGCTTCATTCAAGTAAACGTTTCTGGCGAAGATTCAAAATCTGGCTTGATTCCTGATGAGTTGCCAGGTTTTATAGAAGAATTAGGGAATTACGATAAAGTTCGAATCGTTGGACTTATGACAATGGCGCCGAATATTGAAGACGAGGAAGAAATTCGATTGATTTTCAAAGAAATGAGAGAACTGCGTGATCGTATTCAAACTTTAAACTTAGCGCATGCCCCTTGTACTGAACTATCTATGGGGATGTCAAACGACTATATGATTGCAATTGAAGAAGGAGCAACATACGTTAGAATCGGAACAGCACTAGTCGGAGAGGAAAGCGAGGGAGACTGATGAGTTTAAAAAGCAAATTCCAAAACTGGTTTTATCTTGACGAGGAAGAAGAGGAACTAAAGGAAGCTAAACAACAGCCACAACAACAGTCTAAAAATGAAGTACGCCGCCCAATGATGACCGAACAACCAAGACCAAAGAGGACAAAAAATCGTAAGCCTGATCCAGTAAGAGATGAACAAACATCTCCGCGGATCGTTAGTTTGCAAAGTGCTCAGAAATCTTCCAAAGTTGTCCTGGCTGAGCCACGTGTGTATGCAGAAGCACAAGACATTTCAGAGCATTTAAAAAACAAGAGAGCAGTCGTAATAAACTTACAACGTATCGAGCGTGATCAAGGAGTACGAATTATAGATTTTCTAAGCGGCACGGTTTATGCACTTGGTGGAGACATTCAGCGAATCGGAACAGATATCTTTCTCTGTGTACCGGAAAACGTAGAAGTTGCTGGTGCTATATCCGATTATTTCGAACAATAGAAACTGAATGAGGTGTAAGTTTTACAATGATTGACATTTTACTGTTATTGCATGGATTTATTAAAAATGCAATTTCCATTTATAGCTTTATTTTAATTATTTATATATTAATGTCTTGGGTACCATCCATGCGAGAGAATGCATTTGGCCGATTTATCGGTACATTAGCTGAACCTTATCTATCATTTTTCAGAAAGTTTATCCCACCACTCGGTATGATTGATTTATCGCCAATCATCGCGATCTTTGCGTTACGCTTCATATCCGCCGGTGTGTCTAACGTATTTCAAATTTTAATTAATGCAATGGCTTAAAATTTAAATTAAATGCTCTAGTCTGTAGACAAGGTGACTGAATCTTTGTCTACAGCTATTTTTATTTAAAATTGCATGAATTATCCTAAGGAGAATCAGCATGGACTCGATACTTCAACATTTTAGAAAAGACGAACAACCATTTATAGAAACCGTAATTGGTTGGATTAGAGAAGTTGAAAACTTATATGTGCCTAAACAAACTGATTACCTCAATCCTAGAGAGCGTTATATCGTACAGTCTTTAGCGGGTGGGAGCGATTTACTTGTTGCGGCGCATGGTGCATTTTCGAATGCTGAAAGAATGAGAGTGCTCATTTACCCGAATTATTATGAACCGACCAAAAAAGATTATCGCGTAACCGTTTTTAAGATTAATTATGCTTCTAAATTTATAACATTAGCACACAAAGATGTACTTGGGTCGCTTATGTCGCTCGGAATTGACCGTGGGAAGTTTGGAGATATTCAATTTCGTGATGAGGAAGTTCAATTTGCAGTGACGGCCGAGTTAGAGGACTATATTGTAGCGAATTTTACTACGATTGGTAAAGGGAAAATCTCCGTAACGCAAATTGAGGAAGACTCCGAGTTATTAGTTTCTACGGATACGTGGATAGAATCACTACAAGTTGTCAGTTCTTTGCGCCTAGATGCTGTCATAGCTGCCTTGACGAACTTGTCGCGACAAAAAGCGGTTTCATTAGTCCGTAGTGATAAAGTACGCGTCAATTGGGTATCTCAAAGTGATGTTGCAATGGAATTATTTGAGGAAGATGTTCTCTCTATCCGTGGATTTGGTCGTTTTAAAGTCATATCGATTGAAGGTAGAACTAGAAAAGACAAAATTCGTCTTATTACTGGGAAATTAGAATGATTTTATGCGTTGTTGTTAGTGAAAATACAGAAAACAGCTGTAATCGACAACTTTAAGATGTATAATGAGAAGTACAATGTAAGAGGAGGTTATTTTAGATGGCTTTATCACCGCTTGACATACATAATAAAGAATTTAGTAGTAAATGGCGTGGATACGACGAAGATGAAGTTAATGAGTTTTTAGAACAAGTTATGAAGGATTACGAAAATCTCATTGAAGAAAATAAAACGCTTAAAGGCGAATTAAAGCAAACGCAAGTGCAAATTACGCATTTTAATACGATAGAGGAAACATTACAAAAATCAATTCTTACGGCTCAAGAAGCGGCAGAGGATGTTCGTAGGAATTCGATGAAAGAATCGAAATTGATTATTAAAGAAGCGGAAAAAAACGCTGATCGTATTGTCAATGAAGCTTTGTCACGCGCACGAAAAATTTCTTTAGAAATTGAAGATTTAAAAAAGCAATCCAAAGTGTTCCGCAACCGTTTTAAAATGTTAATTGAGGCGCAGCTGGAATTGGTGAATGCAGATGACTGGGATAATTTACTTGAATATGAAATTGATGTAGAACAAGTTCAAGAACTTGCGGGAGAAGAGGTTTAAATTTTAGGGACTTCGCCCACAATGATAAAGAATTCTTAAACTTGACTCATATTAGTTTCACAATTATAATGATAAGCATATAATACAAGATAAATTTGAATTTATTAATAATAGCATGGACAGAGACAGTATTTTCCTGTTTGTTATAAAGCGAGTTAGGGATAGTGAGAGCCTAATGACACATCTGGAAAAGAAAATCACTCTCGAGCTGGATTACGGAATGGAGTACGTAGTCCCGGTTAGCCTCCGTTATGGCGACTTAAGCGGTAGCAAAATGTGTTTTTGCTGCAAGTAGGGTGGTAACGCGAGTATAATTCCTCGTCCCTTTTTAGGGATGGGGATTTTTTTGTGGAAAATTATCTTTATTCCTCTCGTCATTAAGTAGGTTGTTGCAAATAGTGTATCTTTTATTGATGAGATCTCTCTGTTGATTGGAGTGGAAGGCGGCGACTCCAGCGGGATTAAGCGTGACAGGTGAGACCCCGCAGGAGCACAGCGACGAGGAGGCTCACCGCACGCCCCGCGGAAAGCGTCCGCCTGGAACGGAAATCAACATTGTTGAAAAACATAATAAAACGTAGGATGCGATTACGTCCGATTATTTTAAGGAGGATTTTTGAATGGATTATAAAGAAACGTTACTTATGCCAAAGACAAAGTTTCCAATGCGCGGTAATTTACCGAACAGGGAACCAGAAATGCAAGCAAAATGGGATGAAATGGACATTTACACAAAGGTTCAAGAGAGAACAAAAGGACGACCTTTTTTCGTATTGCATGATGGACCGCCATATGCGAATGGTGACCTCCATATGGGGCACGCATTAAACAAAGTGTTGAAAGATATGATTGTTCGTCATAAGTCAATGACTGGCTATCATGCGCCTTACGTTCCTGGATGGGATACGCATGGCCTGCCGATTGAACAAGCGCTTGTGAATACGGGTGTGAAACGTCAAGAACATTCTACAGCAGAGTTCCGTCGTATGTGTGAAGAGTACGCTTATGGACAAATCGATATCCAACGCACGCAGTTTAAGCGTCTTGGCGTTCGAGGAGATTGGGAGAATCCGTATATTACACTGACACCTGAATATGAATCACGTCAAATTCAAGTATTCGGAGAAATGGCGAAAAAAGGCTATATTTATAAAGGATTAAAGCCAGTATACTGGTCTCCATCAAGTGAATCTGCATTAGCTGAAGCGGAAATTGAATATAAAGATAAACGTTCACCTTCGATTTATGTAAGTTTCCCGATTAAAGATGGACGTGGTGTGATTGCTGAAGATGTGCATTTCTTAATTTGGACGACAACGCCTTGGACAATTCCTGCCAACTTAGGAATTACTGTTCATCCGGAGTATAACTATATTGTCGTGAAAGCTGGCGACAAGAAGTTCTTAATTGCTGAAGACTTACTGTCGTTCGTTGCAAAAGAAGTTGACTGGGAAGATTACACGGTAGAAAAAGTAGTGAAAGGTGCCGAGCTTGATCGTATTATTGCAAAGCATCCTTTATACGACCGTGACTCCCTCATTATGCTTGGTGACCATGTCACAATGGATGCAGGAACGGGTTGTGTTCATACTGCACCTGGACATGGTGAAGAAGACTTTTACGTCTCAAAGGAGTATGGCATTGATGCACTTTGCCCAGTGAACGATAAAGGGGTTATGACTGAAGAAGCGCCAGGATTTGCGGGACTATTTTATGAAGATGCAAATAAAGCAGTCGGCGAAGCGCTTGAAGCAGCAAACGCGCTAGAAAAATTATCGTTTGTTACACACTCGTATCCACATGACTGGCGTACGAAGAAACCGGTAATTTACCGTGCAACTGCGCAATGGTTTGCATCCATTGAATCTTTCCGTGAGGAATTACTCGGTGCGATTAAAGAAACAGCGTTCACGCCGACTTGGGGAGAAACACGTCTTCATAATATGGTTCGTGACCGCGGCGACTGGTGTATTTCACGTCAACGTGTATGGGGTGTTCCAATTCCAGTGTTTTACGCGGAAAATGGGGAATCTATTATTACAGATGAAACAATTGCACATGTATCACAATTATTCCGTGAACATGGCTCAAATATTTGGTTTGAAACAGATGCAAAAGACTTATTACCAGAGGGCTTTACACATGAAGGCAGTCCCAATGGCGAGTTTACGAAAGAAACTGATATTATGGACGTTTGGTTTGACTCAGGATCTTCTCATCAAGGTGTGTTAGAGGAAAGAGAAGACCTTGTTTATCCGGCAGATTTGTATTTAGAAGGTTCTGACCAGTATCGTGGATGGTTTAACTCATCCTTAACGACAAGTGTTGCAATGAACGGCCATGCACCGTATAAGGGATTGCTGAGCCACGGATTTACACTGGACGGCAAAGGCCATAAGATGAGTAAGTCAGTTGGAAATGTTGTGGATCCAGCTAAAGTTATGAACCAGTTTGGTGCTGAAATTTTAAGGCTTTGGGTGTCTTCTGTTGACTATACGGCAGACGTACGCGTTTCTGATTCAAACTTTAAACAAGTTTCTGAAGTGTATCGTAAAATCCGTAATACATTCCGTTTCATTCACGGAAATACATCGGACTTTAATCCGACAACAGATCGCATTGCGTTTGAAGATTTGCGTCCGGTCGATCAGTATGTATATGTAAAACTTCAAGAATTAATTAAAGAAGTACGTGCAGCGTATGACCGTTATGAATTTGCAGGGGTTTATCACGCGGCAAATAATTTCTGTACAGGAATTTTAAGCTCATTCTACCTCGATATTGCAAAAGACGTTGTGTATATTGAGAATAAAGAGCATCCACATCGTCGCGCAATGCAAACTGTAATGTATGATACATTGCTTGCACTTGTGAAATTGTTAACACCAATTTTACCGCATACGGCAGATGAAATGTGGGCACATTTAGAACATGTTGAAGAAGAAAGTGCTCAGTTAACTGATATGCCGGAAGCAGAAGATTTAGGTGAACAAGCACAAGCATTGAAAGAGCGTTTTGCAACGTTAATGCTAATCCGTGATGATGTCTTGAAAGCTTTAGAAGTGGCGCGTAACGAAAAAGGAATCGGAAAATCACTCGAAGCGAAAGTGACAGTTTACGTTCCTGAACAATTACAAGATGTGTTCAAATCTGATGATGTCAATTACGGACAGTTCTTTATTGTTTCGAAATTTGAAGAGGGTGAAGGCGCTGTTCCTGCAGAAGCACTTCAACTAGATACGGTTAGCGTACTTGTTGAAGAGGCAGATGGCGAGAAATGTGAGCGTTGCTGGACAATTTCTGAAACAGTTGGAAACGACGAAACACACCCAGAAATTTGTGCTCGTTGTGCGGATGTTGTAAAAAATCATTATGCATAATTCTATCTAAGGGTTAAACTGTGAGACAGTTGTGGCATTCTTACTAAGAAGATTGCTACAACTGTCTCTTTCATTATGATAAAATAAACCTGTAAACTGTCGGACGGGGGTTAAAGGAATTGTTTATTTATTATGCATTGGCAGCTATCGTCATAGCAATCGATCAATTGACGAAATGGCTCGTTATAAAAAATATGGAGCTTGGGGAAAGAATTGACATCATGGAACCATACATCTCATTGTTTTCGCATCGCAATCGAGGCGCGGCTTGGGGAATGCTTCAAGGGCAAATGTGGTTGTTTTACGTCGTCACCGTCGTAGTTGTTATCGGACTTATTTATTACTTTCATAAAGAAGCAAAAGGTCATCGATTATTTAGTATCAGTTTAATGCTGCTACTTGGCGGAGCGATTGGTAATTTTATTGATCGATTGTTGATGGGGGAAGTCGTCGATTTTATTAGCGTCTTAATCCCATTCATTCAATATGATTTTCCGATTTTTAATGTGGCTGATGCGGCTTTATCTATCGGTGTTGCTCTACTCATTATTCATGTTTTATTGGATGAAAAAAAGAATAGAAAAAAGGTGTCGTAAATGGAAGTTAATCGAATTGAAATTGAAGAAGAATTAGCGGGATCACGTCTTGATAGAGTCATTACGATGAATCGCCCAGAAATATCTCGAACACAAATCCAGCAATGGATAAAAGATGGGAATATTCTTGTGAATGATAAAGCAGTTAAGCCAAACTATCGAGTGAGAGAAAATGATTGTATTGTCATTGACGAACCCGAGCCAGAAGAACTGAATATTATTGCAGAAGATTTAGATTTAGATATTATTTATGAAGATCAAGATGTGCTTATTGTTAATAAACCACGTGGAATGGTTGTGCATCCTGCAAAGTCGCATGCATCCGGTACATTGGTGAACGGTCTGATGTATCATTGTAAAGACTTGTCGGGAATTAATGGTGTTCTGCGACCAGGAATTGTGCATCGAACGGACAAAGATACTTCGGGACTTTTAATGGTTGCCAAAAATGATAAAGCACATGTTTCGCTAGTCGATCAACTTGTAGAGAAATCTGTGAAAAGGGTTTATTTGGCACTCGTTCATGGACATATTCCGCATAATAATGGAACGATTGATGCGCCAATCGGCAGGGATGAAATTGACCGTCAAAAAATGACCGTGACAGATCGTGGAAAAGATGCGGTTACCCATTTTAAAGTACTTGACCGATTCAAAGATTATACGCTAGTGGAGTGTGAACTTGAGACGGGTCGAACACATCAAATTCGAGTCCATATGGAGTATATCGGTCATCCACTCGTAGGAGATCCAAAGTACGGACAGAAAAATACAATCCCATTTGGGGGACAAGTGTTACACGCAGGAACGTTAGGCTTTATGCATCCTAGAACGAATGAGTATGTAGAATTTACAGTAGAGCCTCCAGAAGATTTCCAGAAATTATTAAACGAAGTGCGAAATAGTGTTGACAAATAGAAACCGATAGAGGTATACTACAATCAAGCAATTGAAAAGCACCCATTTAGAATCCTGTGAGATTGAAAATGAGTGTGACCTTAGTCGATAGAAAAGTCGACTGAAAAGGAAAATTGAATAAGCGACACCTTTAAGTACAGTCCAGAGAGGCTGGGAAGGTTGCACGGAACGTACAGAGGCATCTTTATGCCTATTTCACTGTACAATTTTTCTGCACGTATACCTCCCGCCATAAATGGCAGGGAGGTTTTTTGTTGTGTAATTGGAAAGATTAGTGAGTGTGCAAACTTTTCACGGCAAACTGAAAAAGGAGGAATAAGAATGACTGAAAAAGCAAAAATTCTTGATGAACAATCGATAGGACGTGCCTTAACACGAATTGCCCACGAAATTATTGAACGGAATAAAGGGATTGAAGATGTAATTCTCGTAGGGATTAAAACGAGGGGAGCTTACTTAGCTACTCGTTTAGCAGAGAGAATTGAGCGAATTGAAGGAAGAAAAATTAAAACAGGGGAACTTGATATTACTTTATATCGTGATGATTTATTAACAAAGCACGAAGATAAAGAGCCCCATGTACACCAGGTAGATATTACCCATGATGTAACAGATCAAAAAGTCGTTTTGGTGGATGACGTGTTATATACGGGACGAACAGTCAGGGCGGCGATGGATGCAGTGATTGACTTAGGACGTCCTGCACAAATACAGTTAGCTGTACTTGTAGACCGTGGGCACCGCGAGTTACCGATACGGCCAGACTTTGTAGGGAAAAACATTCCGACATCAGATGATGAGTTGGTCGTAGTGAATGTATTTGAAACAGATTCGAAAGACAGTGTCACAATTCATAGTAAATAGGAAATAGGAAAGAGGAGTTTTGGGATTATGGATGGAAAAGTTCTAGATGTACATGAAAAACCGACAGCAGGTAAATGGTTAACACTTAGTATGCAACATATGTTTGCAATGTTTGGCGCAACAATTCTAGTGCCACAGCTGGTTGGGTTAAGCCCAGCGATTGCGCTATTAACAAGTGGAATTGCCACGATAATTTTTATCATCGTGACTCGGTTTCAAGTTCCAGCCTATTTAGGCTCCTCATTCGCCTTTATTATACCGATTCAAATAGCTACGGTATCCGGTGGAGTTGGAAGTGCAATGATTGGAAGTATGTTCGTCGCGCTTGTGTACGCGATCGTCTCGCTCATTATTTGGAAAACAGGTTATGAGTGGATCATGAAAATTTTACCCCCTATCGTGGTTGCGCCAGTCATTATGGTGATCGGTCTGGCACTCGCACCGACAGCGGTAGGAATGGCGAGTACGATTCAAGTTGAAGGCGAAACGGTTTATAGCTTACTTCATTTTTCAGCTGCACTTGTCACGTTAATTTCCGCGATAATTTGTATCATGTTTTTTAGGGGCGTTGTCAGTTTAATGCCTATCCTAATCGGCATCATTGTAGGATATATTTATTCTTCATTTATCGGAATTTTAGATTTTACAGCAGTAAAAGAAGCAAAATGGTTTGCCTTTCCAGAAATGTTGATCCCCGGGGTAGATTATGAGTTTGTAGTGACGCCAACCTTGTTGGCGGTCATGGTTCCAATTGCCATTGTTACCATTTCAGAGCATATTGGCCACCAACTTGTACTCGGGCGAATTGTTGACAGAGATTATATACAAAATCCTGGATTAAATCGTTCATTACTAGGGGATGGAATTGGAACACTTATTAGCGGACTTGTTGGTGGACCTCCAAAAACGACTTATGGTGAAAATATAGGCGTACTAGCAATTACGCGTGTGTATAGTGTGTATGTTATTTTAGGTGCGGCAGTGTTTGCGATTATCTTCTCTTTCCTCGGGAAAGTTATGGCGATGATTGCAACGATACCAACAGCAGTACTTGGTGGCATTTCGATTTTATTATTTGGAATTATCGCTTCATCAGGTTTAAGAATGTTCGTAGACCATAATATTGACTTTGGAAAACAACGTAATCTAGTGATTGCTTCAGTCATCCTAGTAATTGGGATTGGAGGAGCAACGGTTAAATTTAGTGAAACATTCTCTATAGAGGGGATGGCTCTAGCAGCAATCGTCGGTGTTTTATTAAACTTACTTTTACCTGGAAAAGACGAACAAAAATTGACGGATGTAAAAGATTAACAAATGAATGAATCGATTCAAATTTGTATGGAAGTAAGGTGGCGTCATCGCCACTTTACTCATACTTCGCACAGCCAGAAAGGGGATTCGAATGGACCATTTAGTATCGACAACATGGCTATCTGAACAAGAAATTATCGCATTATTGGATAGAGCACGAAATTTCCATAAATATGGGGCTAGAGAATTGCCCGGGAAATATACAGTGAGTAATTTGTTTTTTGAACCAAGTACGAGAACGAAAATTAGTTTCGAAGTAGCGGAACGAAAGCTTGGTTTAGATGTTGTTCCTTTTGAATCTGGATTCTCTAGTACGTTAAAGGGAGAAACGTTATACGACACTGTTAAAACTTTTGAAGCAATCGGTGTAGATGCACTCGTAATCCGTCATTCCGATGAGGGATATTATGAGCATCTGATTGGGAGAACGAATGTTTCAATCATAAATGGTGGAGATGGTTCCGGCCAACACCCTACGCAATCTTTATTAGACTTGTTTACAATTCGAGAGGAATTCGGAAGTTTCGAAGGGCTAAAGATTGTGATAGCAGGCGATATTGGCCATAGTCGAGTGGCAAGATCAAACGCGGATACACTGACTCGGCTCGGTGCAGACGTAACTTATTTATGCCCGGAAGAGTGGGCTGGGGAATTTGAATCAACTTCTGAATGGACAGAAGAACTTTTACATAGCGATGTCATTATGCTGTTACGAGTACAACATGAGCGACATGATGGGAAAACGACTTTTACAAAACAAGATTACCACGAAAAATACGGACTGACATTAGCGCGTGCGAAAATGATGAAAGATGATGCAATCATTATGCATCCTGCACCATTCAATCGAGGAGTAGAAATCGATGAGGCATTAATAGAATGTTCGAAGTCTCGAATTTTCAAGCAAATGGAAAATGGTGTCTACGTACGTATGGCAGTATTAGAAGCAATACTAAATGGGAGGAAATAACATGGGGAAAATCATTCAAGGAGTTCAATTACTAGATGAAGCGGGGCAGTTGGTCGTAAGGGATGTTCGAATTAACAATGAGGAGATTTCAGAGATTGGTGAAAATCTTCCGGTTGAATCATCAAAAGTAATAGTAGGAACAGGACTTTTTCTTGCACCTGGATTTATCGATGTCCATGTTCATTTACGTGAACCAGGTGGAGAACATAAAGAGACGATTGAAACGGGTACATTGGCTGCAGTAAAAGGCGGTTATACAACAATCTGTGCAATGCCTAATACTCGACCAGTTCCAGATACGAAAGAGAACTTGCAACATGTGAATGATTTAATTGCACAAAACGCACATATTCGCGTACTCCCATATGCTTCGATAACAATTCGTGAGGCAGGTAAAGAGCGCACAAACCTTGAGGAATTAAAAGAGTACGGGGCGTTTGCATTTACAGACGACGGGGTGGGTGTACAAGAAGCGGGCATGATGTATGAAGCGATGCAAGACGCGGCGAAAATTGGCATGCCAATTGTGGCACATTGTGAAGATAATACACTCATCTATGGTGGTGCACTTCATGAAGGGAAGCGAAATAAAGAATTGGAACTACCGGGCATTCCTTCAATTGCAGAATCAGTACATATTGCTAGAGATGTACTGCTTGCAGAAGCCGCTGGGGCACATTATCACGTTTGTCATGTGAGCACAAAAGAATCCGTTCGAGTCATTCGTGATGCCAAAAAAGCTGGCATTCATGTAACTGCGGAGGTTAGTCCACATCATCTTTTATTATCGGAAAATGATATCCCAGGGGAGGATGCCGATTGGAAAATGAACCCGCCATTAAGAGGACAAGAAGATTTAGAGGCACTTAGAAGAGGGCTACTTGATGGGACATTGGATTTTATCGCAACAGACCATGCGCCTCATACTGCTGAAGAAAAGGCGGCTGGTATTAAAAAAGCACCCTTTGGGATTACAGGCCTAGAAACTGCATTTCCACTTCTATATACAAATTTTGTGAAGAACGGACAATGGACGCTTTCACAGCTTGTTGATTGGATGACGAAGAAGCCTGCCGAAGTATTCAATTTGCCGTATGGAACGTTAGCGGTTGGTGAAGTAGCGGACCTTGTTCTAATTGATCTAAATAAAGAGCAAACGATTGACCGAACAACATTCGTATCGAAAGGGAAGAACACGCCTTTTGATGGATGGAAATGTTTCGGATGGCCAGTGAAAACAATATTCGGCGGTGAAATCGTCTGGGAGGATGAAGAATAATGAAGAAAAGAATGCTTATTTTAGAAGATGGTACGATTTTCGAAGGAATTGCATTTGGTTCTGATGAAGCATCTATTGGAGAAACGGTTTTCACAACAGGGATGACGGGCTACCAGGAAACAATTTCAAATCCATCAAACTGCGGACAAATTATAGTGATGACGTATCCGCTAATTGGGAATTATGGCATTAATAGGGACGACTTTGAATCTATTGAACTTGCGATGAATGGCATAGTCGCACGGGAATTGGAAGATCATCCGTCTAACTTCCGAAGTGACATGACATTAAGAGAATTATTAACTCAAAAAGGCATTCCAGGAATTGAAGGAATTGACACGCGAAAATTAACGCGACTACTTCGGGAAAAAGGTGCACTAAAAGGAATGTTAACCGCAGCGGGCACAACGATTGAAGAGGCGGAGGAACAAGTACAATTGTTGAAAGATACTGAATTACCGACGAATCTAGTTGCACAAGTTTCAACGAAGCGACCTTATCCAAGTCCGGGCCGTGGTGAACGCGTTGTAGTGATTGATTATGGTATGAAGCATGGGATTTTAAGAGAATTAAATAAAAGAGATTGTGATGTCATTGTTGTACCGTATCACACGTCAGCAGAAGAGATTACTTCTTTATTTCCCGACGGTATCGTATTAACAAACGGACCAGGAAACCCTACCCATGTCGAAGGTGCAGTGGAAACGATTCAGTCGTTATTAGGAAAAGTTCCTATTTTTGGGATTGGCATGGGGCACCAATTACTAGCCCTTTCTTTAAATGCTAAAGTCGTCAAATTGAAAAGTGGACATCGTGGAAGTAATATTCCCGTAAAAGATTTGAAGACAGGTAGGACTGAGTTAACCGCTCAAAACCATGGTTATACGGTGGAGGAAAAATCACTGGCGCAAACGGGTTTACAGGTTACACACCGTGCACTTAATGATCAATCAATCGAAGGTTTGGAAAGTGTGGCATATAAGGCATTTTCTGTTCAATTTTATCCAGAAGCCTCTCCAGGGCCAGAGGATGCCAATCACTTATTTGACCGTTTTATGGAGCTAATGATTTCGAATAGCCGAAAGGAGCAAGTCAATGCCTAAACGTACAGATATAGAAACTATTTTAGTAATCGGTTCGGGACCAATTGTTATCGGTCAAGCAGCAGAGTTTGATTATGCAGGTACACAAGCTTGTTTATCGTTAAAAGAAGAAGGTTATCGAGTCATTTTAATTAACTCAAACCCAGCAACAATTATGACGGATACTGAAATTGCTGACAAAGTGTATATTGAACCCATTACGTTAGACTTTGTCAGTCGGATCATTCGAAAAGAACGTCCAGATGCGCTACTAGCGACACTGGGTGGTCAAACAGGATTGAATATGGCGATTGAACTTCATGAATCTGGGATTTTAGATGAATTAAATATTGAGATTCTTGGCACAAAATTGGATGCAATTCATCAAGCAGAAGACCGCGACCTGTTTAGAACATTGATGAATGAACTTGGTGAACCAGTCCCTGAAAGTGATATTATCCATACAATTGAAGAGGCGTACACATTCGTTGAGAGAATTGGCTATCCAGTCATCGTTCGTCCTGCTTTTACATTAGGGGGAACGGGCGGCGGAATTTGCCATAACGATGAAGAGCTTGAAGAGATTGTAGCAAATGGATTGAAATCCAGTCCAGCAACGCAATGTTTATTGGAAAAGTCGATTGCGGGCTTTAAAGAGATTGAATATGAAGTCATGCGGGATAGTCAAGATAATGCCATTGTTGTCTGTAATATGGAAAACGTTGATGCAGTCGGCATTCATACGGGAGATTCTATTGTCACTGCACCGAGTCAAACGTTAACAGACCGCGAGTATCAAATGCTGCGAAATGTTTCATTGAAAATTATTCGCGCACTTGGAATTGAAGGAGGCTGTAACGTTCAGTTAGCACTCGATCCTCATAGTTTCGATTACTATATTATTGAGGTAAATCCACGAGTGAGTCGTTCTTCGGCACTTGCTTCGAAAGCGACAGGCTATCCTATTGCGAAACTAGCAGCAAAAATTGCAGTCGGTCTTACATTAGATGAAATGAAGAATCCGGTAACGGGAACGACTTATGCTTGTTTCGAGCCGACGCTTGATTATGTCGTGACGAAAATTCCACGTTGGCCATTCGATAAATTCGAATCTGCGAAACGAAATCTTGGTACGCAAATGAAGGCGACTGGTGAAGTAATGGCCATCGGTAGAACTTTTGAAGAATCGATTTTAAAAGCAGTACGTTCGTTAGAAATGGGATTCTTTGATTTATCTTTAAAAGATGGTCCTGCTATGGATATGGATTGGATTGAAAAAAGAATTCGACGTGCGGGGGATGAACGATTATTCTTTATTGGCGAAGCACTGCGTCGAGGGGTTTCGATCGAAACACTCCATGAATGGAGTATGATCAATGAATTCTATCTGCGAAAATTTGAAAAGATTATTCGCTTCGAAGAAAAAGTGAAAGCCAATCCATTTAATGAAAAAGTATTATATGACGCGAAAAGAATGGGCTTTGCAGATGTTTCAATTGCAAAACTTTGGAATGCCTCGGAGAAAGAGATTTATCAATTCCGTAAAGAGCATGGAATCGTACCGGTTTACAAGAAGGTAGATACTTGTGCGGGTGAATATGAATCTGACACGCCGTATTTTTACGGTACGTACGAAGAGGAAAATGAATCTGTTCAAACGGATAAGAAAAGCGTTGTCGTGTTAGGATCAGGTCCAATTCGAATTGGTCAAGGGGTTGAGTTCGATTATGCGACCGTTCACTCTGTTTGGGCGATACAAGAAGCAGGTTATGAAGCAATTATAGTAAATAATAATCCTGAGACAGTTTCAACGGATTTCTCCATTTCAGATAAGCTTTATTTTGAGCCGCTTACATTAGAAGATGTGATGAACATTATCGATCTTGAACAACCTGAAGGCGTTATTGTCCAATTTGGTGGGCAAACCGCAATTAATTTAGCAGATGGTTTAGAGGAACGGGGCGTTAAAATACTAGGCACGTCGCTTGAGGATATTGACCGTGCAGAAAACCGTAATAAATTTGAGCGTGCTTTAAGGGACATTCAGATTCCGCAGCCATTAGGAAAAACGGCAGTTTCAGTACCTGAGGCCGTCACGATTGCAACAGAAATTGGGTATCCAGTATTGGTAAGACCTTCTTACGTACTTGGTGGGCGTGCAATGGAAATTGTCTATAAAGAGGAAGAACTGATTTATTATATGGAGCACGCGGTGGAAGCGAGTCCTGAGCATCCGGTGTTAATTGACCGTTATTTAACAGGTACTGAAATAGAAGTAGATGCAATTAGTGACGGTGAAAATGTCTTAATTCCAGGCATTATGGAACATATCGAACGTGCAGGGGTTCACTCAGGCGACTCAATTGCTGTTTATCCACCGCAAAATTTATCACAAAAACATATGCAAACAATTACTGAGTATACAACAAGATTGGCGCAAGGATTAAAAATCATCGGTCTACTCAATATTCAATATGTCATTTCGAATGATGAAGTGTATGTCATTGAAGTTAACCCGCGTTCAAGTCGTACAGTACCTTTTTTAAGTAAAATTACGAATATACCAATGGCTAATGTTGCGACGAAAGCTGTCCTTGGTCAATCGTTACCAAGTCAAGGGTATTCGAATGGTTTAGCGAGAGTTCCGGAAGGCGTTTATGTAAAAGTTCCAGTATTTTCATTCGAAAAATTGGGGCGCGTAGACATTACGTTAGGACCAGAAATGAAATCGACAGGGGAAGTAATGGGGAAAGATACGACCCTAGAAAAAGCGCTATATAAAGGACTAGTTGCTGCAGGCATGAAAATTAAAGAATACGGTTCTGTTCTTATGACCGTGTCAGATAAAGATAAAGAAGAAATTGTTGGCATGGCAAAGCGTTTTACCGAAATAGGTTATCGTATTCTCGCGACTGAAGGCACAGCAAACGTACTGCAAGCAGCAGGGATCCGCGTAGATATGGTAGATAAAATTGGTTCTGAAGGACCGACGTTACTTGATGTGATTCAAAAAGGTGAAGCGCAACTTGTGATTAATACGTTAACAAAAGGCAAGCAACCAGAAAGAGATGGCTTCCGTATTCGCCGTCAAACAGTTGAAAATGGCATTCCTTGCTTTACATCATTAGATACGGCAAATGCAATGCTCCGTGTGATTGAATCTATGACTTTTCAAGCGGAACCAATGGCTAGCCAGCAGACGCAGGAGGTCCTTGTATGATTATCCAAGAATCGATGCTTGTTCAATCCCAGAGAGAAATCGCACACAATATTTTCGAGATGAAGCTTCAAGGAAAGCTAGTCCAAGAAATCCAGGCACCTGGCCAATTTATTCACATTCGTGTCAGTGAGGCATTTGATATGTTATTAAGACGACCAATATCGATTGCTTCTATTGATCAAGAGAATGATGAAATAACGATTATTTACCGGGCAGAAGGTGATGGAACGAGAAGTTTATCGAAAAGAAATGAAGGCGATAGAGTTGACGTTCTTGGACCTCTTGGAAATGGTTTTCCGGTAGAAGAAACAAACGCGGGAGAAGTCGCTTATTTAATCGGTGGAGGGATTGGCGTCCCTCCGCTCTATGAGTTATCGAAACAATTAACGGCTAAAGGGGTAACTTGTGTCCATATTCTCGGTTTTCAATCGGAAAATGTCGTTTTTTATGAAGAGGAATTTAAGGCGCTTGGTGAAACGCATATTGTAACCGTAGATGGCACGAATGGAACAGAAGGCTTTGTCACAACAGTTATGCAAAATTTAAGTGAGCAATTTGCAACGTATTATAGTTGTGGCCCTCAGCCAATGTTAAAAGCTGTGCAAGAAATGTATGCGAATAAAAAAGGTTACCTTTCATTCGAAGAACGAATGGGGTGTGGCGTCGGTGCTTGTTTCGCTTGTGTTTGTCAAACGACGGAACGCGCTGAAGCGAATTATATTAAAGTATGTTCAGATGGACCAGTATTTCCAGCGGGAGTGATTGCGATATGAATCGATTGTCGGTTGAGTTACCAGGGTTACATTTAAAAAATCCAATTATGCCTGCTTCTGGCTGTTTCGGTTTTGGTCAAGAGTATGGAAAAATGTATGATTTATCATTACTCGGAGCAATCATGATAAAAGCGACAACACTTGAGCCGCGACTTGGCAATCCGACGCCGCGGGTAGCTGAAACGCCATCCGGCATGCTGAATGCCATCGGTTTACAAAATCCGGGTTTAGCGGGTGTCATGGAGAATGAACTACCGTGGTTAGAACAGTTCGATGTGCCAATCATCGCGAATGTCGCAGGAACGGAAACAGCGGATTATGTAGAAGTTGCAAAAGTCATTTCAACTGCACCAAATGTTCAAGCACTGGAACTGAATATTTCCTGTCCAAACGTGAAAGAAGGAGGAATTACGTTCGGAACGGATCCGTTGATTGCGGAAGAATTAACAGCAGCTGTAAAAGCTGTTTCAAAAGTTCCTGTTTATGTAAAGCTTTCACCGAACGTGACAGATGTAAAAGAAATTGCACTTGCGGTTGAAAGAGGCGGTGCGGATGGCATTACCATGATTAATACATTGCTCGGTATGCGTTTAGACGAGAAAACAGGGAAGCCGATTATTGCGAATGTCACCGGGGGATTATCTGGCCCAGCAGTGAAGCCAGTTGCGTTAAAAATGATTTATGAAGTGAGTCAAACTGTCGATATTCCAATAATTGGGATGGGCGGCATTATGAATGTACAAGATGTCATCGACTTTTTATCTGCCGGAGCAAGTGCTGTTGCGGTTGGAACGGCGAATTTCGTGAATCCTTTTGTCTGTCCAACGATTATTGAAGAACTACCGGGAAAACTTGATGAACTAGGTGTCGAGCATATTTCAGAGCTTGTCGGAAGGAGTTACCGTTCATGAATCAGTCACCAATTATTGCACTTGATTTTCATAGCGCAAAAGAAGCGTTTACTTTTTTAGAGCCATTTGAAGGTAAGGTAAATGTAAAAGTGGGGATGCAGCTTTTTTATAAAGAAGGTCCGGCAATTGTCGAACGGTTAAAAGGACTTGGCCATTCTGTTTTTCTCGATTTGAAATTACATGACATCCCGAATACTGTGAAGCTAGCGATGGAGGTCCTTGCTAGTCATGGTGCGGACCTTGTGAATGTGCATGCGGCTGGAGGACAGGCGATGATGGAAGCTGCACTTGAAGGGCTAGACAAAGGAACGCCTGTGGGTTTGAAGAGGCCTTCTATTATCGCGGTTACACAACTCACTTCGACTGATGAAGAGCAAATGCGACGCGAGCAACTGATCAATGCTTCTCTAGAACAGTCTGTGTTACATTTCGCACAATTGACTAAAAAATCCGGTTTAGACGGCGTCGTTTGTTCCGTTCATGAAGCATCCGCAATTGCCGAAGTATGTGGCAAAGACTTTTTGAAAGTGACACCAGGCATTCGCCTTGCAGATAGTCATGCAGACGATCAAAAAAGAATTGCGACGCCAAACACGGCACGGCTTGCTGGTTCTACACATATTGTTGTTGGACGTGCCATTACGAAAGCAAGTCATCCGCGAATTGCGTATGAAAATATCAGGACAGAGTGGGAAGGATTGAGTAAAGATGAGTGAAAAAGAAATAGCAAAAGTTCTACTTCGAGTCGGTGCAGTAGAATTGAGTCCAAATGATCCTTTCACATGGGCTTCCGGCATTCAATCTCCAATTTATTGTGATAACCGTTTAACGATGTCAGATCCTGTTGGTCGCAAGCAAATTGCGGAAGGATTGGCGTATTTAATTCGCGAACATTATCCTGAAACGACGGTCATTGCAGGAACAGCCACAGCTGGAATACCTCATGCAGCTTGGGTTGCAGATATTTTACAATTGCCAATGGTTTACGTACGTTCATCTGCCAAAGGGCATGGACGCAGTCGCCAAATTGAAGGGAAAATTTCAAAGGACGATAAAGCGGTCATTATTGAAGATTTAATTTCCACGGGGGGAAGTAGTTTAAATGCTGCGGCGGCACTTCATGCAGAAGGTGTACAAGTAACAGGGATTGTTTCGATATTTACATACGAATTAAAAAAAGCGGATGAAGCTTTTAGTGGGGAAAAGCTTACATATCAAAGCCTAACAAATTTCGGTGCATTGATTGAAGCGTCAAAAGAAAACGGTGTAATCGACGAAGTAGCAATTGCTGGTTTATTAGACTGGCATGGAAAATTGAAAGAAGGTTTATTAGGATAATCAACTACTTGCAAAGCCTCACAAGCTGGGGTGTTAAGTGACTTGAACTGGAAAATGCATTGCCACGATTGAGGGACGTCGTGGCAATGCATTTTTTTAGTGAATTCATCCTTCCGGAGGGGGGGCGTAATTTCCACCGTTTTCGGTTCTAATTCAGGATGGAAAAACATAATAATGAGCGGGAGGTATTGTTATGGCCGATGAGCGTAATGTAAATGAAAATAGTAAAGATGAGCAGTTAGAGCAGTTTCGGGTTGACGATAAAGGAACAAAACTGACGACCAATCAAGGATTAAGGGTGTCGGAAGATGAGTTTTCCTTAAAAGCTGGTGTGCGCGGTCCGACTTTAATGGAAGATTTTCATTTTAGGGAAAAAATGACGCACTTTGATCATGAACGGATACCGGAGCGAGTTGTTCATGCGCGAGGTTTTGCTGCGCATGGCTATTTTCATGTGTATGAAAATATGAATTTGAAGGAATTTACGCGGGCGAAGTTTTTACACAATCCAGGAACTAAAACCCCCGTATTTGTTAGGTTTTCGACCGTAGTTGGTTCCCGTGGTTCTGCAGATACAGTGAGAGATGTGCGTGGTTTTGCGACAAAGTTCTATACGGAAGAGGGGAATTATGATTTAGTCGCAAATAATATGCCAGTCTTTTTCATTCAAGACGCCATCAAATTTCCGGATTTCGTTCATTCGATAAAGCCTGAGCCAGACAACGAAATTCCTCAAGCATCATCTGCTCATGATACGTTATGGGATTTTGTTGCGAACAACCAAGAAACGGCTCATATGATGATGTGGTTGATGTCAGATCGTGCCATACCGAGAAGCTTCAGAATGATGGATGGATTTGGCGTTCATACATTTCGTTTCGTTAATGAGGACGGAAAAGCACATTTTGTGAAATTCCATTGGCGGTCAACGCTTGGTGCACACTCGCTTGTTTGGGATGAAGCTCAGAAAATCTCTGGAGAGGATCCTGATTTTCATCGCCGTGATTTATGGAATAATATTGAAAAAGGAAATTATCCTGAGTTTGAATTAGGTGTCCAAATTATTAATGAAGAAGATGAATTTATGTTTGATTTTGATATATTAGATGCGACAAAGCTATGGCCAGAAGAAGACGTACCCGTGCAAATTATTGGGAAAATGGTGTTGAATCGAAATGTAGATAATGCGTTTGCTGAAATTGAGCAAGTCGCTTTTCACCCGGGTAATGTTGTACCGGGAATTGATTTTACCAATGATCCGCTATTGCAAGGGCGTTTATTTTCCTATATCGATACCCAACTTATCCGACTTGGTGGTCCGAACTTTCATGAATTGCCAATTAACAGGCCGGTTGTGCCTATCCACAACAATCAACGTGATGGATATCATCGTCAAACCATTAATACTGGGAAGGTAAGTTATCATAGAAACTCCCTTGCAGGGAATACACCAGCACCGGCAAGCCCTGCAGAAGGCGGTTATCAGCATTACCAAGAAAAAGTGGAAGGCCGGGTCGTGCAGGCCAGAAGTGACAGTTTTAAAGACCATTTTTCACAAGCAACTCTCTTTTGGAATAGTATGACTGCGCCTGAAAAACAGCATATTATCGATGCATTTAGTTTCGAACTTGGTAAAGTAAAAAGTAGGTCCGTGAGACAGCAAGTGGTTGATATGTTTGCAAATGTCAGTTTGGAATTAACAACGGCATTTGCGAAACATATTGGGATTGAGCCGCCTCAAAGTGGGGGTTCAAACGTCACGAAATCCTCTCCTGCACTTAGCCAAGAAAATACAATTAAAGTCCCTGATACGCGCACAGTTGCGGTTATTATTACAAATGGATTCAATGATGCTGAAGTGGATGATGTACTCGGAGCATTAAAATCAGCGGGTATTCAACCAGAGATCGTTAGTGAAAACCTTGGGGAGATTGTTGGGTCGGGTGGAACTAAGCTTAAGGTTGACCATACACTATTAACAGTTGACTCAGTGCTCTTCGATGCGGTTTATATGGTGAGGGGCAGCAGTGTAAATGCGAAATTTAATAAAAAAGCTGCTTACTTTATTGATCAAGCTTTCAATCATTATAAACCAATAGGTGCCACTGGAGAAGGAAAAGAATGGTTAATCGTTAATGGATTTGAAGGTCAGCCAGGCGTTGTGATGTCTGATAATACGAGTGAGTTTGCACAGGAATTTATTGATGCAATTGCAGCCAATCGTTTTTGGGACCGTCAGATTGTTTAATTAAAAATACAGTATAAAAAAATCCTCAATCGGTTATTCCGAATGAGGATTTTTGTTGTTTTTTCGAACAAATGTATTGTTAAAAGTCCACTACTAACAGTTTATCCAAAGAGTTTTCTAACTAAGTCTTCTTCAGGCGTAACAAACAAGGTTTTTTGTTCAAAGTAAATAACAAAACCAGGCTTTGCACCGTTTGGTTTTTTCACTTGTTTAACTTCCGTATAGTCAACGGGTACCGATGAAGATTCGCGTGCTTTACTAAAGTAGGCGGCTAATATGGCTGCTTCTGTCAGTGTCGTTTCATCTGGCGAATCGCTATGGATGACGACGTGAGAACCCGGGATGTCTTTCGTATGTAACCAAACGTGGTTTCTTGCTGCCATTTTAAAAGTTAGGTAGTCATTTTGTTTATTATTTTTCCCAACTGAAATTTTGATGCCTGTCGATGAATGATAGGTTTCTGGCATCGGTCGCTTTTTCTTTTTACGTGTGTTTTTTGAACGTGACTTCATGTAGCCGAGTTCATATAATTCCTCGCGTATTTCGGCAATATCATCCGGTGAGGCTTGGAGTACTTGTTGTTTCACCATTTCAAAGTATTCGATATCATCTTTTGTAATTTCTAGTTGTTCAGCAATCATTACTAAAGCATTTTTCGCTTTGGAATATCTAGAAAAAAAGCGTTGTGCGTTCTCAAAAGCTGTTTTTTGTGGATCAAGTGGGATTGTAATTTGCGTTCCTTGGTCATAATAGTTATCAACAGTCGCTTCAGTTGCTCCTTTTTGAATCGCGTGTCCATTTGCAGTGAGTAGTTCGCCGTATAATTGGTACGTATCAAGTTTTCCCGCGGATTTCTGCTCTTTTTCAAGTTTACCCATTTTTGTTTTTAATTTTGTAATTTCATTATTTAACCAACGTTCAAGATCGGCTGCTTGTGACCTAACTCGTTCTCTTTTTGCGCGTTCGAAATATACTTTATCGAGCATTTCGCTTACCGTATCAAATTCAGCAATCGTTTTTTCTGCGTGTGATAAAGTTGTTGCCGAGAAAACTGTCCGATTTGCTTTTTCTGCGATAGTTGGATTGCCAACATCTGAATTAAAAGAAGCTAGAAAGTTTTTGAATATCGTATAAGGTTTTTCAGCTGTCTTCGTTTGTAGTCGATATAAAAGTTCTTCCCCATTAATCGGAGAAAATCCTGAAAAGGAACGGACAAAATCACGACCTGTTTCAATAGTAGGGAGTAAACTTGAAAATTCTTCTTCTGATATTGCAAAAGGATTTACTTTATCTTGTGGCGGCGCAGGTATATAAGGTTGACCCGGTAATACAGTCCGGTAACTATTAACCGATGGCGGTAAATGTTTCATGCTGTCGATGATCATTTCACGTGCTGGGTCTACGAGGATGATATTACTATGTCTCCCCATAATTTCGATGTACAGTTTACGGTCGATATCATCCCCAATTTCGTTTTTCGCACGGATGGACATGATAATGATTCTATCCGTTTCAAACTGTTCAACAGATGTAATAAATCCGCCTTCCAAATGTTTTCGAAGCACCATGCAAAACATTGGCGGTTCCGGTGGGTTTGTAATTGTTTCTTCTGTGAAGTGAATACGTGAATAAGAAGGATGAATCGAAACTAATAGTCGATAGTTTTTTCCTTTCGCACGGATTGTAAAAATGACCTCATGTCCGTTCGGTTGATGGATTCTCGATAGACGACCATCTTCTAAAACTTGTAGTTCGTTCACCATCGCTGTTGTAAATAAACCGTCAAATGCCATTTTTTATCCTCTTTCATTTCATTTTGTTCTATTTTAGCACTCTATCTGCCATTTGTGTTATAATATGAACAAGTTGTTTGCCATTAATTTTAATTAAAAAGAGGGATTAGATGTATAAAAAACGGGGACTTCTTATTGTTCTATCCGGCCCTTCAGGCGTTGGAAAAGGAACAGTCCGAAAAGAACTTTTTTCACAACCGAACACAAACTATGAATATTCCGTCTCTATGACGACGAGAAGTCCGCGTGAAGGCGAAGTCGATGGCGTCGATTATTTCTTTAAATCGAGAGAGGAATTTGAAGCGCTTATTGAACAAGACAAGCTTCTTGAGTATGCTGAATACGTTGGAAATTACTACGGCACGCCTTTAGATTATGTAGAAGCTACATTGGAGGCTGGACGCGACGTATTTTTAGAAATTGAAGTCGTCGGGGCTGCGCAAGTTCGAAAAATAGTGCCTGAAGGTTTATTTATATTTTTAGCGCCACCTAGTCTATCCGCTTTAGAAGCACGTCTAATTGGAAGGGGAACGGAAAATTCCGAAGTGATTAAATCACGCGTGGATAAAGCGCGCGAGGAATTGGAAATGATGAACCTATACGATTATGTCGTTGAAAATGATGAAGTACAAAATGCTTGCGACCGTATTAATGCGATTGTAACTGCAGAACATTGTCGTAGGGAACGTGTTGAAAAAAGATATATTCAAATGTTGGAAGGAGATTTATAAATGCTATATCCATCGGTCGACTCATTACAGGAAAAAATTGAATCAAAATACACACTAGTAACGATTGCATCAAAACGTGCACGTGAAATCCAAGAGGAGAATAATAAACTTCTATCCTCTTACAAAACGAAAAAAGATGTTGGAAGAGCGCTTGAGGAAATTACAGCGGGTGTCTTAACGAAAAAAGCAACAGATGCATCAGTCGTTTACGAAGACGAAATGTAAAGAAAAGCTGAAGCGCCTGGTTAGCCCCGACAAGCGCTGGAGACCATAAGATAAAGGCGTTTTTTGCCTTTACCTTATGGTTGAAGCGACTCGAGGGGCTAGGCGCTGAAGCTGGACAATAAAAAAGCGGAGAGCTCGTATAGCCTCGACAGGCACTGGCCGACTAAGTGCGCCACGTCCTGTGGCAACGTCGGCACTAGGACATCCTGTCGGTCGAAAGACTAGCGGCCGTAGCTGGACAGTAAGCACACATCGGGCTTTTAAACGTCGCTAAGCTTTAATTTTTTGACGTACTGCCCAATGCTATATGCCCGATTAAAAACAAAAATATAACGACGTTGTACTCCCTAAGAACGATTGCTTCTTCGGGAGTTTGTCATTTTAGAAAGGAAGAAAGCAATGCTGAACGATAAGAAAATCCTCGTTTGTGTGACCGGTGGAATTGCAGTTTATAAGGCGGTTGCGCTAGTCAGTAAGTTATCTCAAGCAGGAGCGAATGTGAAAGTAATTATGACGGAATCTGCAAAAGAATTTGTTACCCCGTTAACATTTCAAGCGATGTCGCGAAATGATGTCTTTTTTGATACGTTTGATGAAAAAGATTCCCGGGTGATTGCACATATCGATTTAGCGGATTGGGCAGATCTTGTAATTGTTGCACCGGCTACTGCGAATGTCCTTGGAAAAGTAGCAAATGGAATTGCAGATAATATGGTAACGACGACACTTCTTGCAACGACAGCAGAAGTTTGGTTTGCACCAGCCATGAACGTACATATGTATGAAAATAAAGCAGTGATGCGTAATATTGCAACGTTAGTGAGTGACGGTCATCGTTTTATCGAACCTTCTGAAGGGTTTCTCGCTTGTGGCTATGTAGGAAAAGGACGCCTTGAGGAACCAGAGAGAATTGTTGAATTGATTAAAGCGCATTTTGAACCGAAAAACTTACCGTTAAAAGGGAAGAAAGTCGTCGTTACGGCAGGACCAACACGAGAAAGAATTGACCCTGTCCGGTACATATCCAATTTTTCAAGCGGAAAAATGGGGTACAGTATGGCCGAAGCGGCGGCAAGTTTAGGCGCCGAAACGATTTTGATTTCAGGGCCTGTTTCATTAGACAAGCCAGCGGGTGTAAAAGTGGTTAATGTGGAAAGTGCCGCAGACATGTTTGAAGCGGTACGCGCTGAATATGAAGATGCGACAATCGTAATTAAATCTGCTGCAGTTGCAGATTATCGTCCGGCAGAAATTCATACACAAAAAATCAAAAAATCCGATGATGATTCTGTTATAGAGTTAGCCCGAACAACGGATATCTTACAGACGCTTGGTGAATGGAAAGAAGACCAAATTCTAGTCGGTTTTGCGGCCGAAACTGAAAATGTTATTGAAAACGGAAAAGGTAAATTACAACGAAAAAATTTAGATTTTATTATTGTGAACGATGTGACAGACCCGGGTGGAGGGTTTGGCAGTGACACGAATGTCGTTACGTTAATTTCTGAAAATGGGACTTATCACCCGTATTCATCCATGCCGAAAAAGGAGCTCGCAACAGTTTTACTTCAAGCAATTGTTCAAGAAGAAGGGCTTGATACGAACAATGATAGTTGAAGTCATTGTGGATGTAGCAGCTTATCCGATTGACAGACCTTTCGATTATATTGTACCGGAAGCTTTTCAAACAACGATTGAACGAGGAATAAGGGTGAAAGTTCCCTTTGGTCGACGAAAAGTCGTCGGTTATGTTACGAACATAAAAAATGAAAGTGAATTGGCACTGAATAAATTAAGACCTATTGAAGAACTTATCGATATTGAACCGGTGTTATCTGAAGAACAATTAATGCTATCACGTTGGTTGGCGACTGAGACATTGGCTTATCAAATCGACGCGTTACAAGTGATGTTACCAGCTGCGATGCGTGCGAAGTATGACAAGTTTATTGTTGTTCTAGATAGCGAAAAGATTCAAGATGAAAACTTTAAAAGGTTATTAGCGGGGAGAAAACGAATCCCGCTCAGTGCGATTAATGATGCCGGTTTATTTCACATATTGAAAGGTTATGTGGCGGAAGAAATTGTAACAGTTGACACAGCGGTTCAGCAACAAGTAGACGTGAAAAAAGTAAGAACGATTCACATTGAAGAAAAAGAGAAGTTATTCCAAGTGAAAGAGACCATTCAGCCAAATGCAATTCGACAAATCGAGTTAATCGACTGGTTTATCGAACATGCTGGGCAAACTGTACAAGCAAAACAAATTTTTGAGGCGACTGGAATTCAATCGAATGTACTTAAGACGATGATTGAACGCGGGGCGGCTCAGGAAACTTACGAGGAAGTGTATCGTGAACCGACAAGTCCTGAATTGCAAGACGTTCCGATTCCTGAAAAGTTAACAGATGAACAAGAGTCAGCTTTGCAACCGATTGGACAAGCGATAAAGGATGGCAGACAAGAAACTTTTTTATTGCACGGTGTCACGGGCAGTGGAAAAACAGAAGTTTATTTGCAAGCGATCACAAAGGTTCTAGAGAAAGGGCAAGAGGCCATTGTTCTCGTTCCAGAAATCTCGCTCACACCGCAAATGACTGCACGTTTTAAAGCACGTTTTGGTCAGCTCGTTGCTGTATTACATAGTGCGCTTTCAGCGGGAGAGAAATACGATGAATGGCGAAAGATTCACCGCGGTGAAGTGAAAGTCGTAGTTGGTGCCCGATCAGCCATTTTTGCACCATTTGAAAATTTAGGCATTATTATTTTGGATGAAGAACATGAATCCACATATAAGCAAGAAGAATCGCCGCGTTATCATGCAAGGGATGTTGCGATAAAGCGCTCCGAATATTATAAATGCCCAGTCATTTTAGGGAGTGCAACGCCGTCATTAGAATCTTATGCACGCGCATCTAAAGATGTTTATACATTGTTAACTCTAAAAAACAGAGCCAAAAGCCAACAACTACCTGAAGTTGAAGTGGTCGATATGCGTGAACAGTTGAAATCGGGGAATCGATCAATGTTTTCGATCCCTTTAGCTGAGGCCATTCGAGAACGTCTAGAAAGAAATGAACAAATTATTTTATTTTTAAATCGCCGAGGCTTTTCTTCGTTCGTATTATGTAGGGATTGCGGAACGACCGTTGAATGTCCAAATTGTGATATATCTTTAACGTATCACCGGGCACATGAGTTGTTAAAATGTCATTATTGCGGACATGAAGAACGCGTGCCGACTGTTTGTCCACAATGCGAAAGTGAACATATTCGTTTTTTTGGTACTGGAACGCAGAAAGTAGAAGAGGAGATTGCAAAACTATTTCCAGAAGCACGCGTCATTCGTATGGATGTAGATACCACGAGAAGAAAAGGCGCGCATGAACGGTTACTTCGCCAATTTAGTGAGGGGAAAGCAGATATTTTGCTTGGTACACAGATGATTGCGAAAGGGCTTGATTTTCCTAATATCACTTTAGTTGGTGTATTAGCAGCAGATACAACGCTCCATTTAGCAGACTTCCGGGCGGCAGAAAAGACTTTTCAGTTGATGACGCAAGTGAGTGGACGTGCAGGAAGACATGATTTACCAGGTGAAGTATATATTCAAACTTATTCCCCGGAACATTATGCAATCGAACTTGCCAAGGAACAGCATTACGAACCGTTTTATCAAATGGAAATGCAGTCACGAAGGCAATTTGGCTATCCGCCATTTTATTTTTTTACGCTAATTCAGTTTTCACATGAAGACGTTTTAAAGGTCAGCGATTTTGCGAATAGGGGTACGACTTATTTGAGTGCGAATCTTTCACCTGAAACGGTTATTATCGGTCCTACCGCAGCGGCCATAAGTCGTGTGAACAATAGATATCGTTACCAATGTTTGATAAAATACAAAAAAGAACCAAAGCTAACAGAAACATTACAACAATTAATTAGAATGTATCGAACAGACTGGATTAAATCGGGCCTCATCATGACAGTAGACGTTGATCCGATGTCCATTTTTTGATTAGAAAAGAGGAATGAAGTTGGCAGTAAGAGAAATTGTAAAGTATCCTTCGCCGATACTTGAAAAGAAATGTAAAGAAGTTGTGGAGTTTGACGAAAAGCTCGTGAAACTTCTTGATGATATGTATGACACGATGATAGAAGCAGACGGAGTAGGTATTGCTGCGCCGCAAATAGGCGAGAATGTTCAAGTAGCGATCGTTGATATGGGTGATGGTCAAGAAGTAATTGAGCTTATCAATCCAGTTGTGACAGCTACGGGCGGTTCTGAGATTGATGTAGAAGGTTGTTTAAGTTTCCCAGATTTATTTGGCGAAGTTGAACGACCGTACTATGTGAAAGTTGAAGCGCAAGAACGGGATGGTTCTATTTATGAAATTGAAGCGGAAGATTTTACGGCACGTGCAATTTTGCATGAAATAGACCATTTAAATGGCATTTTATTTAACTCGAAAATGATTCGCATTGTCGACCTTGAAGATCTAGAAGTCGAGGATGAATTAACAACGGAAAGAGAAGGTGAGGAAGTATGACATCCATTATATTCATGGGAACACCCGATTTTTCAGTGCCAATTTTATCGATGCTAAAAGAAGAAGGCTATAACGTTTCCGCGGTTGTGACACAACCAGATCGACCGGTTGGAAGAAAAAGGGTGCTCACACCGCCGCCTGTAAAAGTGGAAGCAGAAAAGTTAGGAATTCCCGTTATTCAACCAGAGAAATTAAAGGGCTCACAGGAACTTGAGGAAATCCTATCATTAGAAGCAGATTTAATTGTAACGGCAGCATTCGGCCAATTATTACCAAAGGAATTGCTAGAAGCACCTCGTCTCGGATGTATTAATGTGCATGCATCGTTACTTCCGAAGTATAGAGGTGGTGCACCGATTCATAAAGCAATTATGGAGGGCGAGACTGAAACTGGCGTCACAATCATGTATATGGTTGAAAAACTTGATGCAGGTGACATGATTTCACAGGTCACTGTGCCAATAGCGGAAACGGATGGTACCGGAACGATGTTTACGAAACTTTCGGAAGCTGGTGTTACTTTATTAAAAGATACATTGCCTTCCATTATTGACGGTACAAATGAAAGAATTCCACAAGATGAATCACTTGTTACGTTTGCTAGAAATATATCACGTGAAGAAGAAAGAATTGATTGGACAGCTACAGGAACAGAAATTTACAATCAAATTCGGGGACTTCACCCATGGCCAGTCGCCTACACTGTATTTCAAGAAGAAAACGTAAAAATATGGTGGAGTGAAAAAGTCGAAGTTCAATCGGATGCTGAACCTGGAACAATTATCGCAATCGAACAGGATCGCATCATTGTGAAAACCGGTGACGACATCGGAATCGCGATTACGGATATTCAGCCTGCAGGTAGAAAAAGGATGTTGGCAGAAGTGTTTATTCGTGGGGTTGGCGCATCCTGGAATAAAGGAGAAAAATTCGAATGATGAAACAGGGCAATAAGATTTGGAACGGAAATGTTCGTGATGCGGCCCTCTCCATTTTGATGGAGATTAATAAAAATCAAGCGTATAGTAATTTGCTTCTTCATAGGACAATCGAAAAATATGAAATACAACCAAAAGACCGTGCGCTGTTGACTGAATTGACATATGGTACGTTGCAACATCGGATGACGCTGGACTACTATTTAGAGCCATTTGTAAGAGGAAAATTAGATGGTTGGGTACGAGAATTATTGCGCATGTCTATCTATCAAATTGTTTATTTGACGAAAATCCCTCCGCATGCAGTTGTCCATGAAGCTGTTGAAATCGCAAAAAGACGCGGACATAAACGAATTGCACCAACCGTGAATGGGATATTACGTTCAGTTTTACGTTCGGGCGTTCGCTCATTGGATGAAATTAAAGATCCGATTGAAAGAATTGCGATTGAAACGAGTCATCCTAAATGGCTTATCGAGAGATGGGTAGCCTTATTCGGTGAAGAAGCGACAAAAGAGATGGCGACACAAAATAATGTGCCACCGAATATGTCCATTCGTGTCAATGAAGTTAAGACGAATGTGAATGCGGTGACATTGGAACTTGAAAAGCATAATATACATGTTCGTCAAGGAGAGGTCATTACCGAATGTCTCATTAGTGAGTCAGGAAATCCGGCTTCAACGGAAATATTCAAAAATGGACTCATTACGATTCAAGATGAAAGCTCTATGCTTCCAGTATATGCTTTAGATGTTGCGCCAAATATGAAGGTTTTAGATATGTGTGCAGCACCGGGCGGCAAAACTACGCATATCGCTGAGAAAATGAATGACAAGGGTGAAGTGTATGCCCATGACCTTCACGAGCATAAAATTAAGTTAATCGAGAAAAATAGTGAGCGACTTGGACTCTCATCAATTAAAGCCCAAAGTGGAGATAGTAGAGAATTAATGGAATTTTACGACAAAGAATCTTTTGATCGGATTTTAGTAGATGCACCTTGTAGTGGGTTTGGCGTAATCAGAAGAAAACCTGAAATTAAGTATCATAAAAATGAAGCTGATGTTACGGGATTATTAAAAATTCAATCAGAATTATTACATACTGCTGAACAATTAATTAAACCAAATGGCATTATTGTTTACAGTACTTGTACAGTGGAATACGAAGAAAACCGTGGCATGGTTGAAAGCTTTTTAAAAGAACATCCGACAATGGAACTAATTCCACTACCAAACTTGGAGGAAAATGAAAAATTACAGATGCAAGAAAATACCCTTCAAGTTTTACCCCAACACTTTGGCGGTGACGGTTTTTTCGTTGCGGCATTTCGTAAAAAAGTATAAATAGTTTGTGAAGAAACGAGGGGAAGAGCAGTGCAATATGAAGTTCTTTCAGACATTGGGAAAAAGAGAACATTAAACGAAGACGGTGCTGCTGTTTTTACGCTTCCTAATGGGATACTGCTTGCAGTCATTGCAGATGGAATGGGTGGCCACCAAGGTGGTGATTTTGCTAGTTCGACTGCAATACGGATAATGGAAGAAGAATTTATGAAGTTGGAAGCATCTTCTTTTCAAGAAGGTGAAGACTGGGCTGAATGGTTAAAGGAAACGGTCCTCTATATAAATCGTTACTTATATAATTACGCAAATGAAAATAAAGAAGTAGAAGGAATGGGAACTACGCTCGATGCTGTGCTCATTAAGGACCGTACTTGTTTCGGTGCGCACATAGGAGATAGTCGGGTCTATAAAATTAACAACGAACAGATTGAACAAATTACGTCCGACCATTCCTATGTTAAAGTCCTAGTAGATAGCGGAGAAATTACGGAACAAGAGGCAGAAGTTCATCCGCAGCGGAATTGGATTATTAAAGCGCTTGGTTCCGAAAGGTCAGTTGAGCCGGATTGTTACACGTTTGAACTTGCTAATACGACTTATTTACTTCTTTGTTCGGATGGACTCAGCAATAAAGTCGATAATCCTTCTATTCACAAAATTGTACAATCGGATTTATCTTTAAAAGAAAAAACCAAAACACTCGTAGATATGGCGAATAATATGGGCGGAGAAGATAATATCTCTGTGATTTTACTTGGTTCGTCTGATTCGGAGGTGCCGCTAACATGATTGGGAAAAGAATTGGCGGCCGTTATGAAGTATTAAGCTATATTGGTGGAGGCGGAATGTCTCGTGTTTATCTTGCGCATGATGTAATTTTAGGACGAGATGTCGCAATTAAAGTATTAAATTATGACTTTTCAAATGAAGAAGAGCTAAAACGACGATTTATGCGCGAAGCTCTCTCAGCAACGAGTTTAACTCATCCCAATATAGTGGATATATTTGATGTCGGTGAAGACGGAGATATTCATTATTTAGTCATGGAGTTTATTGACGGTCAAACGTTAAAAGAGTTTATCGTTTCACAAGGACCTTTATCGCCTGAAGAGGCGCTACCCATTATGAAACAACTTGTATCTGCCATTTCTAATGCCCATTATAATGGAATTGTTCACCGTGATATTAAGCCACAAAATATTTTAATGGACAATGAAGGAAACGTGAAAATTACGGATTTTGGCATCGCAATGGCGCTGAATGCTACTGCGCACACGAAAACAAATTCTGTACTAGGAACAGTTCATTATTTATCTCCCGAACAAGCTCGTGGGGGAATGGCGACAAAAAAATCGGATATTTATTCGGTTGGCATCGTCTTTTATGAACTGTTAACGGGTAAATTGCCTTTTTCTGGAGAATCCGCTGTTTCAATCGCGCTTAAGCATTTACAAGAAGAGACACCTTCTGTACGGGCTTTATTCCCATCGATTCCGCAAAGTGTTGAAAATGTCATATTAAAAGCAACGGCAAAAGAGGCTGCTGTGCGTTACAGTTCAGCCGATGAAATGCAAGAGGATTTAGCCACAGTTCTTTCACCAGAACGGGCGAATGAAGAGAAGTTTTCGATTTCTTTTGATGATGAAGCAACCCGTGCCATCCCGGCCATTATGGATGCACCAAAATTTGGAAGTGTTGAGCAGACGATTAAACAAGCGCCTATTCCGGAAGAGAAGAAAGCCGAGCCGAAAAAGAAACGGAAAAAATGGCCGTTTATCGTTGGTGGACTTACAACCTTAATTATCATCGGTCTACTTATTTACTTTCTACCAAGTTTATTAGGTTTGAAAAAGATAGAAGTGACAGATGTGGTCGGAATGACAGAAACGGAAGCGATTAAAGCACTTAAAGAGGATGGATTTGTCATTGCGGAAAGTATTGAAGAGAATTCGGACGATATCGAAGCTGGTAAAGTAATCAAAACAACTCCAGAAGCGGGGAAGGAAAGGCCGATTGGTACCGAGATTACATTATACGTTAGTATCGGTAAAGAGTTAGTCGCGATGGAAAGTTATATCGGCGATGATTATAAACAAGTCGCAAGTTTACTTGCAAATTATGGGTATCACACAATCAAACAGAATGAAGAGTATTCGGATGAACCGGAAGGAACCATAATCGGTCAAGATCCGGAACCGGGTACAGAAATCATTGTGAATGAGACCGACCTAGTCTTTACAGTTAGTAAAGGAAAAGATATGGTATCGGTCCGAAACTTGTCTGGCCTAAGTGAGGCAGAGGCGAAAGAATACGGAAGAAATTCGGGGTTGGAAGTGTCTATCGCGTCCCGAGTAAGCTCTGCTAACGTTCCGGAGGGGCATGTTATTTCGCAAAATCCCGCTGCCGGCACGCAAATTGAGAAAGGCAGGGGCATCAGTGTTGTCATTTCTACAGGAAAAGAAAAACAACCTGTTCAACATTACCTTCATACGGTCACAATTCAGTATTTAGAAGATGCAAATGATCAGGATGAAGATGGAGAGCAAAGGGAGAGGACGCCACAAATGATTAAGATTTACGTGCAAGATCGAAATCACTTGATGGCGGATACGTATGAGGAATTTGAGATTACTGATGACATTGAAGTGAAAATAAAAATTGAACTTGAAGAAGGGCAAACAGGCGCATATCGAATCACGCGTGATGATTTGCTTGTTGATGAAAAAAAGTTCAATTATGGTGAAGCAGACTAAGAGGAGGGAAGAATACTGGAAGGTCAAATTAGAAAAGCAATTAGTGGATTTTATTACGTACAAAATAATGATAAATTAGTGCAATGTAAAGGTCGAGGAGTTTTTAGGAAAAGAGGAATACATCCTTTAGTCGGTGATTTTGTAACCTATAAACCTGACGGTGACAATGATGCGACGATTACAGAGGTACATGAACGAAAAAACGAGCTTGTTCGACCGCCAATTGCAAATGTCGATCAAGCATTACTCGTATTTTCAATCGTTGAACCTGATTTTAGTACGCACTTACTAGATCGTTTCCTTACTGTTATTGAATCTTTCCGCATAGAACCAATCATCTGCTTAACGAAAAAGGACTTAGCGAGCGAAAGCGAATTAAATTCAGTATTAGAAGCAGCCAAATATTATGAGGAAATAGGCTACCAAGTCGTCATCTCTTTTATTGACGACCCTCAACTGCCTGAAGATTTGAAACCTATATTAAAAGGGAAAGTTACCGTATTAGCAGGACAATCAGGTGTTGGAAAATCGACGTTACTCAACACGGTACTTCCTTCGCTAGGGTTGAAAACCGGTGCTATATCGGACGCTCTTGGCCGCGGAAAACATACAACTCGCCATGTAGAATTGTTAGAGGTCGGGGAAGGTCTAGTCGCTGATACGCCAGGATTTAGTTCATTGGAATTCGAGCATATCGAAAAAGAGCAGTTATCCAGTAACTTCATCGAATTTAATGAACCGTCAAGATCGTGTAAATTCCGTGGCTGCTTACATGAAAATGAACCAAGTTGTGCAGTTAAGGAAATGGTGGAATCTGGACAGATTGCACCATTTCGTTATCATAACTATTTACATTTTTTAAAAGAAATTAAGGAACGAAAGCCGAGGTATTACTAATGATTAAAATTGCACCATCAATTTTAGCTGCAGACTTTTCAAAATTAGCCGAAGAAGTGATCGAAGTTGAGAAAGCGGGCGCAGACCTCATTCACATCGATGTCATGGACGGACATTTTGTACCGAATATAACAATGGGGCCACTCGTTGTAGAAGCGTTAAGACCCGTTACGAAATTACCATTAGATGTTCATTTAATGATTGAAAACCCGGATGCTTATATTGAGCAATTTGTAAAAGCCGGCGCAGATTATATAACGGTTCATGTTGAAGCTTGTCCGCACTTACATCGTACGCTTCAACTCATTCGTTCGTATGGCGTTAAATCAGGTGTTGTATTAAATCCACATACACCAGTTGAAACGATTCTTCATGTGTTAGATGAAGTTGATTTAGTGCTGTTTATGACGGTGAATCCAGGTTTTGGTGGACAAAAATTCATTCATTCTGTCTTGCCTAAAGTAAAACAATTATCGACAATAATTAGGGAACGTAATTTGCCAATTGAAATTGAAATTGATGGTGGTGTCGATGAAGAGACAATTATTCCGTGTGTGGAAGCGGGGGCAACAATTTTGGTAGCGGGATCTGCTGTATTTGGTAAGGAAAATAGAGCAGAAGCCCTACAACGGATAAAGGCGGCGGGAGAAGGGGCCATCATTAGATGAAGCTAGCTGTTGTCTGTGCAGGTGGACCGAAAGAGGAAGTTGTTAACTTAACAAAATTTCCAGTTGAAGAAACGGTATTTATTGGTGCAGATAGGGGAGCGCTTCATTTACTTATGGAAGGAATCGTTCCGCAGGAGGCAGTCGGTGATTTTGACTCCGTATCAAAGGAAGAATATGCAAAAATTCAATCCGCTGTAAAAATAATGGACGAATTTCTTACAGAAAAGAACGAAACAGATACGGAACTTGCAGTTGAACGGGCGCTTTCCTATCAACCTGAGCAAGTTGTTTTAACGGGCGTTACCGGCGGTAGATTAGATCATATGGCGGCGGCGTTACAATTGCTCTACCGTCTTCAAATGGATCATCCACAAATCTCCTTCAAGATTTGTAATCGACAAAATGAATTAACAATTCTTCAGCCAGCCGAACATCAAATTATCTACAATGAAAGTTTACCTTATGTGTCTTTTTTTGCATTTGAAGGCACTGTTAGAGGGTTAACGTTAAGTGGTTTTAAATATGAAACAATTGATGAAACGCTGGAATTAGGTATGACAAGGTTTACAAGTAATGAACTTGCAACAAGTGTTAGTACTATCTCATTCCTTGAAGGCATATGTTTAATGGTAAGGAGTTCAGATGCTTGAAAGGAGTGGGAGAATGCGCGTCTATACATTTACTTTACCTAAATTTGTAAGTGGAATTGTAAGGAAATGCATGGTTGTATTCCAAAAGGATGAGAAACCAAAACAAGCTTCAAATAAGAAGAAAAGAAGGAAAAATGATAAAATGCCAGGCTGATATTTCTCAGCTTGGCATTTTTACGTTTTAAATCAACTATAAAATCTGATATAGTGGAATAATTTACATATAGAATTTCTATTTAAGAAGTATTAGCGTTCGCTTAGAACATTTTGTACTTTCTCTTTGTAGATTATACGCGTTGTACTTTACCAGATTTTAGTGCTCTTGCAGATACCCAAACACGTTTAGGTTTTCCGTTAACAAGAATGCGTACTTTTTGAAGGTTCGCACCCCATTTACGTCTGCTTGAGTTTAATGCGTGTGAACGCGTGTTACCAACACCAGCTTTACGGCCAGTAATTACACATTGTTTAGACATATTTGTTACCTCCTCGTTTATGAAGATTCAATGATGCACTCATTAATTTGCATACAACTTAATTTATCATAAAGTAAAGGCAATAGCAACTAATTTTGACAGGTCTTTCAAGTAAATGTTCTTTACATCAAATGGGATATGCAATATCATTTCTTTTATTATAAAGTCGGGTATAGTACAATAGGGTGAACGAAAAAATGATGCGGGGGGGACATATTTATGTCAATCGAAGTAAAGAATGAATATGGCAAGATTGATATTACAAATGATGTAATTGCCCAAATCGTAGGTGAAGCATCAATTGAATGTTATGGAATTGTAGGAATGGCGTCTAGACATCAGATTCGAGATGGGTTGACAGAAATATTGCGGAAAGAAAACTTTGCGCGCGGTGTGATTGTCCGTAATATTGGTGAGGATACACATATTGATGTGCATGTCATTGTTGGATACGGCACTAAAATTTCCGAAGTTGCGTACCAAGTTCAATCGAAAGTAAAATATACATTGAAAAAAACAGTAGGTCTTAGTGTTAAGTCAATTAACATTTTCGTTCAGGGAGTCCGTGTGACGAACTTTTAGAAGGAGGAATTTTTAGTAATGAAGTTTATTGATGGAGTGAAATTTTCAGAAATGGTGAAGCTCGGTGCCCATCACCTTTATGAAAATGCGGATTACGTTGATTCGCTTAACGTTTTCCCAGTTCCGGACGGAGATACAGGGACGAATATGAATTTGTCCATGTCATCAGGAGCTAAAGAAATTGAAGCTAATACAGTCGAACATATTGGCGAAACGGCAGAAGCCCTTTCAAAAGGCTTATTAATGGGCGCGCGTGGAAACTCAGGCGTTATTCTTTCTCAATTGTTCCGAGGATTCGGAAAAGCAATAGAAGAAGAAGCAGAGATTGACGGAAAGAAATTTGCAGAAGCATTAAAATACGGAGTCGAAACGGCTTATAAGGCTGTTATGAAGCCTGTCGAGGGAACAATCTTAACAGTTGCAAAAGATGCAGCGAATGCGGCAGTAGAAAAAGCGAATTCCACAGATGATGTCATTGAAGTGATGGAAACCGTCGTAGCTGAAGCGAAAGCCTCCCTCGAACGTACACCTGAACTACTCGCTGTATTGAAGGAAGTTGGGGTTGTTGACAGTGGCGGTCAAGGTCTCGTTTACGTTTATGAAGGGTTTCTGGCTTGTCTGAAAGGTGAAGAGTTACCAGTTAGAACAGATGTCCAATCTATGGATGAGCTTGTGAATGCGGCGCATCATCAAAGTGTTCAAGACTTTATGAGTACAGATGATATTATTTACGGCTATTGTACCGAGTTCATGGTAAAGTTTGAGCCCGAAAAACTTATTGAAAATCCTTTTGATGAGGGAGAATACCGTCAAGAACTAAGTGAATTTGGAGACTCCTTGCTGGTAATTTCTGATGACGAAATTGCAAAAGTACATATTCATTCAGAAACACCGGGCGATGTCCTAACATTCAGCCAAAAGTACGGTTCACTTATCAATATGAAGATTGAAAATATGCGACAGCAACACGAAGACATTGTAGGAAAGAAAGCAAATGACAAAAAAGAAAAGCATCCTTATGCCGTTGTTACTGTAGCGATGGGGACGGGTATTGCTGAATTATTAAAGAGTGTCGGAGCTTCAGTCGTCATTGAAGGTGGCCAAACGATGAATCCTTCAACTCAAGACATCGTTAAAGCGATTGAAGGTGTTGGTGCGGAAAGAGTTCTTATTTTGCCGAACAATAAAAATATCGTAATGGCAGCGGAACAAGCGGCAGAACATCTAGGTATCGAAGCAGCGGTTGTACCTACTACGACGGTTCCCGAAGGTCTTTCAGCAATATTAGCATTTAATCCGGAAGCTGATGTTGAAGTAAATAAAAATGCAATGATTGAAGCTGCTTCATATGTGAAAACAGCTCAAGTGACATACGCAGTTCGTGACACTACAATTGATGGCATTGATATTAAAAAAGGTGCCTTCATGGGAATTAATAGCGGCAAAATTGTTACGACGAATCCTTTATTAGAAGAAGTAACAAAGTCTCTATTACAAAAGATTATTGATGAAGAATCTGAAATTATTACAGTATTATATGGTGAAGATGTGAGCGAGGAAGAAGCAACACACATCGAAAACTATATAGACGAGCACTTCGACCATGTCGATGTTGAAGTATATAATGGAAAACAACCATTATATCCATATATCATTTCTGTGGAATAAAATAGGCGTCATTGGTTTTTCAGAAGCTAAAATAAAAGTAGAGTAGGGAATTCTAACAAATTCTTTACTCTACTTTTTCTCCTTCATTTCAAGAAGTATTTAACGTAAAAAGTATTTTGGCATAGACCATTTATTCGTGTAAAATAGAATTAAGTGCAGTAGAAGGGGGTATGAAACATGAAGTTTAGATCAGTATTCGATATTATTGGGCCAGTCATGATTGGACCATCGTCATCTCATACGGCAGGTGCGGCAAGGATTGGCCGTGTTGCAAGAACTTTATTTGGAAGGCAGCCGGAATGGGCAAAAATATATTTATATGGTTCATTTGCAGAGACATATAAAGGTCATGGGACAGATGTCGCGATTATTGGCGGATTAATGGATTACGATACATTTGATGAACGAATAAAGACAGCATTTGAAGATGCAAAGAAAGCTGGCTTTACATTTGAGTTTATTCCTGAAGAGGAAGAAATGGAACATCCAAATACTGCGAAAATTGTAATTGGCGATGAAAACAGTGTCATGGAATTAACGGGGATTTCAATTGGCGGTGGAAAAATGGAAGTTGTCGAGTTAAATGGTTTCCCGTTAAGACTTTCAGGAAATTATCCTGCACTGCTCGTAGTTCACCAAGATCGAGCGGGACTCATTGCGAGTGTTGCCAATGCACTTGCTAAACGAGGCGTTAATATTGCACATATGGAAGTTGGCAGAAAAGAAAAAGGAAAAATGGCTTTAATGGTCATTGAAGTCGATCAATTAATAGATGACGATATTATTAATGAATTAAGAGGGTTGCCGCATATCACGCAAGTCTCTACGATAGCGGAATAAGGAGGGATTGACATGGAAGTATTATTCAAATCTGTAAAAGAACTAGTCGCCTTAGCGGAATCAAGTAAAAAGCCGATTTCGGAAATTATGATAGAACAGGAAATGCTTCTGTCACGACGAACACGTGAAGAAATTATTGCGCAAATGGATAATAATTTAACGGTAATGGAAGAAGCTGTTGAAAAAGGTTTGCAAGGCGTTCAGTCCACGTCAGGTTTAACTGGCGGGGATGCTGTTTTAATTCAAAAATATATGGCTTCTGGCAAGTCCTTATCAGGCGATTTAATATTAGATGCTGTGAGTAAAGCGGTCGCAACAAATGAAGTAAATGCGGCGATGGGAACAATTTGTGCAACACCAACTGCGGGAGCGGCGGGTATCGTACCCGGAACGCTATTTGCAGTAATAGATAAATTGAATCCGACGAGAGAGCAGATGCTCAATTATTTATTTACAACAGGTGCATTTGGATTTGTTGTAGCAAATAATGCGTCTATTTCAGGTGCGGCGGGCGGATGTCAAGCAGAAACAGGGTCGGCAGCTTCTATGGCCGCTGCTGCAATCGTTGAAATGGCAGGGGGAACACCACAGCAAAGTGCAGAAGCTTTCTCTATTGTCATGAAAAACATGCTCGGGCTCGTTTGCGATCCGGTTGCAGGGCTCGTTGAAGTGCCATGTGTGAAACGAAACGCGATGGGGGCTGCAAAAGCGCTTGTCGGAGCGGATATGGCACTTGCTGGCGTTGTGAGTCGTATTCCAACAGACGAAGTAATTGATGCAATGCACCGAATCGGACAATCTATGCCGTCAGCTTTACGGGAAACTGCCAAAGGGGGACTCGCCACAACACCAACTGGAAAGGCATTGGAAGCAAAAATATTTGGTGGGACAAAGGCAAGCAGTGACCACAATCCTTCATCATGATGTAAAAACGATTAAAGGGATTGGGCAAAAGGCGAGCGAGCAACTTGAAAAACTGGGCATTTTCACAATTTCAGATTTAATTATGACATTCCCGTATCGGCATGATGATTTTACATTAAAAGATTTAGCTGAAACACCACATAACGAAAGAGTGACGGTTGAAGGAAGGGTCGAAAGTGAGCCTTCCGTTCAATTTTTTGGAAATAAACGGTCCCGCCTAGAAGTTAGGTTACTTGCAGGAAGACATCTCGTAAGAGCAGTCTTTTTTAATCAACATTATTTAAAAGACCGAATGATGCCGGGCAATACTGTGACGGTAACTGGAAAATGGGACCGTGGTCGACAAACAATTAACGTAAGCAATTTTTCGGTAGGTCCAAAAGATGAACAATCAAATTTCGAACCTATTTATAGCTTGAAAGGTGCCATGCATCAAAAAACTTTCAGACGGTTTATGAGAAGTGCGCTAGATAGTATTGGAGATGAATTTGAAGAGTCATTGCCAGCTGGACTACTTGAAGCGTACAAATTACCGAAAATAAAACAGGCACTGGAAATGATTCATTTTCCTGAAAGTCCTGCACAAATGAAACACGCAAGAAGACGCTTTGTCTATGAGGAATTACTTTTATTTCAAATGAAAATGCAAGCGATGAAGAAGGTAAGAAAAGAAGCGGAAAAAGGCATGCCGATAAACTACGATCTTGATAAAGTGAAAAAGTTTATCGCATCGTTGCCATTTGAATTAACGAATGCACAAAAAAGAGTTGTGAATGAACTTTGCGCTGAATTAAAGAGCGAAGTGCGAATGAATCGACTTCTTCAAGGAGATGTAGGTTCAGGAAAAACAGTTGTTGCGGCAATAGGTCTTTATGCAGCCATTACTGCTGGTTTTCAAGGTGCGATGATGGCCCCGACAGAAATTTTAGCAGAACAACATGCAACTTCTCTTGCGGAATGGCTAGAACCATTTAATGTATCCGTTGCATTTTTATCAGGTTCAACAAAAGGAAAAGCACGAAAGCAACTTCTGGAAATGCTGGAAGAAGGAAAAATTGATTTGTTGATTGGTACGCATGCGCTTATTCAACCAGATGTTATTTTTAAAAACTTAGGGTTTGTCATTACAGACGAGCAGCATCGATTTGGTGTCGAACAACGTCGTGTTCTTCGTGAAAAAGGGATTGACCCCGATGTGCTCTTTATGACTGCCACGCCGATACCACGAACATTAGCCATTACGGCTTATGGTGAAATGGATGTATCGGTATTGGATGAATTGCCGGCTGGTAGAAAAGAAATTGAAACGCATTGGTTGAAAGAAGATGCTTTACAGCCAGTTTTGAGAAAAATGGCAGGTGAATTGCAAAAGGGGCGCCAAGCGTACGTGATTTGTCCGCTTATTGAAGAATCCGACAAACTTGATGTGCAAAATGCTGTCGATGTATATAACCAATTATCGGTATATTTTCAAGGCAGATTTAAAGTTGGCCTCATGCATGGGCGTCTTCATCCAGACGAAAAAGAACAGATTATGCGTGAGTTTAGCGAAGGTGCGATTGATGTCCTAGTTTCAACAACAGTTGTTGAAGTAGGCGTAAACGTTCCGAATGCAACATTTATGTTAATTTATGATGCAACGCGCTTTGGTTTATCCCAACTCCACCAATTAAGAGGACGTGTCGGGCGAGGCGCTGAACAATCTTATTGTGTGCTTTTAGCAGATCCAAAGACAGAAGAAGGTAAAGAACGAATGCATTCGATGACAGAAACAAATGATGGATTTGTTTTAGCTGAAAAGGACCTTGAATTAAGAGGGGCCGGTGACTTTTTCGGTAAAAAGCAAAGTGGACTCCCAGAATTTAAAATGGCAGATCTCGTTCATGATTACCGGGCGCTTGATACAGCGAGGAAAGACGCTGAACAACTTCTAGCATCAGAAGAGTTTTGGCGTGCAGAGGAATACGGTGTGCTAAGGGGACTTCTAGAACAGTCAGGCGCTTTAAGTGCCGATCGAATGGACTGATAATTCACTGTATCGAACCTCTGTATGTGCGTTTGATTATGGAAGATAGGTAGATTTATAAAACGATTCAAAGTAGCGGGAGCATCTTCCTTCCCCGCTACTTTTTGTCTTACAATAATATTTCTTGTACACATCTATAAATTTCTTGCATTCTGATACCTCTCTTTATATACTGATATTAGTACCAAGTGCTAAATCGGAAGGTGAAGTATGTGCGAATGCCTAAAAAAGAAAGGCAGCTACGTCTGGGAAAATTGATAGAAGAAAATCCATTTGTAACAGATGAAGACCTTTCCAAACATTTTGAGGTTAGTGTTCAAACAATCCGATTGGATCGACTTGAATGTGGAATTCCGGAATTACGTAAACGTTTGAAGCAAGTCGCTACACAGACAATGGCCGGAGAAGTAAAATCATTAGGGTCAGATGAAGTGATTGGCGATATTATTGATATTAAACTCGATGCCAGAGCCATCTCGATTTTTGATGTTACTGCGGACCATGTTTTTCAACGAAATGGAATTGCTAGAGGACATCATTTATTCGCACAAGCAAATTCACTAGCTGTTGCGGTTATGGATGATGACCTGGCATTGACAGTTAAATCCAATATTGAATTTCTTAAACCTGTCAAAGCCGGTGATAGAGTTGTTGCACGTGCCGAAGTAATAAAGGAAACTGTAAAAGAGAAACGTACCTTAGTTAAAGTAGATTTGACTGTAGGTGATGTTCTTGTAGTTACAGGACAATTCTATATGTACCGCACGACGGATAAGAAGCAGGAGGATAAACAATGATTATTGCTTTAGATGGAATGGGTGGCGACCATGCGCCAGGCGAAATTATTCAAGGTGCAATGGAAAGTTTGAATGAATTTACAGATATACATATACATATTTATGGTGATGAAGAAAAGATGGCGCCTTATTTACAAAGGCATGAACGTTTAAAGGTTTTTCATTGTACGGAAATAATTGAGCCAGATGATGAACCGGTCCGTGCGATTCGCCGAAAAAAAGATGCGTCGATGGTACGGATGGCGCAAGCAGTTAAAGAAAATGAAGCAGATGCAGGTGTTTCGGCGGGAAACACTGGAGCGCTAATGGCGGCAGGCCTTTTTATTGTCGGTAGAATCGACGGGATTGAAAGACCGGCACTCGCACCGACGCTTCCAACAGTAGACGGCCAAGGCTTTGTTATGCTGGATCTCGGTGCAAATGCAGACGCGAAGCCAGAGCATCTCGGTCAATATGCTGTGATGGGAAGTATTTACGCGGAAAAAGTTCGTGGCATTGCAACGCCTCGAGTTGGGCTGTTAAATATTGGGACTGAAGAAGGAAAAGGAAATGAATTAACAAAAGCAGCATTTGATATTCTTTCGGAAGCGCCGATCAACTTCATTGGAAACGTTGAAGCCCGTGATTTATTAATGGGAGCGGCCGATGTAATTGTAACAGACGGCTTTACAGGCAATATGGTATTGAAAACAATTGAAGGTACTGCGCTTGGCTTTTTCACAATGCTTAAAGAAGTGTATATGTCCTCGATAAAAACTAAACTATCTGCTGCACTTGTGAAGAACGAGTTAGGCGGATTGAAAAATAAAATGGATTACTCCGAATATGGCGGTGCTGGGTTATTTGGCCTGAAAGCCCCAATTATTAAAGCACATGGCTCGTCAAATGCCCGTGCAATTTATAATGCGATTCGACAAGCAAGAACAATGGTGCAATATGAAGTTACAGAAACGATTCATGAAACGATTGGGAAGGGGTTAACAAAATGACGAAGATTGCTTTCGTATTTCCTGGACAAGGTTCTCAAAAGGTAGGAATGGGTACTGAATTAGTAGAGAATCATGAGCAAAGTAAACAGTTTTTTACGAATGCTGACCGCGTACTCGGCTTTTCATTAAGTGAACTAATTGAAGAAGGGCCTCAGGAAGAATTAACAGTTACTTACAATGCACAACCTGCATTGTTGACGGTGGGCGCGATGATTGCGAGTCGCTTAAAAGGAGAAGGAATTCAACCAGATTATACAGCAGGCCATAGTCTTGGTGAATATACAGCACTCGTAGCTTCAGGTGTTCTTACATTTGAAGAAGGTGTATTAGCTGTTCATAAACGCGGATTGTATATGAACGAAGCAGTACCGGCAGGCGTTGGTGCGATGGCAGCTATCCTTGGATTAGATGCTGAAACTGTATCCGAAATTACGAACAAGATTACAGAGAGCGGGGATGCTGTCCAACCAGCGAATTTGAACTGTCCTGGACAAATTGTCATTTCCGGAACGAAAACAGGCGTTGAAAACGCTTGTCATGAATTAAAAGAAGCGGGCGCTAGAAGAGTCATTCCGTTAGATGTGAGTGGTCCATTCCACTCTTCACTTATGAAGCCAGCTGCCGAGAAACTTAAGGCAACGCTTGATGAAATTACAATGCAAGACGCAACACCGCCAATTATTGCGAATGTAAATGCGGAGATTGTTGAGGATAGCAATCAGTTAAAGGATCTACTTGTCGAACAGTTATATTCCCCGGTACGTTGGGAAGATTCTGTTCGAACGATGTTAGATAATGGCGTGACACATTTTATCGAATGTGGACCTGGTAAAGTGTTGAGCGGATTAATTAAGAAGATTGATAGGAAAGCGACAGTTTTATCTGTCTATGATGAGAAATCATTAGCGGAAGTATTGGAAGCTTCGAAAGGGTGGTCAGAGTGAGTAGATTTGAAGGGAAATCAGCAATCGTCACGGGTGCATCTCGCGGAATTGGTCGTGAAATTGCACTTCAGTTAGGGCGTGAAGGTGCCAAAGTTGCGGTCAACTATAGCGGCAGTAAAGATAAGGCTGAAGAAGTCGTCCAACTAATTCAAGAAGCAGGCGGAGAAGCATTTGCAATCCAAGCAGATGTGTCTAACGCGGATAGTGTGAAAAACTTAGTAGACGTGACAATTGCAACATTCGGTTCAATTGATATACTTGTAAATAACGCTGGAATTACAAAAGATAATTTGCTCATGCGAATGAAAGAAGACGAGTGGGACGATGTCATTGACATTAACTTAAAAGGCGTTTTCCTCTGCACGAAAGGTGTTACACGTCAAATGATGCGCCAACGTGCAGGTAAAATTGTCAATGTTGCTTCCATCGTTGGTGTTTCAGGAAATCCAGGACAAGCAAATTATGTTGCCGCAAAAGCAGGTGTGATCGGATTAACGAAGACGTCAGCGAAAGAATTGGCATCACGTAATATCTATGTCAATGCAGTAGCACCAGGATTCATTACAACAGAAATGACTGATGCATTAAGCGAAGACGTGAAAGAACAAATGCTTGCGACGATTCCATTGGCGAAACTAGGGAATGCTGAACATGTCGCTAAGACTGTGTTATTCTTACTATCGGAAGACGCAGATTATATTACAGGACAAACAATCCATGTTGACGGTGGAATGGTGATGTAATAAATGGGCGTGGGCGCATGTCGCGCCTATTAAATGTCCTATGTTTTTAAATCTATCCAGCTTCGGCGCCTAGAGACTCAGGTCATAAGCCGTTTCGGCTGTGCGGCAAAAAAACGCCGCTTCGCCGTCCCGTCTTATGCCTGTCGTCTCTGACCAGGCGCCTACGCTTTTAAATATTCATTGAGGGGAGGTGACAGATTTGGCAACAGTAACTGAACGAGTAACTAAAGTAATCGTTGATCGACTAGGCGTCGATGAAAGCGAAGTTAAAACAGAAGCATCTTTCCGTGATGACCTCGGTGCGGACTCACTAGACGTAGTTGAGCTTGTAATGGAATTAGAAGATGAATTCGATATGGAGATTTCCGATGATGACGCTGAGAAGATTGCAACTGTCGGCGATGCAGTTTCATATATCGAAACAAAAGTGAACTAATTAAAAGCTAATTCAATTTAGCGGAGGCGCTTTTATCCTTTTCCCTTTGAAATGGATGAAGGCGTCTCTTTTTTACTTTGCAACTGGTCGTTGAAAAAGGTAAAATTATATACATTACGTAGGAAAGGCAGAATCGTTCTTATGACAAGTAAACGTACAGCAATGAATCCAAAAAATATATTTCCCCAAACGGTTCGAAATGACTTTGAGGAATTGCAACGAAAACTTTCGATTCAATTTGAGGAAGTGTCACTTTTATACAATGCATTTACGCATTCATCATATGTGAATGAGCATCGAAGAAAAAAATATACAGATAATGAGCGACTTGAATTTTTAGGTGATGCGGTGTTAGAACTAGGTGTTTCCCAGTTTCTTTATACGACAGAGCCTACTATGAGCGAAGGAGAGTTGACCAAATTAAGAGCCGCAATTGTTTGCGAACCAGCGCTCGTTTCCTTTGCGAATGAACTTGAATTTGGTCGTTATGTTCTTTTAGGTAAAGGAGAAGAACAAACAGGTGGAAGAACACGTCCAGCTCTTTTAGCAGATGTTTTTGAAGCCTTTATCGGTGCATTATACACTGATCAAGGGATGGAAGCAGTAACCGCATTTCTTGATAAAGTAGTATTTCCGAAAGTAAGTGTCGGTGCTTTTTCGCATGTGATGGATTATAAAAGTCGGTTACAGGAAATTGTCCAGCAAACGAATAATGGACAGCTTCATTATGAAGTAGTAGAAGAAAAGGGCCCTGCCCATGCAAAAGTATTTATCACTGTTGTGCAGTTAGATGAAGAAATACTTGGTACCGGTAGAGGTAGGTCGAAGAAAGAAGCAGAGCAGGAAGCGGCCCGACATGCAATTGCAGAACTAAAGAGTTAGCAGGTTGAGGAGAGTATTTAAATGTTTTTAAAAAGGCTTGAAATAATAGGGTTCAAATCATTTGCGGAACGAATTGGCGTAGACTTCGTGCCAGGCGTTACCGCTGTCGTTGGACCTAATGGAAGTGGGAAAAGTAATATTACCGATGCGATTCGCTGGGTATTAGGCGAACAATCGGCAAGATCTTTACGTGGTGCCAAGATGGAAGATGTGATTTTTGCAGGAAGTGATTCTAGAAAGCCACTTAATTTTGCAGAAGTCACCTTAATTCTTGATAATAGTAAAGGGTTGTTCCCACTTGATTATACTGAAATTAGCGTGACGCGACGTGTCTTTCGCTCGGGGGAAAGCATATATTTATTAAATGGACAGCAGTGCAGGTTGAAAGATATTACAGATGTATTTATGGATTCTGGACTTGGGAAAGAAGCATTTTCAATCATTTCCCAAGGGCGGGTCGATGAAATTTTAAATAGCCGACCAGAAGATCGAAGAAGTATTTTTGACGAAGCGGCAGGCGTATTAAAATATAGAACGAGAAAACGTAAAGCAGAACATAAACTGTTTGAAACATCGGATAATCTTGACCGCGTGCTTGATATATTAAAAGAACTTGATATTAGAATAGAGCCGCTTAAAGAACAGGCTGAAGCGGCTAAAAAGCACGAGGAAATTTCTGAAGAAGTTCGAGAAGCGGATATTTTGCTCCTAAATTATGATGCCGGGAATCTACATGAAAAACTTCAAGAAAAGTTGGTAGAGGTAGAAAAACAACGAGCAGAGAAAGAGCTATTAACTGAAGCAATAGACAAAACTGAAGTCGAATCTTCCACGATAAATAAGCAACTTGAACAGCAAGAAGAGAAGTTTGAAACACTGCAACAGAAGCTTGTCCAAGTAAGCGCGGAGAGTGAAAAGTGGGAAGGTAGACGACTATTATCCGTCGAGAAGGAACGCAACGCTAGTTTACAAATCGAACGGGTGCAAACTGAGTTTCAGAGCGCAAAAGCTGAGCAGGAAGATTTAGAAGAAAAATTAAAAGAATCCTATGATAATGTAGCTATCCTAAATAAAGAATATGAAGAAGTAAAAGCGGAAGTAAAAGACACAACTCAAATGTTAACGCGCTCTGTTAAAGAAACTGAGCATGAGATTGAAGAGTTAAAATCATCCTATATTGACGGGCTCAATGAAGAAGCGACCATTCGAAATGAATTAAAGCATATCGAAGAACGTCTACTAGGGGAAAAAACATCTTCCCAGAAAATTAATGAGCAGACGGTATCACTTCGAAATAGATTAGAAGTGTTAAATGCGGATAGGAAACTAATAGTACAAACATTAGACCGTATAAAGCAATCTGCCACAGAAGCATCAGAAAATTATAAGAACGATGCAGTCGAATTAAAAAAGCATGAAGATGATTTAAGAAGTAAACAAGAGCTGCTTCAAAAAGCGCATAATAAACAACATGAAATGCAAGGGCGTTTACGTGCACTGCAAAGTCTAGAAGCGGATTTTTCAGGGTTTTATTCAGGTGTAAAAGAAGTGCTTGTCGCACGTGAAGCTGGAAAGTTAGCCGGGATAGAAGGGGCAGTAGCGGAGCTAATTACCGTTGAAAATGATTATATTAAGGCGGTCGAAACGGCACTTGGTGGCGCTATGCAACATATCGTAACCTCTTCCGAAGTGAATGCGAGAAAAGCAATCGGTTATTTAAAGACGCAAAATAAAGGAAGAGCGACATTTCTTCCGCTAGATGTGATGCGTTCTCGAAAAATCCAGCAATCCACACTTCAAACGATAGCGCGACATCCAGAATTTATCGGCATTGCCGATGGACTTATTCGCGTCGAACCGAATTATAAAATCATTGCAGAAAATTTACTAGGAAATGTTCTTGTTGCTTCATCTCTCGCCGGAGCTTCGGCGATTGCTAAGGCTTTAAATTATCGTTATCGAGTTGTAACTTTAGACGGCGATATTGTGAATGCAGGGGGATCGCTCACGGGTGGTGGCACTCAAGGTCGTTCCTCAGTATTTTCTAGAAGGGCTGAACTTGAAATGTTAACAACACAAGTTGAGCAAATGTCTGCATCTATTGAAAGAGGTAACGAATCGATTAGCGACACGAAGTTGAAAGTCGCTGAGTATATGCAAAAAGTAGAGCATTTCCGCAAGCAATCTGAAGCTTTACAACTTGAAATGGCGACGGCCGAAGCAAATGTCCGTGAAAGCGATATGGCCATACATACTGTCCAAAGCGAATTGGAAACAGTAGAGATAGGTCGACTAGGAGCGGAAACAGCTGGTTCTGAATTAATGGAAAAGAAAAAGGAACTTGAAACAGCTCACGCGGCATTAAAAAAGACGCTTGAATCACTTCAAGCAGAAATTACAAAGTTGGAACGTCTTGCTGCAGATTGGCGAAACGAAGAAGCTACGCTTACGGCCCGATTGACAGAACTCCGGGAGCGAGCTGCTATTTTACGCGAACAACTTTCCTATCAAAATAGAGCGATAACAGATATGGAAGCCTCAAATAAGGTTGCAATCGATAAGATAAATTTACTGCAACAAGAGTTAGATTACCTGACAGATGAAGAACAAGAACATGTAACAGCGGAAGAGATAGCGGAACAAATTGAACGATCAGCAAAAGACAAACAACAAATTGAAAATTCAATTGCTGAAATTCGAAAAAACCGTTCAGAAATTGTCATTCAGAAGAATCATCAAGAAACGCATCTACGTCAACTGCGCGAAAATGCTGAGAAACTAAATGCTAAACTTCATGAACACACAATTGAATTATCTCGACTTGAGGTGACGTATGAAACGATTACTCAAAGATTGTTTCATGAATACGGCTTACGACCGGACGATGAATTGGCTTTAGACTTCAATGAACAGGAAAAACGTGAACAATTGGCTAGGTTAAAGCATGAACTGAAAAATATTGGACCAATCAATCCAAGCGCTGTACAAGAATATGAAGAAGTGTCTGAACGCCATCAGTTTTTAACGGCACAACGTAATGATTTACTAGAGGCGAAAGAGACTTTACAAGAAGCGATGTCAGAGATGGATCATGAGATGAGTATCCGTTTTTCATCAACATTCGATGCCGTGCAAAATCAATTTAGACAAGTATTTAAAGAAATGTTCGGTGGCGGAAATGCTGATCTTATTCTTACAGACCCGACTGATTTACTGCATACGGGTATTGATATCGTTGCAAGACCACCAGGGAAAAAGATGCAAAACTTAAGTCTTTTATCTGGTGGAGAAAGAGCACTTACTGCAATTTCATTATTATTTTCCATTATTGAAGTGCGTCCTGTTCCGTTTTGTATTTTAGATGAGGTCGAAGCTGCACTAGATGAAGCGAATGTCATTCGATATAGCAACTACTTAAGAAAATTCTCGGATAAGACACAGTTTATTGTGATTACGCACAGGAAAGGTACAATGGAAGGCGCGGATGTTTTATATGGAATTACAATGCAAGAATCGGGCGTTTCTAAACTGATTTCCGTTAAATTATCGGAAGTACCCGAAGAAGCGATGATGTAATCAGTAGAGAGGGGTTAGGGAAAATGTCATTTTTTAGAAGGTTAAAAGAGAAGATTACTGGAACGAACGAAGCGGTGACAGAAAAATTTAAAGATGGACTGACGAAAACTCGTGACCAGTTTACATCTAAAATAAATGATCTTGTCGCTCGGTTTAGGGAAGTAGATGAGGAGTTTTTCGAAGAACTCGAAGACTTGCTATTACAAGCGGACGTTGGCTTTGAAACAGTTATGGAGCTAATCGATGAATTAAAACTTGAAGTACAAAGGAAAAACATCAAAAATACGGAAGGCATTCAATCTGTTATTTCTCAAAAACTAGTAGAGATTTACAATGCCGGTAAGGAAAATGATGGAGGGCTCAATTTACAAAAGGAAGGGCTGTCCGTCATCTTAATGGTCGGTGTGAATGGTGTTGGGAAAACAACGACGATTGGAAAACTAGCTTCACGATTTAAAGCGGAAGGTAAATCTGTCATGTTAGCAGCGGGGGATACGTTCCGTGCGGGGGCAATTGATCAATTAGTCGTATGGGGTGAACGAACAGGAGTAGAAGTCATTCGCCAATCTGAAGGTTCTGACCCAGCCGCGGTGATGTACGATGCAATCCGTGCAGCCAAAAATCGAAACGTTGATATTTTAATTTGTGATACGGCAGGACGACTTCAAAATAAGGTGAACTTGATGAATGAGCTGGAAAAAGTTCATCGTGTCATCGATCGTGAGGTACCAGGGGCTCCCCATGAAGTGTTGCTAGCACTAGATGCAACGACTGGCCAAAATGCACTTGTCCAAGCACAAACGTTCCAAGAGGCAACAAATGTATCAGGGATTGTATTAACAAAGCTAGATGGTACAGCAAAGGGTGGAATTGTCTTAGCGATCAAAAATAAGTTGAACATTCCAGTGAAGTTTGTCGGTCTTGGAGAAGGCGTAGATGATTTACAACCGTTTGATCCAGAGAAATATGTTTATGGATTATTTGCTGAAGGACTCGAACAAGAGGACGAGAAAGAAGACAAGTAAAATAGCTTGACAGCATGAAAAGTTCATACTATGCTTACGTTGGAATAAAAAGTTGAGGTGACAAAAATGTCGCTCGTAAAAACGACACGTGTTAACTTCCTTTTTGATTTTTATCAATCACTTTTGACGGATAAACAAAGAACGTATATGAAATTATATTATCTGGAAGACTTGTCGCTAGGAGAAATTGCTGAAGAGCACGATGTATCTAGGCAAGCTGTGTATGATAATGTTCGACGGACGGAAGCCATGTTAGAAGACTATGAACAAAAATTAAATTTGTTTTCCAAATTTCAAAGACGATTAGCAATCATTGAAAAGATGGAGAAAATGTTAGTAGATGAATCGGCTCAATCAGAAGAGATAAAGCGTTTATTGTACGCATTAAAAGATCATGAGTAGGAGGCGTCGCCATGGCATTTGAAGGATTAGCTGAGAGGCTGCAAGGAACGCTCCAAAAAATTAGGGGCAAAGGGAAAGTAAACGAAGCAGACGTCAAAGAGATGATGCGTGAAGTTCGCTTTGCGCTCATTGAAGCGGACGTTAACTTAAAAGTCGTTCGTGAATTCGTAAAAAAAGTTAGTGAAAAGGCTGTCGGGCAAGATGTACTGAAGAGCTTAACGCCTGGACAGCAAGTTGTGAAAATTGTTCAAGATGAATTGACGAATTTAATGGGTGGCGAACAAGAACCGATTCAATTCGCTAGAAAAGCACCAACCGTTATTATGATGGTTGGTTTACAAGGTGCCGGTAAGACGACAACTACCGGAAAGCTTGCTGCGTTATTACGTAAACGTCATAATAAAAGACCACTCCTTGTTGCAGCAGACGTTTATCGACCAGCCGCAATTCAACAATTAGAAACACTTGGGAAGCAATTAACGATACCAGTGTTCTCACTTGGAACGGATATTTCGCCTGTGGACATTGTAAAGCAAGCGTTGGAAGAAGCAGAAAAAGAACATCATGATGTTGTCATTGTGGATACAGCAGGTCGATTGCATGTTGACGAAACATTAATGCAGGAACTTAAGGATATCCAAGAACTGTCAACTCCAGATGAGGTCTTTCTTGTTGTCGATGCAATGACCGGGCAAGATGCTGTCAACGTAGCACAAAATTTCAATGAGACAGTTGGAATTACTGGTGTTGTGTTGACAAAACTTGACGGTGATACAAGAGGTGGAGCTGCGCTTTCAATCCGTTCTGTAACAGAAAAACCGATTAAATTTGTCGGGGTTGGCGAGCACATGGATGCCCTCGAACCATTCCATCCAGAAAGAATGGCCTCAAGAATCCTTGGGATGGGTGACGTTATGTCACTTATTGAAAAAGCCCAAGCGAATGTGGATGAAGAAAAAGCGAAGGAAATGGAAGAAAAATTCCGTACCCAATCCTTTACACTTGATGATTTCTTAGACCAATTACAACAAGTGAAAAAAATGGGTCCTCTTGATGAGCTATTGAAAATGATGCCAGGCGCAAATAAAATTAAAGGCTTGGAAAATGCTCAAGTAGATGAGAAGCAGATGGGACGCGTTGAGGCAGTTATCCAATCGATGACGCCTGCGGAGCGTACAACACCCGAAATTATTAATGCAAACAGACGTAGACGTATTGCAAAAGGATCGGGTACATCTATTCAAGAAGTAAACCGTTTGTTAAAGCAGTTTAACGATATGAAGAAAATGGTTAAACAGATGACAAATATGCAACAAAAAGGAAATAAACGTATGAAAATGCCTGGTCTCGACTCTTTTTTTAGGTGAGAAACAGGGATTTGAAAATAATTTTAAGGTGTTAAGAGAAAACACTTTACAAACACAAAAAAGCTTGTTAATATAAGTTCTTGTGTGAAACTATTCGGAGGTGCAATAAATAATGGCAGTTAAAATTCGTTTAAAACGTATGGGAGCTAAAAAAACTCCTTTCTATCGTATTGTAGTAGCAGATTCACGTTCACCACGTGATGGTCGTCAAATCGAGACTGTTGGAACGTACAATCCACTTACAAGCCCGGTAGAGTTAAAAATCGATGAAGAGCTAGCGCTTAAGTGGCTACAGAACGGTGCACAACCATCTGACACAGTGCGCAACCTGTTTTCTGACCAAGGCATCATGGAAAAATTCCATAATGCAAAACATGGTAAATAAAGTGAAACTGCAATAAGCGTGAGCCTTATCCCGGTTATTGCTAGTTGAACCAATCGGGCATTTACGAGCACTTGGTGCAAGTGGATGTCCGACTGTAAAAGCTTTACTTTAAGTGAGGTCTTACTGCCCGTTAATGCGGGGTAATCAGGAGGGGTAGACATGAAGCAGCTGATTGAAACGATTGTTAAACCATTAGTCGATTATCCTGACGACGTTCAGGTATCGATGGATGAACGGGAAAGCCGAGTTACGTATAAACTTTCTGTTAATGCCGAAGATATGGGTAAAGTAATCGGAAAGCAAGGACGCGTTGCAAAAGCAATCCGCACGATAGTTTATTCAGCAGCAGGCAGTCACCACGGCAAAAGAGTATTTGTCGATATTATAGATTGATATTGAAAAGGAAGGAGCTTAAGGTTCCTTCCTTTTTAAAATTTATTTATCAGTGTAACTTGATTCAGCAATGTCCCCAACATCTATAAATGCGCAGGGGCAATGCTAAAAATTAATATTAGAGGGAGTTCATATTCCTTGTACCGGTTGCTTCGCTTTCGGTACAAATGAATTTCTGATTCAAGTTAAGCCTCCGGTGGGTGTCAGGGATTTTGAAAGGAGTTAAGGAAGGCAACTTAAGAACACCGCGTCCTCGTATGTGCCCTAATTTCTGCAAAGTTTGCAGAAATACGGCAAATCGAATCCTGCGCCGTTCGATTGGCAACAGTTGTATGACCAACATCGTGTTGGCCTCAATTCAAAATCCTGACGCAATTACGCTGGGGCGTAGTAGAGATAAGGACGGTGTAAATAATGAACTGGTATAACGTAGGAAAGATTGTCAACACGCATGGTGTTCGCGGTGAGGTCCGTGTGATGTCCCGTACAGATTTTCCTGAACAACGATATGCAATTGGAAGTGAATTAGGACTTTTCTTACCTAAAAGTAAAGAACCTATCCACTTAATTGTAGCAACCCATCGAAAACATAAAAATTTCGACTTACTAACGTTTGAAAACCATTCAAATATCAATGATGTTGAAAAGTATCGAGATGGTATTTTAAAAGTGTCAGAAGAGCATCTTGGGGAGTTAGATGAACATGAGTTTTATTATCATGAAATCATCGGTTGCATCGTATTTGATCTTGAAGGTACAGAAATTGGGAAAGTTACAGAGATCATTTCTACGGGGGCCAATGATGTGTGGAGTGTTAAGCCGGAAACTGGAAAGACACACTATATCCCATACATTGAGGATGTTGTCAAAGAGGTAGATATCGACAATAAAAAAATTGTGATTGATCCACTTGAAGGATTGTTATCATGATGAAAATAGATATTCTAAGTTTATTTCCAGAAATGTTTGAAGGCGTTTTACATTCTTCAATCATGAAAAAAGCGCAAGAAAAAGAAGCGGTCGAGTTTGGTGTTACAGATTTCAGGGATTACTCAGAGAACAAACATCGTAAAGTGGACGACTATCCGTACGGCGGCGGGGCAGGAATGGTATTGAAACCTGAACCGTTATTTGCGGCTGTAGAAGCTGTTACAGAGGATGAAACGACCAAGCCACGCGTTATTTTATTATGCCCACAAGGAGAACGTTTTTCTCAAAGAAAAGCTGAGGAACTGGCGAAAGAAGAACATTTAATCTTGATTTGTGGACATTATGAAGGGTATGACGAGCGAATTCGGGAAGAGCTTGTAACGGATGAAATTTCCCTTGGAGACTTCGTTCTAACAGGTGGAGAAATTGCAGCGATGGCTATTGTTGATAGTGTTGTCAGGCTTTTACCGAATGTACTCGGCAATACAGAATCCTCTGTACTTGATTCTTTTTCAACTGGTTTATTAGAACATCCTCAATATACCCGCCCTGCGAATTTTAACGGTCTAGAAGTTCCAGAAGTCTTACTTTCCGGAAACCATGCTAAAATAGAACAATGGCGCGAAGAACAAGCTTTACTTCGAACCTTTGAAAGAAGAAAAGACTTATTAAAAGGTGCCCCGTTAACCGAGCATCAAAAAAAGCTTTTAGTTAAATTAGAGAATAAAAAAAGTAAAGATGCTGAGCTCTGATTATAGGCTAGAATACTAAAGGATTAAATCGATTCGAATACGTAAAAAATAATTAGATTCTATTGCACAACGCAGCGATTCATGTTAGTATCTACTATGTACTTCGTATGTGAAGTACATATTGACTGATGTTCCGCTGCGATGTAAGTGTGCAAGAGCATCTGTGGAGAAGGAGAGAATACAATGCAAAACATTATTGCAGAAGTTACAAAAGATCAGCTTCGTACTGATTTACCAAAATTCCGTGCGGGAGACACTGTTCGTTTGCACGTAAGAATCGTAGAAGGAACGCGTGAGCGTATCCAGCTTTACGAAGGTGTTGTTATTAAACGCCGTGGTGGAGGAATTAGTGAAACATTCACAGTTCGTAAAATTTCTAACGGTGTAGGCGTTGAGCGTACATTCCCTGTACATACGCCAAAAATTGAAAAAATTGACGTTGTTCGTCGCGGTAAAGTACGCCGTGCAAAATTGTACTACCTACGCAGTCTACGTGGAAGAGCTGCACGTATCAAAGAAATTCGCTAATAACAAGCAGACTCAGGAGGCCCAGCAATTGGCCTCCTTTCTTTTTGCCTCTAGTAAGAATAAAATGTATAGTAGAAATTGTAAACACGGGAGGCTTTGATATGGACGAAAAAAAGACGAAAAATGAAACATGGGAATGGATAAAAGCACTATTAATTGCATTCGGCTTAGCGGCAATTATTCGGATATTTCTATTTACGCCAATTGTAGTAGACGGCGTATCTATGATGCCGACTTTAGCGGATGGAGATAAAATGATTGTCAATAAAATTGGGTATACAATCGGGAAGCCCGATCGATTCGATATTATCGTATTTCATGCACCTGAACAAAAAGATTATATTAAACGGATTATTGGCCTTCCGGGGGATGAGATAGAATATCGCGATGATGTGCTATATGTTAACGGGAAAGCGATAGAAGAACCTTATCTGGATAAGTACAAAGCAGAGGCGGAGGAGTTGCCGCTCACTGAAGATTTTATGCTTGAAGATAAAATCTCATCAAATATTGTTCCAGAAGGACATGTATTTGTATTAGGAGACAACCGAAGAAAAAGTAAAGACTCACGTCATATAGGAGTGGTCCCAATCGATGAAATTATTGGAAAGACAAAATTCGTCTTTTGGCCAATGAAAGACTTCGGATTCGTTGACTGAAAGGAGAGAAAGACATTATGACCATACAGTGGTTTCCAGGTCATATGGCAAAAGCACGCCGAGAAGTAACTGAAAAATTGAAACTTGTTGATATTGTATTTGAGTTAATCGATGCAAGACTCCCTTTATCTTCGAGAAATCCAATGATTGATGAAGTGATTCATCAAAAGCCAAGGCTGCTTATTTTGAATAAAGCAGACCTTGCAGACAATGCCGAAACAACTAAATGGATTCAGTATTTTAAAGAGCAAGGGATGGATGCGGTTGCAATTAATTCATTCCAAGGGCAAGGTTTGCAAAAGGTTACAAAAACTGCCAAAGAAATCCTTGCACCTAAAATTGAACGTATGCAAAGCAGAGGAATTCGACCAGGGGCAATTCGTGCAATGATTGTTGGAATTCCAAACGTTGGAAAGTCAACATTAATTAATCGGTTAGCAAAAAGAAATATCGCCAAAACAGGGAATACGCCTGGTGTAACACGAGCGCAGCAATGGATAAAGTATGGCAAAGAATTGGAACTTCTAGATACGCCAGGTATTCTTTGGCCAAAATTTGAAGACCAAGTTGCGGGTTATAAACTTGCGTTAACAGGTGCGATAAAAGATACATTATTAAATATGGATGACTTAGCATTATTTGGACTTCGTTTTTTAGAAGAACATTACCCAGAGCGACTCAATGAAAAATATGGACTCACGGAAATTGGGGAGAGCCCTGATGAAATTTTAGCTGTGTTTGATCATATTGGTCAGCTTCGGAATGTCTTAACGACTGGCGGAGAGATTGATTATGATAAAGTATCTGAACTAATTGTCCAAGATATTCGCAATGAACAACTAGGGAAATTAACATTTGATCTTACGGAAGAATTGCATGAATAGTAATGTAGAAAAATCGGATTGCTTACGGCATTAAATTTAAGGTTTTCCGAAGTAAATAAAAAGAGTGGCATCTTGCTACTCTTTTTTCTGTTCCAATAATTTATGAATGATTATGCCCTTTCTTATCATTAAAAAAGAGCACGATTGACCGATAGAAAATATAAGAAAGATAGTAAAGGTGATTACATGCAAACAGTGAAGGAAATAGAAGCGGAATTAAAAACTATAGAGGAGCCGACAACATGGTTGAAAGAGCTTGAGAATGACGGAAGAGTGGGTGTGAAGAAGGCCTTGAATCGTTGGTATAGTAATTACAAGAAACGACAACAAGTATTAGCAGCGTTTGAGCGGAAGAAAGCCTTTGATGCCTCGTATAAGCCGTTTCAACAAGCGTATGTCGCAGGAGTTGATGAAGCCGGGAGAGGCCCTTTAGCGGGTCCTGTCGTCACAGCAGCGGTGATATTGCCTGAAGATAGCAAGGCTTTAATAGGTCTTGATGACTCAAAAGCAATTTCAAAAGCAAAGCGAGAACAGCTTGCTGAAACGATTAAGGAAATCGCCATTGCATATTCAATTCATATTCAACCTGCGACTGTGATTGACGAGTTGAATATCTACTCAGCGACTAAATTATCGATGGAAAAAGCCGTTGAAACTTTATCCGTTTCACCGGACTTTGTCATTGTAGATGCCATGCAATTAAATGGTCATTACCGGACTGAATCCGTCATCAAGGCAGACGCGCAAAGTCTAGCCGTTGCAGCAGCGTCTATCCTGGCGAAAACGACTAGAGATACTTATATGGACGACATACATACTGAGTTTCCTGTGTATCAATTTGCAAAAAATGCAGGGTACGGTACTGCGGAACATGTTGAGGCATTAAAAAAACACGGTCCATGTATTCACCACCGAAAAAGCTTCGAACCAGTAAAGTCATTATCAAAAGTGTAAAGCGCCGTTTAGCCCCGGCAAGCAACAGACGGTTTGCGAGGAGGCGACCTCCAGCCGCCACAGCAAAATGGCTTGTGAACCGAGGGACTGGCGCTTGCAACTAGATGTATCAAAAGTAAAAAGTGCCGTTTGGAAGTGCTTTATTTAGAAAGGAGGGGGGATGTTGTCCATTCCATCAATGAACTCGATTAGCGCACAAGTTACGGCGCAAAACAACGTCAATAAACCGCTTGTCCTAAATGAAGGACAAATGATCCATGGCCGCATTGAGCAGTTGTTTCCTGGTCAATTAGCCGAAGTTCGAATTGGAGAGCAAAAAATGATTGCGAAGCTGGAAGTACCGATGCGGGCAGGAGATTCTTATTATTTTCAAGTGGCATCGATTAATCCGGAAGTGCAATTAAAGATCATTTCAGGTCCTACAGATTCCGAGGCCAATCCTGGACGGCAACTACAAAACTTAATGCAAGCCATGCAGTTACCTAGAACTCCTGAGATGGCGACGCTCCTATCATTTGTTTTGGAAAATAAAATACCGATTACACGAGAAAATTTATTGCAAGCAGTTCACTTATTACAAATGACGCCATCAACAAATCAACAAGGAGCCCTTTTATCCATTCGAAAAATGGTTGAATTGAAATTACCTCTAACCGAATCCTTATTCCAATCTATATTAGGGATAGCGTCTAAAGAAGGGTTACATTCGGTGATAGACACGTTTAGAGCAACACTGTTGAAGGATTCTTCTGTTGCACCGCACACTAGAGCATCGATTATTCAAGTGCTAAATCATATAGAAAAGCCTTTAGTCCATGCAACGAGTCACGCATTACTCGGTCAATCATTGCAGATTTTAGCAGATAACGAACAGCAAGCAGAACTACGTTTTTCAGTTCTTCAGCTTTTAAAGGAATCTACTATTCTTCCTAGTCAAACGTCACTTCCGAACTTACCGCGAACGCTCGTTACGCTAATCGCAGGGGCGGCGGGGCAAGATGTAATGATACAAGCTGGTTCTTTGTCAACGCAGTTGGAAAACTTGGTCAAGTTTATTTCAGAACAGCCATTTTTTTCAACTGAACAAAAAGGGAAGTTAGCGGCTGTAATCAATCAAGTTGATCATTCAAATGGTTTGAACAAGGGTATGCAGAGAATTGCCAACGCTTTACTACAAATGATTGGTGAAAATTTATCGGCGAACCCGATTCAATCAGCAAACAATACCAGTCAACATATACTGGGCCTTTTTGGTAATGAGGAACGAGCGGTCGATACTGGAATAGTGGATTCTTTATTACAAAATGCGGAACGATCCAACAATGTAGGGATTCAAAAGCTAGTTCAGTTAGCTGAAACATCAGTCTCAAATGCGATAGATGGGAAAGTGATGAAAGATACAGTTCAAACTATTTTTCGTTCGTTAGGTTTTAATTACGAAGCGTTATTACTCGGAAAAGAAGTACAATCCGAGCGGCTCTTACAATCATTAAAACCTCAGCTACTTACCATAATGAACGACCCTAACCTAACAAATGCAGTCCGTGAAATGGCGGAACAACTAGTCGTTAGAATGAATGGGACACCATTAACATCGGTTGAACAAGGCGTTAATCACCAACTTGTCATGCAACTTCCACTCGAATTTTTCGGTAAAAGAATTGATGCAACGTTGCAATGGAGTGGAAGAATGAAGGACGATAAAAAAATTGACGCGGATTTTGCAAGAGTTCTATTCTATTTAAACCTTCATTCATTACAAGAAACTGTAGTGGATATGCAAGTTCAAAATCGAATTGTTACGGTTACAGTATATAACGAAGACTCGACATTACCGGAAATTGGACAACCATTGCAAGAAAAGTTAAAGGACGGTTTAGAGTCAGTTGGTTATCAACTTTCTGGTGTCTTCTTTAAAAAAATTACAGCTGATAAAAAAAGCAGTAAATCATTGAAAAACGTCACCACATATGATGAGGGAAGGGTCGATTTTCGAATATGATAAATAATAAATTTGAGCGAAAAGAAGCGGTCGCATTGTCTTATGATCCGAGTGAACCGAATGCCCCAAAAGTTGTTGCAAAAGGGAAGGGGAAAATCGCAGAAAACATCTTGGCTAAAGCGAAAGAACATGATGTACCAATACAAGAAGATGCAAGTTTAGTTGAATTACTCGGGCAATTAAATATTGAGGAATCTATACCTGAGGAACTTTACCAAGCGGTATCTGAAGTGTTTGCTTATATCTATCATATTGATAAAGCACATGAGTCGGAAAACGTAAAAGAATTATGACAAAATTCGTGATTTCGTAGTCATATGTGGACTTTATATGACATGTTTACTACAATAGATAGGGTAGTAGATTAAGAGTTACAAGTTTGATTGGAGGATGTAAGATGAATATCCATGAATATCAAGGTAAACAGCTTTTACGTAATTACGGTGTAGCTGTTTCAAACGGAATTGTCGCGTTTTCACCTGAAGAAGCAGTTAAAGCAGCGAAACAACTAGCGACTGACGTATTCGTTGTAAAAGCACAAATCCACGCGGGTGGCCGAGGCAAAGCCGGTGGGGTTAAGATAGCAAAAAATCTTGACGAAGTACGTGCGTATGCAAAAGAATTACTTGGTAAAATTCTCGTAACTGAACAGACGGGTCCTGAAGGTAAGGAAGTAAAGCGCTTACTAATTGAAGAAGGCTCTAACATTGAAAAAGAATATTACATAGGCCTTGTATTAGACAGTGCAACTGACCGAGTCGTACTGATGGGATCTGAAGAAGGCGGCGTAGACATTGAAGCGGTTGCAGAAGAAACGCCTGAAAAGATTTTCAAAGAAATCATCGATCCGGTCGTTGGATTAACTGGATTCCAAGCACGTCGTATGGCATTCAATATGAACATTCCAAAGCATCTTGTTAACAAAGCAGTGAAATTCATGTCGGGTCTTTACAACGTCTTTATCGATAAAGACGCTTCAACTGTGGAAATTAACCCGCTAGTTGTAACGGCAGAAGACGACATTTTAGCACTTGATGCAAAGTTTAACTTTGATGAAAGCGCATTATATCGTCATAAAGATATCGTAGAACTTCGTGACTTTGACGAAGAAGACCCAAAAGAAATCGAAGCATCGAAATATGACCTAAGCTATATTGCCCTTGACGGAAATATTGGGTGTATGGTAAATGGCGCCGGTCTTGCGATGGCAACGATGGATACAATCAATTATTACGGCGGATCACCTGCCAACTTCCTAGATGTTGGTGGCGGTGCGACGGCTGAGAAGGTTACAGAAGCGTTCAAAATCATCCTTTCAGATGAAGCGGTAAAAGGGATTTTTGTCAATATTTTCGGTGGAATTATGAAGTGTGACGTTATCGCGGAAGGTGTCATTACAGCTGCGAAAGAAGTCGGTCTTCAAGTCCCATTAGTCGTACGTTTAGAAGGTACGAATGTTGACAAAGGAAAAGTATTACTGAACGAATCAGGACTTAACATCATCGCTGCTGATTCAATGGCAGACGGTGCACAAAAGATTGTTGAACTCGTAGGCTAAGAAAGGCAGGGACAAACAATGAGTATTTATATTAATAAAGATACAAAAGTTCTCGTACAAGGAATTACAGGTGCTACAGCACTTTTTCATACAAAAGAAATGCTTGAATACGGTACGAAAATCGTCGCAGGTGTGACGCCAGGCCGTGGTGGGGAAACTGCTGAAGGTGTACCTGTTTTTAATACAGTTGAAGAAGCGGTAAAAGAAACAGGCGCTAACGTCTCAGTTATCTATGTTCCAGCTCCGTTTGCAGCAGATGCAATTATGGAAGCAGTAGATGCAGAATTAGACATGGCGATTTGTATTACAGAGCATATTCCAATTTTAGATATGGTTAAAGTAAAACGTTATATGGAAGGTAAGAAAACACGTCTTGTTGGACCGAACTGCCCAGGTGTAATTACGGCGGATGAGTGTAAAATTGGGATTATGCCAGGGTACATTCATACAAAAGGCCACGTAGGTGTTGTATCGCGTTCTGGAACGCTTACTTATGAAGCGGTTCACCAGCTTTCACAAGCTGGTATCGGTCAAACGACAGCGGTTGGCATCGGTGGAGACCCAGTTAACGGGACGAACTTTATCGATGTACTAAAAGAGTTTAACGAAGATCCAGAAACATATGCAGTTGTGATGATTGGTGAAATCGGTGGAACAGCTGAAGAAGAGGCTGCAGAGTGGATTAAGGAAAATATGACGAAGCCAGTTGTTGGCTTTATCGGCGGACAAACAGCTCCTGAAGGAAAGCGTATGGGGCACGCGGGTGCGATTATTTCTGGCGGTAAAGGAACTGCTGCGGATAAAATTAAAGCACTTAATGCTGCGGGCGTTGAAACTGCAGATACACCATCTGTTATCGGCGAAACACTCATTAAAGTTATTAAAGAAAAAGGTCTTTACGAACAGTGTAAAACCCATTAAGATAGAAAGTACAGTGTATTCAGATAATACACTGTGCTTTTTTCTTGTAAGGAGGAATGTCAATGAATTTAACGGAAGTAGAAAAAAGATTATTGGTCCTTCATTACGTTTTCCCTGTCCCCGCCAATCGATTTACGAAGTTATATGAAGTAGATCCAGAGCTTATTCAATTTAGTACATTTCCAACTGAAAAACTAGCGTTTATTCTAAATATAACACCGAAGAAAGCTAGTAAAATAAAAGGGAGTGTAGCTGTAAACTCCACACTCCCTTTTGAAGAATTATATGATTCTTATGGCATTATCCCCATCCCTTTCACAAATCCCTTATTTCCTAAAAGTTTATTAACGATGATTGATCCGCCAGCCGTGTTATACGTACAAGGTAACACCCAGTTATTGGCTGAAAAAATGAAAGTTTCGATTATAGGTTCAAGAAAAGCGACGTTTTATTCGGAAAAATCTTTAACTTTTATTGTCCCTCCTTTAGTAAAAAATAATGTGATTATCGTTTCTGGATTGGCTAGTGGAGCAGACACATTTGCGCACCAGTCCGCCATAAAATACGGTGGCAAGACAATTGCTGTGCTTGGTCATGGTCTATTTCATATATATCCAAGAGAAAATAGTACGTTAAAAGATGAAATAGGAAAAAATCATTTATTAGTTACAGAATATCCACCTTATGTCAGGCCAGAGAGATGGACTTTTCCAATGAGAAATCGAATCATTAGCGGATTATCAAATGCGATTATCGTCACAGAGGCTGCGAAGAAAAGCGGAACAATGAGTACGGTTGAGCATGCTTTGGAGCATGGGAAAGATGTATTTGCTGTTCCTGGTCCTATTACCTCACGATTATCGGAAGGGCCAAATAATTTGATAAGCGAAGGTGCTGAGCCGTTATCTAACGGATATCAAGTTATTGAAACGTTAAGGTAGGGTAGTCATTTCATTTATGCATATTGTAGGAAATCAACGAAAAGTGAGTGTATTGATAGGTGACATTACTCAATTTGCCGCTCAAAACAAAATCCGTATTTTCTAGTAGATATTACTTCAGAATGAGTATTTTCAATTAATTTCACTAGAAAATTTGCTTTTTATGAAAATCTGTTATACATTTTGCAACAGGTATTGTTTTTAGGAAGAACAATGAAACCTCTATTGAAGGAGGCAAAATTTATGGCAGATTATTTAGTAATAGTAGAGTCCCCTGCAAAAGCGAAAACAATTGAACGCTATTTAGGGAAGAAGTATATAGTTAGGGCATCATTAGGACATTTAAGAGACCTCCCCAAAAGTCAAATGGGCGTCGACACTGAAAATGAGTATGAACCGAAATATATAACAATCCGAGGGAAAGGCCCGATACTTCAAGAATTAAGGAAAGATGCAAAGAAAGTAAAGAAAATTTATCTAGCAGCTGACCCCGACAGAGAAGGGGAAGCAATTGCTTGGCATTTAGCTTTTCAACTAGGCGTCGATATTGAATCGAATTGCCGTGTTGTCTTTAATGAAATTACAAAAGAAGCGATTAAAGAATCTTTTAAAAATCCACGACCGATAGATATGGATCTTGTTGATTCACAGCAAGCACGTAGAATCCTTGATCGTCTAGTTGGGTATAATATCAGCCCGATACTATGGAAGAAAGTAAAGAAGGGACTTTCGGCTGGACGCGTTCAATCCGTAGCGTTGCGACTCATTATTGATCGTGAAAACGAGATTAACGCTTTTGAACCAGAAGAATATTGGAGCATAGGTGCGCAGTTTAAAAAAGGGCGTTCCAAATTTGAAGCAGCTTATTATGGCAATATGAAAAAGAAGTTAGGCTTAGCGAACAAAGAAGAAGTAGACGCTGTGCTTGGCCAGCTACAAGGCGATAGCTTTGAAGTTCACGATGTAGTTAAGAGGGAACGAAAAAGAAATCCTGCGTTGCCGTTTACGACGTCGTCACTTCAACAAGAAGCGGCACGTAAATTAAACTTCCGAGCTCGCAAAACGATGATGATTGCCCAACAGTTATACGAAGGAATAACGATTGACAAAGAAACTGTAGGACTCATTACGTATATGAGAACCGATTCTACTAGAATTGCAGATAGTGCAAAAGAAGAGTCCATTGCTTTCATCGAAAAGATGTATGGCAAGGAGTATTTATCAGCGGGTCCAAATAAAACAGCGAAAAAGAATACGAATACACAAGATGCACACGAAGCAATTCGTCCAACGTCTGTAATGCGTCCTCCTGCGGCAATGAAGGCGTTTCTATCACGTGATCAGTATCGATTATATAAATTGATATGGGAACGATTAGTCGCAAGTCAGATGGCACCAGCAGTGTTAGACACTATGAGAGTAGACTTGGTGAATGGCGATGTGAAATTCAGAGCAACAGGGTCACAAGTGAAGTTTGATGGATTTATGAAAGTTTATGTAGAAGGCGATGATGATAACAAGGAAGAAAAAGATCGCATTCTACCTCCACTTGAAAAGGGGGAACATCTCAAGTTTGATGAGATAGATCCGAAACAACACTTTACGCAGCCGCCACCGAGATATACTGAAGCAAGACTTGTACGTACGCTTGAAGAGTTAGGGATAGGTCGTCCCTCCACTTTTGCGCCTACGCTTGACACGATTCAACGTAGAGGGTATGTTACACTTGATGCAAGGAGATTCATCCCGACAGAATTAGGGACGATTGTACACAATGCAGTCAATGAATTTTTCCCGGATATTATCGATGTAGAGTTTACCGCGCAAATGGAAAAAGAACTTGATGATATTGAAGAAGGTAAGAAAAAATGGATTAAGGTTATCGATGATTTCTATAAAGATTTTGAAAAGCATGTTGAATTTGCAGATGCTGAGATGGAGAAAATCGAAATTAAAGACGAACCAGCTGGAGAAGATTGTGAGAAGTGCGGCGAACCAATGGTTTATAAACTTGGCCGTTATGGAAAGTTTATGGCTTGTTCAGGCTTCCCGGACTGTCGCAACACGAAAGCAATTATGAAGCCAATTGGTGTCACTTGTCCGACATGTAAAGAAGGACAAGTTGTTGAACGGAAAAGTAAAACTCGACGTACTTTTTACGGTTGTGACCAGTATCCAGAATGTGAATACGTCTCCTGGGATAAACCAGTTGCAAGACCTTGTCCAAAATGTGACAGCACACTCGTTGAAAAGAAATCGAAAAAAGGCGTTCGCATACAATGTACGGAATGTGAATATAAAGAAGATATACAGTAAGTTTGGCTATCAAGATGGGGGGCTACGGCTCCTCTTTTTTGTGCGGGGAATTAAATGAAAAAGAGGAACCTTTTAGTCTTGACAAGTATAAGTTGAAAGGGAAGGCAGTCTAAGTGCGCGACTTCTAAATAAGTGCCATAATTTCTGTAAAGTTCGCAGAAATACGGCAAATCGAACCCTGGTGCTGTTCGATTCGCAACGACTGCATGACCTACATCCTGTAGGCCCGCGTTTTTGGCCACATAGTTGAATTTCTTATGACCCGAGAGACTGGCGTCCAGAGCTGGATGATAACAAAAGACTGGCGTCCAGAGCTGGATGATAACAAAAGCTCAGGGCGCCGTTTAGCCTAGATAGGTATTGATCCGTCACGAACGGTCAGCACCTTAGTGGAAATCAACCTCGTTTCAGTTTTAACCTGATTATTTCTGTAAATGAAATTGACGCTAGTAATTATCAATGATTCCTCTTATTTAAAAGAAGGATGTACACAAAATAAAAAAATCTAAATTCAAATTGTTTATAGTTGATGTTTATTAAACATTTATTGTATAGTGAACTGTGGCGACTTCCGAATATAAAAACAAGTCTGCATCTTCTTGGAAGAGATTTCTAGAAAAATACATGAATGTAAAGTTTGGAATAGGGTATAAAGCTTTGTACTATGCAAATGTAATACTATTTTGTTATAATCATTAAGGTTTTCACAAGGAGTGAATGACGTGGTAGTCAAACCTTCAGTAGTTCGTGAAGAATATATGATGTACATACAGCTTGAACGTAATTATTCATCAAACACCGCTACTGAATATGCAACTGACATCGATGAATTTCTTGCTTTTCTCACGGTAGAAGGGATTCGTGATTTAAACAATGTTACGTATACAGAAGCACGACTTTATGCAACGACCTTATATAACAACGGTTTAGCTAGAACATCAATCTCGAGAAAGATTTCCTCGGTTCGGTCATTTTTTAAGTTTGCTAACGCCCGTTATGGTGTGAATGATCACGCGTTCGCATCACTCCATCACCCTAAAAAACAAGAAAAATTACCTGCATTTTTTTATGAGCAGGAAATGGAGATGTTATTTGCGGCGTGTGAAGGAACGGACGCGAAATCATTACGCGATTATGCGATATTGGAACTGCTTTATGCGACAGGCATGCGTGTGAGTGAACTCACATCGCTAAAAACTAGTGACGTTGATAACGAGTTAGGCATTGTAAAGGTAATGGGAAAAGGAAGAAAAGAACGCTATATCCCATTTGGTAGTTTTGCAGAAGAGGCACTCTTCACCTATCAAGAACAGAGTCGTTCTCGGCTTATGAAGCAACAAGAACACGATAGCTTATTTGTGAACTTACGTGGCAAGCCTTTAACTGATCGAGGGGTTCGACATATCTTAACCTCGATAATGGAACGTGCGTCACTGCATTCGAAAATCTATCCACATATGTTACGTCACACATTCGCAACACATCTTCTTGCGAATGGTGCTGATATGAGGTCGGTGCAAGAACTTTTAGGACATTCTCATCTCTCTTCGACGCAAGTGTATACACATATAACGAAAGACCATTTAAGAAAAACATATATGAATACTCACCCGAGAGCATAGGAGGCTAAAAAATGGAATTCCATGCAACTACGATATTTGCAGTGCGCCATAACGGTGAATGTGCCATGTCTGGAGACGGCCAAGTAACTGTAGGCAATGCGGTCGTGATGAAACATACCGCAAAGAAAGTCCGCAGAATATTTGGTGGAAAGGTTCTAGCTGGTTTTGCTGGTTCTGTTGCGGATGCATTTACTTTATTTGATTTATTCGAAGGTAAATTAACGGAGTACAACGGTAATCTACAAAGAGCTGCTGTTGAACTTGCGAAGCAATGGCGTGGTGACAGAGTGCTGCGTAAGCTAGAGGCGATGTTACTCGTTATGGACAAAGACGAATTGCTTTTAGTATCTGGGACGGGAGAAGTAATCGGACCTGACGATGGTATTCTTGCAATCGGATCAGGCGGTCATTATGCGCTTGCTGCAGGCCGTGCACTTAAGAAGTATAGCGGTCAGTCATTAACGGCTGAAGAAATCGCGAAAGCAGCTCTACAAACTGCTGCAGAAATATGTGTCTATACGAATGATCAGATTATTGTGGAGGTACTATAATGGCGAATCGAAATGAATTAACCCCTAAGGAACTTACGGCGCATTTGGATCGTTATATTATTGGCCAAGAAAATGCGAAGCGTGCTGTTGCGGTAGCAATTCGAAATCGATATAGAAGAAGTTTGTTGTCTGACGAAGAAAAAAATGAAATTATTCCGAAGAACATTCTGATGATTGGACCGACTGGTGTGGGGAAGACAGAAATTGCAAGAAGAATCGCCAAGCTAGTCAACGCACCGTTTTTAAAAGTAGAAGCGACGAAGTTTACTGAAGTCGGTTATGTTGGCCGTGACGTTGAATCCATGGTTAGAGACTTAACGGAAGTGGGCGTTCGTATCGTTCGAGCGGAAAAACGTGAAGAAGTTCGTGAGCAAGCAACGAAACTTGCGAATGAAAAATTAGTGAAACTGCTCGTTCCTGAAATGAAAAAGCAAAGTAGTGGGCAAAACCCATTTGAAATGCTTTTTGGTCAAAAGCAAGAAGTTGATGAAACTGACCCTGTGAAAGAAGCAGAAGTTAGACGGAAGCGTTCTGACGTTGCTAGAAGTTTAGCGGCGGGAGAGTTAGAAGAACAAGAAGTAACAGTTGAATTAACAGAGCAACAACCCTCACTTTATGATGCCTTCCAAGGTTCTGGCATGGAGCAAATGGGTGCGAATATGCAGGATGCTCTGTCGTCTTTAATGCCAAAAAAGAAAACGAAGCGCAAAATGAAAGTAAAGGATGCACGTCTCGTACTAGAAGCTGAAGAGGCAGATAAGTTAATCGACCATGATGAAATTGCGAGACGGGCAATTGAATTAACTGAGCAATCTGGGATTATATTTCTTGATGAAATGGATAAAATTGCACGAAGCGAAGGAAGCGGTGCTTCGGCTGATGTATCGCGTGAAGGTGTTCAAAGAGATATATTACCGATTGTTGAAGGCTCGACAGTCACAACGAAATATGGGGCCGTGAAGACGGATTTTATTCTTTTTATTGCTGCGGGTGCATTTCATATTGCGAAGCCTTCAGATATTATTCCTGAGTTGCAAGGAAGATTTCCAATTCGAGTGGAATTAGATAAATTATCGAAGGATGATTTCGAGCGTATTTTGAAAGAACCAGACTTTTCTCTCATTCGACAATATGAAAAATTGTTAAAAACTGAAAATGTTGTTTTAGATTTTACAGAAGAGGCTATAACTAAAATAGCGAAGATTGCATTTGAAGTGAATGATAATACAGAGAACATTGGTGCACGTCGTCTTCATACGATTATGGAGAAGTTGTTGGAAGAGCTTTCCTATGAAGCAGCTGATATAGGACCTACAACAATTAAAATCACCCCAGCTTATGTCGATGAAAAACTACAGGATATTGCACAAAACAAAGATTTGTCACAATTTATACTGTAAATCGACCTTATTGTTTTATTTAATGATTGAAAACCTTTAGAATATTCTATAACAATGTATGCAAAATTGAGGAGGAAGAAAACATATGTCATTATTAATAAAAACGCGTAAAATTAACGCTATGCTACAAGAATCAGGTGGAGAAGCGGTCAACTTCAAGGAAATGGCTGAAAAACTAGGTTCAGTTATTGAATCAAACGTGTTTATCGTAAGCAGAAGAGGTAAACTACTTGGATTTGAAATTCATCAACAAATTGAAAACGATCGAATGAAGGAAATGTTTGAAAATCGTCAATTCCCAGCAGAATATACGCAAAAGCTTTTTGAAGTTAGAGAAACATCTTCTAACTTAGATATCGAAAGCACATACACTGCTTTCCCAGTGGAAAACAAAGAACTGTTTAAAGATGGACTAACGACAATTGTTCCAATTATGGGCGGCGGTGAGCGCTTAGGCACACTTCTACTAGCAAGAATGACGGAGCAGTTTAATGATGATGATTTAATTCTTGCTGAATACGGTGCGACAGTTGTCGGGATGGAAATATTACGTGAAAAGTCTGAGGAAATTGAACTTGAAGCACGTAGTAAAGCAGTGGTTCAAATGGCAATTAACTCATTATCTTACAGTGAGCATGAAGCAATTGAGCATATCTTTAAAGAACTTGATGGCGAAGAAGGATTACTCGTTGCATCCAAAATTGCTGATCGAGTAGGAATCACACGTTCAGTCATCGTAAACGCACTCCGTAAACTAGAGAGTGCTGGCGTTATTGAATCTCGTTCATTAGGAATGAAAGGTACGTACATTAAAGTGTTAAATAATAAATTCCTTGCTGAGCTTGAAAAACAAAAATAATTAAATGTAAATTAAGGCACTTCTCCATACGCGGAGAAGTGTTTTTTTATTTAAGAGCAATGTCGAAAAATGTATTTTTAGGGGGATTGGCATGTTGTGTTTTAAAGAATAAAATCAAAATATTTATTGACTTATTTGGAATATCTTACTTGGGGGGACTTATTTGTAAATATCGACAAATGCTAATGTTTTGGTGAAATAGGTAGAAGTATACATGAATGGTGAAAATATTTAATAAATAGTGGCAAAAAGGCAATTTAGCACTAGTTAATTGTAATCTATTCATCTGGCAAGTATCGACAAAATACGCTATAATAGACTTATCTTAGTAAGGCATAAGTCATGGGAATTCCAGTCAAAACAATGGAAGAACAGGAGGGACGATATGAAGCTATTTGGACAGACGATATCTTCGCTGGAGCGGGGGCTTAATTACTCTGCGACTAAAGGGAAGGTTATTGCGCAAAACATTGCGAATGTTGATACGCCGAACTATAAAGCGAAGCGTGTTAAATTTAAGGAGTTTTTAGTAGATGCGCAAATGAATGAGCTCAGGGCATATAAAACAGAACATAAACATATGGACTTTCCAGAAAGAAATGTTCAACCTGGTGTATTTGACTATTCGAATTTTCGTTATAGACATGATGGTAATGGTGTCGATATGGACAAAGAGCAAGCTAATCTGGCCGAAAACCAAATTTATTATAATGCATTAGTAGACCGACTGAATGGAAAGTTCAACACGTTACAAAATGTGATTAAAGGAGGACGCTAACGTTGGGGATATTTCATAGCCTAAATACGACGGCTTCGGCTTTAACTGCACAACGCTTACGAATGGATGTTATATCATCGAATTTGGCAAACGTGGATACAACACGAGGTCGGATGGTGAATGGTGAATGGCAACCATATCGTAGAAAAACAGTTACCCTCCAACCAAAGGGAACTCAATTTTCTTCGATGCTCCAAATGGCGATTGGCAAAACTCGTTCAGGTGACGTTGGGAACGGTGTTCAAATTTCAAGAATATCAGAAGATACAGAGACGCCGTTTAAATCTGTTTATGACCCATCGCATCCAGATGCGAATGCACAAGGATATGTACAAATGCCAAATGTTGACCCACTACGGGAAATGGTGAATTTAATGTCGGCTACACGTTCTTATGAAGCAAACGTCACAGTATTTAATGCCAATAAATCAATGCTTATGAAAGCATTAGAAATCGGTAAGTAGTAAATATTAGGGAGTTGTCTGTGTGAATATACAATCCGTTTTAATGAAAGCGCCTACTGCATCTTTGCAAGGTGTTCAAAATAATTCGAAACTTACCTCTTATGAAGCGCAGCAAAGCTTTGGTAGTTTCTTAAAAGAGGCAATCAACAATACGAATGTTCAACAAATTGAGTCTGATTTATTAACGAAAAAATTAGTACATGGTGAGAATGTTAATCTTCATGAAGTGATGATAGCTGCACAAAAAGCTTCGATTTCATTAAACGCAACGATGGAAGTAAGAAATAAAGTAGTAGAAGCCTATCAAGAAATCATCCGGATGCCAGTCTAATCCAAGTGGAATATTTCTTTGTCTTTTTTAAAAACATAAGTATATGAGCTCTGTAAGTAACCATAACGAAGTTAGATTATGACGAGATGTAACAAGTTGTCAATCGTCCTTAACATTTCATATGCTTATGTAAAGTTAGACTTGTCAAGAAGTTTTAAATGAAAGATGTATGTGGACCGGGGGATTACGATGAATGAAAGATTTGCGAAAACCAAAAATGATATACAGGCATTTTGGTCAAGTCGCTCTAAAAAACAAAAAACTACATATGGCGCCTCGCTAATAGCGGTCATTATCATCGCGGCTACAATAACCTTTTTCCTCTCTAGAACAGAGTATGTCCCGCTTTATACAGATGTATCGATAGCAGAAATTGGCCGCATTAAAGAACAGTTAGATATGCTTGGTGTTCAAAGTCAAATTGCTCCTGGTGGAACGTCGATTTTAGTGCCAAAAGAACGGGTGGACGATTTATTAGTTACACTTGCTGCTGAAGGATATCCAAGCACGGGAACGATTGACTACTCTTTTTTCTCAAACAATGCAGGATTTGGTATGACGGATAATGAGTTCAATGTGATTAAGCTTGCATCTATGCAAACCGAGCTCGCGAATCTAATGAAAGGTATTGAAGGTGTTAAAGATGCAAAAGTAATGCTGACGTTGCCTAGTGAAAATGTTTTTCTAAATGATCATAACCAACGCGCAAGTGCGGCGATTATATTGAATACAAATCCCGGACATCAATTTAACGAATCACAAATTAACGCACTTTATAATTTAGTTTCTAAAAGCATTCCTAATCTTTCTAAAGAAGATATTGAAATTACAAACCAATACTTTGAGTATTTCGATTTAAAAACGGAAAAAGAACAATTCGGAACAAGTATTGCCGATCAAATCGCAGTTAAAAAGTCGATTGAAAGAGATTTGCAACGACAGGTTCAAATGATGCTTGGAACAATGATGGGACAAGACAAAGTCATAGTTTCAGTCACGACGGATATTGATTTCAAACTTGAAAATAGAGAAGAATCATTAGTTACGCCAGTAGATGAAGAGAGCATGGAGGGCATTGCACTAAGTGTTCAAAGAATCACTGAGTCATTTACAGGGAATACGCCAGTTGTAGGAGGAGAACCTCCTATGGATGACCCGACTGACAATAATACGAGCATTGGTGAATTCGCTGGTTCAAATGGAGATTATGAGCGAATTGAGGAAACGGTTAATCATGAAGTGAACAGGATTCGAAAAGAAATCGTTGAAAGTCCATATAAAATTCGAGATATCGGTATTCAAGTGATGGTTGAGCCGCCAGTCGCTGAAGATATGGCATCTATGCCAGTTGGTTTACAAGATGATATTGAGCAGATTTTAGCGACAATCATTCGTACTTCTATCGACAAAGAAGCAGCGGGAGAACTAACAAACAATGAGATAAATGAAAGAATCGTTGTATCGGTTCAACCGTTCAACGGTAAAGTAACGGCGTTCGATGCACCAAGCGTTAAAGTTCCGCTATGGATTTATATAGTAGGCGGCGCGTTGCTATTAATTATAATTGTGTTAGTCATCTTGTTTGTACGTAATCGTCGTGCCGCAGAAGAGGCAGAAGTTGAAGAGGTCATAGAAGGACAAGAAAAAGTGTTACACGTTGAAGATATTAACGAGGAACAAGAAACAGAAGGAACGTTACGCCGTAAACAGCTAGAAAAAATGGCTAAAGAAAAACCAGAGGAATTCGCCAAGTTATTACGTACTTGGATAGCGGAAGATTAAGGGGAGGAAAAGCATTGGTAAGAAAAGAAAAAGAATTGACAGGAAAACAAAAAGCTGCTCTACTCCTTATTTCTCTCGGGCCAGAAGTAGCGGCTTCTGTTTATAAAAACTTAAATGAAGAAGAAGTTGAGCGCTTAACATTGGAAATTTCTAGCGTGAAAAAAGTTGAATCCTCTGTGAAGGAAAAGATTATTGAAGAGTTTCATAATATTGCCATCGCTCAAGATTATATTTCGCAAGGTGGAATCGGGTATGCGAAAACTGTACTCGAAAAGGCACTTGGAAAAAATCATGCGCAGGCGATTATTAATCGATTGACATCATCTTTACATGTGCGACCTTTCCACTTCGCCAGGAATGCGGATCCTAGTCAATTGCTTAATTTCATTCAAAACGAACATCCACAGACCATTGCGCTTATCCTGTCTTATTTGAAAGCAGAACAAGCGGGGGTTATTTTGTCCTCTTTACCGCAAGAAATGCAGGCAGATATTGCTAGAAGGATCGCGACGATAGATTCAACATCCCCAGAAGTCATTGGCGAAATTGAAGCGATTTTGGAACGGAAACTTTCTTCAACAGTCACGCACGATTATTCAGAAACAGGCGGAGTGGATGCTGTTGTAGAAGTTCTGAATGGTGTAGACCGTGCTACGGAAAAAACAATTTTAGATGCGTTGGGAATCCAAGACCCAGACTTAGCGGAAGAAATCAAGAAGCGTATGTTTGTATTCGAGGATATTGTCACACTTGACAACCAATCTATTCAAAGAATTATTCGGGAGTGTGAAAACGAAGATCTAATTCTATCCCTTAAAGTATCAAGTGAAGATGTTCAAAAAGTTTTATTTAGCAATATGTCCGCTCGTATGGCTGAATCATTTAAAGAAGAAATTGAAATTATGGGACCGGTACGACTTCGAGATGTAGAGGAAGCGCAAACTAGAATTGTTAGCATTATACGCAGGCTCGAAGATTCAGGTGAGATTATAATCGCACGCGGTGGAGGGGACGACATCATTGTCTAATGTGTTTAAATCCTTTCAAGCTAGCGCTAAAGTACCGACCCGTCAAATTTCCATCCGGAATTTTAATAGGGTAGTAGAAGAAATCGTTGATGAATCTAATGCAATGGATTTAGTTTTATTAGAGCGAGAACGGCAATTAGAAAATGCACAAAAGTCGATGGAAGAAGAAAGAAAAAGCATTCAAAACATGAGACAGACTGCTGCTCAAGATATTGAAGCGATGCAATCGGCTTGGAAAGAGGAAAGAGCGCAATTAGAACAGCGGGCGTATGATGAAGGGTTTCAAATTGGCTTCACAGAAGGGCGCGATAAAGCTTTAGCGGATATGAAAGCGGCAATTGAACAGGCAAATAAAATAACCCAAAAATCAAAAGAAAGTGCAGAAGAGTACCAAGCAAGCCAAGAAAGAGTCATTTTGGAGTTAGCGTTGAGAGCTGCAGAACGAATCCTAAACGAAGCACTGGAAGAAGATGAAAACAAGTTTTTATCGGTTGTTAAAAAAGCCTTAATTGAAGTACGAGAAATGAAAGAAGTAAAACTTTATGTATCTGTGGACGATTACGGTTTAGTGTCAGCCAATCGTTCAGAGCTGGCAGCTATATTTCCGCCGGATACGCCATTTCTTATTTTTGCGAACGAAGATTTTGAAGCAACTGAATGTTATGTCGAAACGAATCACGGAAGAATCGTTGTCAGCATCGATGAACAATTAAATGAACTAAGAGAGAATTTGATTGAAATATTAGAAAGCGAGGATTGACGATGAGGAAAGCGGAAGAATTGACGGAATTTATCCCAACCATAAATACGTATAAGAAATTCGGTCGAGTCGTCCGCGTCGTCGGTCTGATGATTGAATCCCAAGGTCCTGAAAGTTCTATCGGTGATGTGTGCCGTATTCACTTGAACAATGGGCTAAAAGGTGAGACTACGATTATGGCGGAAGTAGTCGGTTTTCGTGAAGAAATCGTTATTCTTATGCCTTATACAGATATTCAAGATATTGCAAGTGGTTGCCTTGTTGAGGGAATTGGTAAACCACTAGAAATAAAAGTCGGTATGAATTTACTTGGCAAAGTGCTTGACTCCATGGGGAATCCAATGGACGGTAGCCAATTGCCAAGAGGATTGTCGACGGTTCGGACAGATTGTGAACCACCCAACGCGCTTAGTCGACCGCCTATCGATGACAAGCTAGAAGTCGGTGTCAAGGCGATTGATGGAATGTTGACAGTTGGGAATGGACAAAGGGTCGGTATATTTGCCGGTTCAGGAGTTGGTAAAAGTACGTTACTCGGGATGATTGCGCGTAATACAAAAGCTGATATTAATATTATCGCGCTTATCGGTGAGCGTGGACGCGAAGTGCGCGAATTCGTTGAGAGGGACCTTGGGCCAGAAGGATTAAAACGCTCGATTGTTGTCGCTGCAACATCCGATCAACCGGCCTTAATGCGAATAAAAGGTGCGTTCACGGCTACTGCAATTGCAGAGTATTTTCGCGATAAAGGGTTAAATGTCATGTTAATGATGGACTCCGTTACGAGAGTTGCGATGGCACAACGAGAAATTGGTTTAGCTGTCGGTGAACCGCCAGCGACTCGAGGTTATACCCCGTCAGTTTTTTCTATTTTGCCGAAGCTATTAGAAAGAACAGGTACGAATGAACACGGAGCGATAACCGCATTTTATACAGTACTTGTCGATGGTGACGATATGAATGAACCTATTGCAGATACGGTACGTGGGATTCTAGATGGTCATATTGTGTTGGATCGAGCGTTAGCAAATAAAGGTCAATATCCAGCAATCAATGTTTTGGGTAGTGTAAGCCGTTTGATGAATCATATTACAAGTCCAGAACACTTAAAAGCCGCCGAGAAATTAAGAGATTTATACTATACCTACAATAAATCTGAAGATCTGATTAATATTGGGGCATATAAACGCGGCACATCCCCAGAAGTAGATATGGCAATAGATTATGAACCGCTTATTACAAATTTCTTGAAACAAAGTTTTACCGATAATATTTCAATTGAAGACACAATAAACGAGCTAGTTGAACTTGGCGTAGGGGCTGGTATGTAATGAGAACTTATCATTATCGTTTTGAAAATGTCCTTACATATCGCGAACTAGAAAAAAGCGAAACGGAGATAGATTATCAAGCCGCTGTGGAATCTTTTGAAGAGATTGGTACTGAACTTTATGAGTTATTGAAGCAAAAAGAAACGACGATAATGAATCAACAAAAACAGATGGAAGAAGGATCTTCCATTAACGCTATCCACCATTACATGCGTTTTATTGATAGTCTTGAAAAGAAAATTGAAAGAGTGCAGCAACAAGTTATTAGAGCGCGTTCTAAGATGCAATTGTATGAACAGAAGTTATTAGAAAGAACGATGGAAGTTCGAAAGTTTGAAAAGATGAAAGAGAAAGATTGGGAAGAATATCAGCGTGACATGGAGTATCGTGAAGCGCAAAGGCTTGATGAGTTGTCTGCGCTGACTTTTCGTGGAAAAGAAAACGGGTGATTAAATGGTGAAAAATAAAAAGTTGGCAAAAAAAAGTTCGTCGAGTCATAAAGAAAAGTCATCAAATACGCTTCGAAACGTCATGATGATCATTCTCATTACACTAATGCTCACAACTGCTGTCGCGCTTGTACTCGCAAAGTTTAATAACGTAAATGTGTTTGAAGCCGTGAAAGAAATGACTGCAGAACTTCCTTTTGCGAATAAAGAAAAAGAAGATAAAACAGCTCAAAATGGCACTATTTTAGAGGACCGCGTCGTTACATTGCAAGCAGAAATTCATGAGAAAGAAGCAGAGGTCCATCAATTACAGCAACGGCTAGAAGCTTCAACAAGTGAAAATGAAGCTTTAATACTAGAACAAGAAAGATTGTTGGAGGAAATTGCGGAACTAAAGCGTGCAAACGACTCGACCAAACAAAAAGCAAGCGAAATGGTGACAACATTTGAAAAAATGTCCGCCAAATCTGCCGCGCCAGTCATAACTAAAATGAGTGATGCAGAAGCACTTCAAATACTTTCAAATTTAAAACCAGACAGACTTGCGGCAATATTAGAGAAGATGTCCCCAGAAGATGCTGCAAAATATACATCAATGATGACAAATTAATTAGGGGATTATTGTAAGGGGGTGAAAAATTGATTAACGGATTAATTATACCGACACAAATGCGGTTGGATAAAATGCCGTCAATGGAGGCAACTTCAAAGGTTGGAAGTGATGCGAATACTGGGGAATTTGGTTTAGTTCTTGCATCTTTAACTGCAAATAGTTCAATAGCAGTTCCGACATTAAACGAACCGAAATTCTCTAATGAAGACCTTGTCGAACTTCTACAAGTAACAAGCGTTGAAGAATTAATCGGATTGCTTGAAGAAATTGGTCAAGCACATAAAGAATTGCCAGAACTAATGGATGATCATTTGATCTTTCATGATGACAAGTTGCTAGGATGGTTAGCAGAAATAATTCCTAATTTGAACCAGTCGGATAAAGCGGATGAAATTCCAACTTTTGGAATTGGGGGATTAATGAATGCGGTATCCCTTAGAGAATTGTTAGAACAGCTAGAGGCATTAGGTCCAGAAATACTGGCAAGTTTTGAACAGGGAATTGGCGGACGAGCTCATCTGTCACAAGATGAAGCCATTACCTTAGTCGCTGTCCTAAAAATGGTAGCAATCGAAGGACCGAAATTAGATTTAACATTAAGGCAAGAACAGCAACTTTATTCGTTACAAGGGATGCTGAAAATTTTAGGAGAAGCCTTAAATGTTAGCACTGAAAAAGCTCAACCGACACGAACGAGCACACTGCCATTTATGGAAACGAATGTTACTAATCAGATTAAAGTACAGGCAAGTGAATTAACAGGACAATCAGTTACGCATTCGATTTTAACAGCAACACGATTGGATGGCGGAGATGTTGTTAATGGAACGCAACAAAACAGTCGTGCAGAAGAATTACTGCGTGAACTGCAAAATGTGCTTAAGCGTTCAAATCTTGGTCAAACAGGTGGGACAAATCGAATTTCCGTCAGGTTATATCCTGAGCATTTAGGACAGCTAAGAATTGAACTATTGCAAACAAATGGAGTTCTTACCGCGCGTATTTTAGCGTCTAGCGCACTTGGGAAAGAAATGCTTGAAAACCATTTACATCAATTAAGAAATACTTTCTTCCAGCAAAATATTCAAGTAGAGCGTATTGAAATTTCTCAAATGCTAAATGAGACTCCACAACATGAACGGGAGCAGTCATTTGGGCAGCAGTTTAAACAGGAGCAAGAAAATTCAAATGAGCAAAAAAGCGATCAAAGTGACGAAGGTCATATGACCTTTGAAGAATATATGATTCAATTGGAGGTGTAAATAATGGTGAATATGAGCGGGCAGTCCCCGATAACAAACGAGATGTATTTAATTAATAAAAAGCGTGATGAACGGAAAACAGGCGATGGCACGTTAGGAAAAGATGATTTTTTAAAAATCTTAATCGCTCAATTGCAAAACCAGGACCCGACAAATCCGATGCAAGATAAAGAGTTTATGGCACAAATGGCACAGTTTTCAGCGTTAGAACAGACGATGAACTTAACGAAGGCATTCGAGAAATTTGCCGAAACACAAAACCAATCACAATTAATTCAATACAATAGCTTTGTCGGAAAAAATGTAAAGTGGCATGAAATTGAACATGATAAAAGCGGTAATCCAATCATTGGAGAAGACGGAAAACCGGTTGTCAATGAAGGAAATGGCAGAATCACTTCTGTGAAATTTGTCAATGGTTCAGTTGTCTTTACGATGAGTGATGGGAAAGAGTTGACACCTGGCAATATTTCTGAAGTCCTTGCTGGTGCATCGAGTGGGAACAATCTTGTTGAAGCAAGTATGCTTATCGGTAAAAAAGTAAGTTATCAAGCCGATGACGTTGAAAAATCTGGTGTTGTCGTATCAGTTGCTAATAAAGACGGCAAACTCGAATATATTTTAGGCGACGACAGCCGAATTACAGACAATCAACTTATATCCATAAGTCAATAAGAGGATGGAGTGGTGGAATGAATAACATTAACTTACACCGTATTCCTTCACAACCGATCATACATAGTCAAACACCTAAAAGAATCGAAGACCCACAAAAACAATCGTTTAGTGAACTTTTAATAAAAGCTACTACATCTACAGCTAGCTTAAAAGTTAGTAAACACGCGAGTGAACGGTTGGAAGAAAGAAATATTACAATTTCTGAAACAGAATGGGAACGTGTTTCGACGAAAGTGAATGAAGCCAAAGCAAAGGGAGTTAAGGAATCCCTAGTATTACTGGATCAAGCAGCACTTATCGTAAGTGCGAAAAACGCAACGGTCATCACTGCAATGGATCGTTCAGAGGCGAAAGACCAATTATTTACGAATATTGACGGCACAATTGTACTTAGCTAAATCGGCAGGACCTTAACAGGATGCCATCGTACCGCCGACCGATTGAAGCGGTACACTCAAAATTGAGAGGGGAAATTTACTAATGTTAAGATCAATGTACTCGGGAATTACAGGACTCCGTAACTTCCAAACAAAATTGGATGTTATCGGGAATAATATCTCAAACGTTAACACGTATGGATTTAAAAAAGGACGAACTGTTTTTAAAGATTTGGTCTCACAGACATTGGCCGGCGCATCAGCACCAACGGATAACCGTGGTGGAGTAAACCCTAGACAAGTTGGACTTGGGTCACAAATTGCAGCGATTGATACGCTGCATGGGCAAGGGTCTACTCAGTTTACAGGTAATACGTTAGACCTTGCGATTACTGGAGATGGTTTTTTCAAAGTAACAGATGGAAGTGAAGCAGTCTATACACGCGCTGGAAATTTCTATATGGATAGAGATGGCCATTTAGTTGATGGCGACGGTAGACTTGTGCAAGGGTTGAATGTCAGTCTCAATACAACGAATAATACTATGGAATTGGTTGGTCTAGCACAACCATATGACCCTACCCAGTACGGTGAAATTAAAATTCCTACCACCGCGTCTTCTATGTCAATTGGTCAAGACGGTACGGTTTATTATGTGGATTATCCAGTTACTGGTATTGATGGAAGTGGAAATATGACATTTGATACAGATGCAGATGCGGTTCTTCATGTTGCCGGTAAAATCGAAGTTACAAAATTTGCTAACCCAGCTGGCCTTGAAAAGATTGGTGGAAACTTATTCCGCGCGTCAGCGAACTCTGGAGAAGCCGTGAATGGTTTTGCAACTGGCCAAGGTTTCGGTACAATCGAATCCGGCTTCCTAGAAATGTCCAATGTTGACCTTGCTGAAGAATTCACAGAAATGATTGTTGCACAACGTGGTTTCCAGGCGAATACAAGAATTATTACGACGTCTGATGAAATTCTGCAGGAACTAGTAAACTTAAAACGTTAACAGGTAGATTTATATAAAGGTATCTCCGTTGATTGGAGTGGAGAGCGGCGACTCCTGTGGGATTAGCGAAAGCCGTCACGAAGAACGGCTTTTGCGAATAAAAGCGAAGCGTTATGAGCAGGAGTGTTCATCGGATGCCTTAATTTCTGCAAAAAAAACGCAAATACGGCAAATCGCAATCTATGCTTTGCTAGCTGGGTACCAGGCACTGCCACAATTTGCGGGAGGCCGCAAATGGATATCAGTGCCTGGTATCAGGAAGTACCAAACAAAGGAGGGTCGGGCCGGCTCTATGCCCGGCCCCTAATATATGATTAAAGTTACACGATTAAACGGAACGACATTTACACTCAATGCGCTTTACATAGAAAAAATTGAGTCGTTTCATGATACGACAATCACATTAACAACAGGCAACAAATACATAGTAAAAGACTCTATGGAAGATATCCAACAGAGAATTATGGAGTTTTATCAAACGGTTCAATTACTATCGAATCCGTATGTCAGGGGGGAAGAAGAAATTGAAGAATAAATTCCTCACAATTACACTTATTATTCTTGTCACAATCACATTAGTCGCTGTCATCATACTAGCTCTTGCGTGGCAGTTAAATAAGAATGGAGATTCTGATAAGGATACTGGAACTGGAACGACCATTGATGAGATTATCGAGTCATCTGTAGATATACCAGAGATCACAACAAATTTAGCAGGAAGACAATTTATCCGCATTTCATTGAAAATTCAAACGAATAGCAAGCAAGCCGCTGAGGAATTAGAAAAACGAGAATTTCAAGTGAAAAATATAGTTATTCATGAACTTTCAGAAATTACACGAGAAGAACTTGAAGGGAAAACCGGTAAGCAAGCTTTTGAATCAACCATTCAATCATTACTAAATCCGCTCATTCAATCCGGTGAAATAGAGCGCGTTTATATCGTCTCTAATATCATTCAATAAAATACATGAGGAGGTGGTTCAAATGACAGGGGACATATTATCGCAAAGTGAGATTGATGCTTTATTATCCGCTTTTTCAACTGGAGAAATATCTGCGGAAGAAATGAAGAGGGAAGAAGAAACACAATCAGTAAAAGTGTATGATTTTAAGCATACCCTTCGCTTTTCGAAAGACCAAATTCGTAGTCTGACACGCATTCATGAAAATTTTGCGCGTTTACTTGCGACTTATTTTGCTGCACAGTTTCGAACTTATGTGCAAATTGAAGTGGCTTCTGTTGACCAAATTCCATTCGAAAAATTTGTAAGATCCATTCCAAATATGACGTTAATTAATATATTCGAAGTGTCCCCGTTGGAAGGTAATATTTTGATGGAAGTGAATCCTAACATTGCATACTCCATGTTAGATAGGCTTATGGGTGGTGTTGGTGAAAGTCCTAGTAAAGTAGATACTCTAACAGAAATAGAAACAAAAATTATGATGAACTTATTTGAACGTTCATTTGATAATTTAAGAGAAGCTTGGTCCGGACTAATCGACATTGACCCGCATTTAGCTGAAATGGAAGTCAATCCGCAGTTTTTACAGATGATTTCACCACATGAAACAGTGGCTGTTATTTCATTTAATATTGTAATTGGTGAATCGAGTGGCATGATTAATATTTGTATTCCACATGTCGTACTAGAACCGGTTGTGCCAAACTTATCTGTCCAGTACTGGATGCAAACTAATAAAAAGGAGCCTACACCCGAGCAGCGTGATGCACTTAGAGGAAGTATGAAAAAAGCACAACTTCCAATCATCGCCGAGTTAGGGAAAGGACAAATGAGTATCGAAGAATTTCTTCATTTGGAAAAAGGTGATGTCATCTCTCTTAAACAAAAAATTGACGAGCCGCTCGTCGTGAAAATTGGAGATTTACCTAAATTTACCGCGCAACCTGGTCATATGAAAAGTTGGATGGCGGTACAGGTAATTGATGTATTGACAGGAGGGGATGAAGATGATGAGTGATGATATATTATCCCAAGAGGAAATCGAAGCGTTATTAAGTGGGAAAGACCTTGATGACTTTACAATGTCAAATGACGATTCTACTGTTATTGAGGCTGATTTAAGTGAATTGGAAAGAGATACGATTGGTGAAATCGCTAATATTTCTTTTGGTAGTTCCGCAACTGCATTATCTTCACTGCTTGGACAAAAAGTTGAAATTACGACACCAACAATTTCTATTATAAAACACTCTATGCTAGAAGAAGAATTTGCTCTACCTTATGTGGCGATTAAAGTTGAATATACACAAGGCTTAAGAGGCATGAATTTATTTGTCATTAAACAATCCGATGCTTCAATCATAGCAGACTTGATGCTTGGCGGGGACGGTTCAGCACCGAATCCGGAATTAGGAGATATTCACTTAAGTGCTGTTCAAGAAGCCATGAATCAAATGATGGGGTCGGCTGCTACTTCAATGTCTTCAGTATTTAATGTAAAGGTGGATATATCTCCACCAACCATCGATTTAATGGATGTTCAAGAAAAAACGGGCGTGGATAACATACCTGCCGCTGAACTGCTTATAAAAGTCGCATTTACTTTAAAAGTAGGCGATTTGATTGATTCAGAGATTATGCAAGTAATTCCTTATGAATTTGGGAAAGAAATGGTTGGTACGCTACTAAATGATAACGGAGTCGAAGAAGTAGCAGCCGCTACAACCGTCGTTGCAGCAAATCCTTTTGAAGAAACACCAGCCTTCATGGAAGAGCCGAAACAGGCAGTACAACCGGAAGTAGCGCCAAGAAAAGAAGAACCGGTCACACATCAAAAACCACAAGTTGCAGTTGAAAAAGCACAATTTTCAAGTTTTGAACAGGGAACGTTAAGTAATACAGAATCACAAAACTTAGATATTTTACTGGATATTCCGTTACAAGTAACCGTTGAGTTAGGTAGGACAAAACGTACAGTGCAAGAAATACTTGAATTATCTAGTGGTTCAATTATTGAATTAGATAAATTAGTAGGAGAACCTGTTGACATACTTGTCAACAACCGACTCATTGCTAATGGTGAAGTGGTCGTAATCGACGAAAAATTTGGTGTACGTATAACGGATGTATTAAGTCCAAAGGAACGAATTAATAATTTAAGATAATTATTTTGGAGGGATAGTAAATGGGGAAAAGAATTTTAATTGTAGATGATGCTGCATTTATGCGAATGATGATTAAGGATATATTAGTTAAAAATGGTTTTGAGGTCGTTGGCGAAGCGACTGATGGATTACAAGCGATTGAAAAGTATATGGAGTTAAAACCTGATCTTGTAACGATGGATATTACAATGCCTGAAATGGATGGAATTCAAGCATTAAAGGAAATTAAGGAAAAAGACCCTTCAGCGACAGTGATTATGTGCTCAGCAATGGGGCAACAAGCAATGGTTATTGATGCAATCTCTGCAGGAGCAAAAGATTTTATCGTGAAACCATTCCAAGCAGATCGAGTTATCGAATCAATCGAAAAAGCACTCAGCTAACATGGATATACAACAAGTATTAAAACGTAAATCTATGTTAGTCACCATGTCTATTATTCTCTTATCATTCGTGCTGATTCCTTCTGTAAGTTATGCAGAGGACAATGTTTTTTACTGCATGGAGAATAAAGAGAATTGTTCCGATGAAGAAGGGGCAGATAAAACAGAAGCTAAACCGCCGATTCAAGACAAGTCAAATAATGAAATAGATGAAAAACAAGCGCTAAAGGTCGGTGTAACTGCTTGGGATTACATAAAAACACTATTTGCGTTAGTTTTTGTTGTCGGTTTATTGTATGGGTTATTAAAATTTATTAATCGTAAAAATCGCTTGTACGATAAAAACCGGCTAATGAAAAATTTAGGCGGTTTATCACTTGGTCAACAAAAATCTATTCAATTAATTGTTGTCGGAGATACTTATTATTTAGTTGGGGTCGGGGAAGATATTCGTTTATTAAAAGAGATTACAGATGAAAAAGAAATTGCTTCTCTTCTTGAGTATTATGAGGAAAACGACGTGATGTCTTCCAAAGGCCCTCTTGAGCAACTATTAAGTAAGTTTTCGTCGTTTAAAAAACAAAATCCGAACAACATGGAAGAGCAACATACAGATTTTAGTCAAGTGCTTAACAATCGTTTAACAGAAATAAAAACAGAAAGAAAAAGACAACTTAATCGTTTAACAGAAAAGGAGCGCGACCAAGATGTATAATTTTGTACAATTTTTCGCGGATAGCGATGCGGCTAACGTCGCTACTTCGGTCAAACTTATGCTCCTTTTAACTGTTTTGTCTTTGGCACCGGCCATTTTAATTTTAATGACTTCTTTCGCTAGGATTATCATCGTCTTATCATTTGTCCGGACGGCACTCGCGACACAACAAATGCCTCCGAACCAAGTGCTCGTTGGATTAGCTTTGTTTTTAACGTTTTTTATTATGGCGCCGACATTTCAAGAAGTAAATAATACGGCATTGACGCCGTTGTTTGCAGAAGAAATCACCTTAGAGGAAGCTTATGAAAACGCGAGTATTCCACTGAAGGAATTTATGAGTAAGCATACTAGGCAAAAGGATTTGGAACTTTTTATTAAGTATAATCAGGCGGAACGCCCCGAATCTGTAGAGGATATACCGCTTACGATGCTCGTTCCAGCATTTGCATTAAGTGAAATTAAAACAGCATTTCAAATGGGTTTCATGATTTTCATTCCGTTTCTCGTGATCGACATGATTGTGGCAAGTGTGCTCATGTCAATGGGAATGATGATGCTCCCGCCGGTTATGATATCGTTACCTTTTAAAATTTTATTGTTTGTCTTAGTTGACGGTTGGCATCTTATTATAAAATCATTGTTGCAAAGTTTTAGTTAGGAGGGGTTCTTTTGACAAGTGAAATGATTATAGCGATAGCTGAACGGTCAATTTCAGTCATATTATTGACTTCAGGACCTCTCTTACTCGTTGCGCTTGCAACAGGATTGGCCGTGAGTATTTTTCAAGCAACCACACAAATTCAAGAACAAACCTTGGCATTCGTCCCGAAAATTATTGCTGTTCTTGTAGGAATCATTTTTTTCGGTTCATGGATGCTTGGAACCGTTACGACTTTTGCAACAGATATATTTGAAAATCTAGTTCGGTTTATCGGGTGAGCGTATGGAAGAACTTATCCCTACATTGCCTAGCTATTTATTAATATTGACGAGAGTCACTGCTTTTTTCGTCACGGTTCCGTTGTTTTCTTATCGAGCAATCCCAACGACCCAACGTATTATTTTTGGTGCGCTATTAGCTTGGATGATGGTGTATACGATAGAGATACCGGAAATTCCAATTGATGGCCATTATATTTTACTCGTTATGAAAGAGGCAGTTATCGGTTTAGCAATTGGAATGATTGCTTATATCATTATGGCAGCGATTCAAATTGCAGGCGGATTTATCGACTTCCAAATGGGATTTGCAGTTGCGAATATTATTGACCCACAAACAGGAGCGCAATCTCCTTTATTAGGTCAGTTTTTTAATTCGCTTGCGATGTTATTATTGCTTGCGTTAAATGGTCATCATCTCTTATTAGATGGTATTTTCTATAGTTATCAGTTTTTACCGATAGAAGGTGGTTGGCCTGCATTTGGTTCTGGCTCAGTAGCTAAATTTGTACTAACTACGTTTGCCGCCGTATTTGCCATCGCATTTCAGATGTCCATCCCTATCGTTGCGACATTATTTCTAGTTGACCTTGCACTTGGGATTACAGCAAGAACTGTTCCGCAATTGAACATTTTTGTTGTTGGATTTCCGATTAAGATTGGCGTGAGTTTTCTAGTTTTGTCAATTATGATGGTCGTCATGGTTGGCGTCATGCAGAAGTTATTCCAGTTTATGATTGTCAGTATGAGAGACCTGATGTATCTATTAGGAGGCGGATAATTTGATGTTGCGACTTGATTTGCAGTTTTTCGCCGGGGAAAAAACTGAAAAAGCGACAGAAAAGAAACGCCAAGATTCCCGGGAGAAAGGCCAAGTTTTAAAAAGTCAAGATGTGACGAGTGCAATTGTCCTGTTGTCCGTTTTTTCATTTCTTCTCTTGGCATCGGGTTTTATGCGAGAACGTTTTTTTAGTTTTTTTCAGCAAGCATTCACTCATTATTTTTCATTAAAAGACTTAGATGCTGAAGTTGCACTGCTTATTTATAGTGAAGTACTTATACAGACAGCATTTATCTTATTACCTGTTATGATCATTGCTGTCATAGCAGGGATAGCGGGCAATTTATTTCAATTTGGTTGGCTATTTACTACAGAACCTTTAAAGTTTGACTTGAAAAAAATCGACCCAATTAAAGGATTGAAACGCATTTTTTCAATTCGAGCAATTGTTGAATTAATGAAATCGATATTGAAAATTTCATTTATCGGGACTGTCACATTTCTCATTATTTGGATGAATATTGATAAAGTTCTTTCCTTAGCATTTAAAAGTGCTTGGGATACATTATCCACTATAGGTCAATTGACTGCGATGATGGGAATCACAGCTTCATTTACTTTATTATTTATTTCTATTCTGGACTTTTTTTATCAAAAATATGACTACGAAAAAAACCTTAGAATGTCTAAACAAGATATTAAGGATGAACATAAAAATACCGAAGGCGATCCATTAATTAAGTCTCGTATTAAGCAAAGGCAACGTGAAATGGCGATGCGTCGAATGATGCAAGAAGTTCCAACCGCGGATGTTGTCATCACAAACCCGACCCATTATGCGATTGCCATTAAATATGATGATGGAGAGATGGATGCACCCATTATCGTTGCTAAAGGTGTAGATTTCATTGCACAAAAGATTAAAATGATTGCGAATGAACATGAGATTGTAATGGTTGAAAATCGACCCCTAGCAAGGTCGTTATATGACCAAGTAGATATAAACGAACCAGTTCCAGAAGAGTTTTTTAAAGCAATTGCCGAAGTGCTTGCTTATGTATATCGAATACAACGCAAAATTTAAGTAGAAGAAAGAGGCGATGGCATGCAATATAGAGATATAGGGATTCTAGCAGCAGTCATTATGATTGTTGCCATGCTTGTCATCCCGTTACCCCCTTGGCTTTTAAGTTTTCTTATCATCATCAATATTACAATCGCTTTAATGACTTTATTAACATCTATGAACATGCAAGAGGCCTTACAGTTTTCAATATTTCCGACGTTATTGCTCTTAATGACTGTTTTTAGATTAGGGCTTAATATCTCAACAACGCGAGCGATTTTGAGTGAAGCAGATGCTGGTGGCGTAGTCGATACGTTTGGTTCATTCGTAACAGGTGGAAATATTGTCGTCGGACTTGTTATTTTTGCGATCCTTGTCATCATTCAATTCCTAGTTATTACGAAGGGAGCTGAACGAGTATCTGAAGTTGCTGCTCGTTTTACATTAGATGCGATGCCAGGTAAGCAAATGAGTATTGACGCGGATTTGAATGCCGGGATGATTTCTGAAATGGACGCTCGAATGCGACGTGAAAAAGTAAGCAATGAAGCGGACTTTTATGGTGCGATGGATGGAGCGACAAAATTTGTAAAAGGAGACGCCATCGCCGGCATTATTATCGTCATTATTAACTTACTTGTTGGAATGGTTGTTGGTATCGTGCAAATGGGTCTTCCGTTTGCAGAAGCGGCTGCGGTCTTTACACGATTGACAGTAGGTGATGGGATAGTGACTCAAATCCCAGCACTTCTGATTTCGACAGCAACTGGTATCGTCGTGACGCGTGCAGCATCTGAAGGAAACTTGGGTGCCGATATTACGAATCAGCTTTTAGGACAACCTAAACTTCTTTATGTCGCTGCAGCCACATTGTTTTTACTCGGCGTATTTACACCGATTCATATTATGTTACCTTTACCAATAGCGATTGCACTTGCAACGGGTGCATATATGATGTCACGTCGGGTAGAAGAAGACCCCGAAGAACTTCTTGAAATTGAAGAAGAAGAACAGACAGGCGAACTAAAAAGTCCTGAAAATATTGTTAATCTATTAAATATTGATCCGATAGAATTTGAATTTGGGTATGGATTAATTCCACTTGTCGATGCAACACAAGGAGGAGATTTACTCGATCGTGTGGTTATGATACGGAGACAACTTGCAATCGAACTAGGGCTTGTCATCCCAGTCGTACGAATACGAGACAATATCCAATTACAACCGAATGAATATCGAATTAAAATAAAAGGAAATGAATTGGCAAAAGGAGAACTTTTATTAGATCATTACTTGGCGATGAGTCCGGGTGGGGAAGATTCAATTGAAGGCATTGAAACGATTGAACCGTCGTTCGGCCTACCAGCTAAATGGATTACAGAAGTTGTAAAAGAAGATGCGGAAATTCAAGGATATACGGTCGTTGATCCACCGAGTGTTGTTTCGACTCATTTAACTGAAGTCATTCGAGCACATGCGGCTGATTTACTAGGCAGACAGGAAACAAAACAACTCATCGATCACGTTCAAGAAACGTATCCAATTTTAGTAGAAGAATTAACGCCAACCCCTTTATCTATTGGAGAAATTCAAAAAGTCTTGGCAAAGTTATTAAGTGAACAAGTATCAATTCGAAATTTACCGATCATATTTGAAGCACTTGCAGACTACTCAAAATATACATCAGATGTTGATGTATTAACGGAATATGCAAGACAAGCGTTAGCAAGACAAATTACAACTCAATATGCAGGTGAAAGTGGTGCTTTAAAAGTGCTGACGGTTTCAGGGAAAATTGAGAAAACAATTGCAGATAGTATTCAACAAACCGAACAAGGGAATTATTTATCGTTAGACCCAACGATTTCTCAACAAATATTGGAATCAATTTCACAAGAAGTTGAGAGAGTGGCCTTGATGAATCAATCACCGGTTATATTGTCATCGCCGGCAATACGTATGTATGTTAGACAAATTACAGAACGATATTTTCCTCAAATCCCAGTACTCTCATATAATGAACTTGAAGCTTCTGTAGAAGTACAAAGTGTAGGGGTGGTGAATATAGCATGAATATGAAGAAATATACTGCCGATACAATGGTCAACGCGATGAAAAAAGTTCGTGCTGATTTCGGGGATGACGCCATTATTTTAAGTTCCAATGTCGTCCAATCAAAAGGAATATTTGGGCTGTTTAAGAAAAAAACGGTTGAAGTAGTTGCGGGATATGATGCGCCAAAAAAATCTTATGAGCCAAAAATCGAACCGACTATCCAACAATCGAACCAATTGGATGACACGACTAAACAATTAAAGCAAGAAATGTCAGAGATGAAAAAAATGTTGAAAAATATGCAGTTGTCAACAGAACTATCTCAGTATCCTGACGAAATGCATCAGCTTCTCCATCATTTGAAAAGGCAAGGTATATCCGAACAACTAGTAGGTGAGCTTGGCACGACCATTTTCAATCAGATGAAAGACGAGAAACAAGATTTAACAATTGAAGAACAGTGCCGGCATGTACAACAAATATTAACTGAAAAAGTTGAAGGTTTACCATTTGGCGGCATTACATTTCAGAAGAAGTATATTCATGTACTAGGTCCGACTGGCGTTGGGAAAACGACAACGATTGCCAAGATTGCTGCGCGTGCTCTTCTTGAAAAGAAAAAGAAAATCGGATTTATTACGACTGATACATATCGAATCGCTGCAATTGAACAGTTGCGTACCTATGCGAATTTACTTCAGGCGCCTGTTGAAGTCGTTTATAATCAAGCGGATTTCAAGAAAGCGGTAGAGAAATTCTCTTATTTAGATCTTGTATTCATTGATACGGCCGGACGTAATTACAAAGAAGCGGAGTTCGTTGAAGATTTGCAGCATATTGTTGATTTTTCATTGGATATGGAAACATTTTTAGTGCTGTCCATGACCTCCAAAGAAGAAGATATGGAAATGATTATAGAGCAATTTAAAGCACTCCCAATTGAAAAATTTATTTTCACGAAAATGGACGAAACAAATTCGATGGGGACACTCTTTAATTTAATGCTAAAATATGGATATGGAACTGCTTATTTTACGAATGGACAAGAAGTGCCGGAAGATTTAGAAGAGGCAACACCAGAGAATGTGATTCAGCTGTTATTGGGGGACCTAACCAATGCGTGATCAAGCTGAAAGTTTACGTCTAAAAATGTTAGAATCCGTTGGAGAGTTGGCGAGATCTATTGCTGTAGTGAGTGGAAAAGGTGGCGTCGGAAAATCAAACTTTTCCACTAATTTTGCGCATGCCTTGCTAGCGCAAGGAAAGAAAGTCATTATCGTGGACATGGATATCGGAATGGGGAACATTCATATCTTGCTCGGCAAGTCGCCTAAACATAGTTTAATGGATTACTTGGTAGGATCAGAAGGAATAGACTTAATCATAAATGAGACAGAAGAAGGGTTAGATTTTATCGCTGGAGGTTCCGGATTAGAAACAATTATGGAATGGTCAGATGATACATTCGAGCGTCTTACAAACGCTTTTGAATACTTACAAAGAACGTATGATTTTGTCATATTTGATATGGGAGCAGGTGCAACGAAGCGTGCGATTGAACTTCTGATTGCAATTGATGAGATTATCGTTATTTCAACGAATGAACCTACTTCAATTACGGATGCCTACTCTATGATGAAATTTATTTTCATGAAAGATCCCGATAAATCATTTTATTTGGTTGGTAATCGAGTCTCTAAAGCCAATGGAGGAAATGATGCGGTGTTAAGATTACAATTTGCAATGAAGAAGTTTTTACAAAAAGAAACAACCATTTTAGGTTTTCTGCCAGAAGATACGGTCGTTCAAAAATCAGTGATTGCGCAAAAACCTTACTTTCTTACCAATCCGAATGCACCAATTTCTAAGAGATTAGTAACAATGACAGAAGTTTTCACGAATTTCGATCATAAACAAGATGATAAGAAAAAATTAGGGTTTATTGGAACGCTGAAAAATATATTCGCGAGAGGTCGTGATTGAACTGACTATATTTAACAAGAAGGCACTTGTTGTTGATGATTCCGCTTTTATGCGAAAGCTCATTACGGATATTCTAAATAGTCATCCTAAAATTGATGTTGTAGGTGTAGCAAGAAATGGAAAAGATGCACTTGATAAAATCGCAATTTTAAAACCTGATGTCATCACTTTAGATATAGAAATGCCAATAATGGACGGGCTTGAAGCGTTAAGGGTAATTATGAAAAAGCATCCAACTCCAGTCGTCATGCTATCGAGTACGACAAAAAAAGGTGCAGAAAATACAATGCTTGCAATGGAATATGGGGCAGTGGATTTTATTGCTAAACCAGGAGGCGCTATTTCGTTAAATCTTGGTGATGTGAAAGATGAAATTATCGAAAAAGTAGTAGCAGCGGCAAATGTGCCAATGTCTAAGATAAATCGCATTCCAACGAATAGTGAAGAGTCAAAGACGAGGAATGAGATTCAATTTATCCAAAAAACACCCGTAACGTCCAATGTAGTCAATCAAGTTCAACCAACGAACGTACAAAGCAATCAGGTACCAAGATTTACATCGAGAGGCAAAAAAATTGTTGTAGTGGGTACATCAACAGGGGGACCTCGCGCATTACAAAAAGTGTTGACACAGTTGCCGAAAGAGATAGATGCACCGATTTTAATCGTTCAACATATGCCCCCAGGTTTCACAAAATCATTAGCAGATCGTCTTAATAATTTATGTGAAATCACGGTAAAGGAAGCAGAAAATGGCGACTTACTAGAAAATGGAACGGCTTATCTTGCGCCAGGCGGTCAGCATTTTACTGTTCGAAAGTTAGGGATGTCGTTTGTTGCGCAAATAGACGACATAGAGCCGCCGCGCTTAGGTCATCGCCCATCTGTAGATGTATTATTTGAATCAGTAGCAAAGAATCGTAGTTTAAAATGTTTGGCTGTCATTATGACAGGCATGGGAAATGATGGTTTGGAAGGTGTAAAGCGTTTAAAAGAATGTTGTGAAACGATCACCATCGCAGAATCAATAGAGACAAGTGTTGTCTATGGCATGCCGCGGGCGATTGTCGAGAATGATCTTGCGGATGAAGTCGCCAAACTAGAAAATATCGGTATAACAATTAGCGAGATTATTCAATCATGAGGGGGCGAGAAGATGGATACAAATCAATACTTAGAAATGTTTTTAGATGAAAGTAGAGAACATCTTCAATCTTGTAATCAATATCTACTTAAACTTGAAAGTAATCCAGATGATTTAACGATTGTGAATGAAGTTTTCCGTGCAGCTCATACATTGAAAGGGATGTCCGCAACGATGGGCTATACCGATATCGCGGATTTAACCCACGTGATGGAAAACGTGTTGGATGCGATTCGGAATGCTAAATTACAAGTAACTGCAGAAATGTTGGATTACGTTTTTGAAGCTGTCGGTTATTTAGGAGAAATGGTTCAAGATATTGAAGCAGGTGGTACTGGTGAAAAAGATGTCACCGACCTTGTGGAACAATTAACTAGAATTGAGTCAGGTGAACGAACTATAAAAAGTAGTCAGTCAGAAGTTGCAGCGACCGTTATAGAAGAAAACAGTGAAGCTACAACTCTTCAATATGATGAATTTGAAACGACAGTGATTACACAATCATTTGACCAAGGTTATCAGGTGTTTGAAGTAAAAGTAACACTCCGGGAGGATTGTTTATTAAAAGCTGCAAGAGTTTTTATGGTGTTTGAAATCCTTGAAAACAACGGAGATATTATTAAGTCAGTCCCATCCGTTGAAAAATTAGAAGAAGAAGCTTTTGACCAAGAATTTACAGTGGTCATGATTACAAATGAAGAGGCTGAAGGTATTCAGTCTAAAATTATGAAAGTATCTGAAGTAGATAGCGTGCACATCACGGCAATTTCAAAGCAATCTTTAGAGGATGGAAAGCGTCATCAAGAGGAAAAAATCGCGAGAACCGCTAAAGAAACCAAGCAATCCTCAGATGTCACAAAGAAAGATAAAAAAGAGCGACCAGCACAAACACCAGCGGCGAATA